>CAZEWS010000059.1:8243-14389 GCA_964515985.1 uncultured Rikenellaceae bacterium | reverse complement strand
CAACATTCCAACCTTCCAATGTTCCAGGATAACTACGCATTATCCTGAAGAACCATTTATAATATCCAGTTTAGGCCTTATATATAATATAAAATAAGAATTAAGTTATGTATAAATACCTTTTTGGTCCTGTGCCATCGCGTCGGTTGGGAATGTCGTTAGGCGTCGACCTGGTTCCTCATAAAGTATGTTCACTCAATTGCATTTACTGCGAATGCGGACGAACTACTAATTTAACAACAGAAAGAAAAGAATATGTTCCTTTTGATGAGGTAATTAAAGAGTTAGAGTATTTTATGAATAATAATCCTGCACCTGATTATATTACTTTTTCAGGGTCTGGCGAGCCAACTCTTAATTCCCGTATTGGCGATGTTCTTCAGTATATTAAATCAAATTACGCTGATATTCTTGTGGCTGTTTTAACAAATGGAACATTATTTTCAGATAAACAAGTAAGAAGCGAATTACTAAGTGCCGATGTTGTTTTACCATCATTAGATACTGCTTCAGATTCGACATTTCACAAAATCAACAGACCTATCCATTCTATAAATATTAATGATTATGTTAAAGGTTTAGAGGAGTTTAGAAAAGAATTTAAGGGTAAAATCTGGCTTGAAGTTTTGATTATACCAGGCTACAATGATAACGAACCCGATTTGAAACTATTGAAAAAAGCATTTATAAAAATTATGCCGGATTCAATTCAGCTTAATTCACTCGACAGGCCGGGAGTTATTCCGGATATCAGGGCTGCCGGAAAAAATGAATTACAATATGTTGTGGATTATTGGAAACTTGATAATGTTGAAATAATTGCTGCTGCCCCGAAAAGAAAAGATATTAAATCGTATCGGAAAGACATTGAAACTGCAATCTTAGAAATAATATTCAGGAGGCCATGTACGCTTGAAGACCTGGCGAAAATTCTTGGATTGCATAAAAATGAAATCAACAAATATCTTGATACAATAGAAGCCGACAATAAAATTGAGGCAGTGCGACAGGAAAGAGGTGTGTTTTATCAATCAAAAAATAAATAAAGGCTAAGAAGCAAAATGATTTACTCAATAATTGCCATAATAATACTAATTGGACTGATATGGTTCAATTTTGCACCACAGCTTGGCGCACAATCAAAAGGATATAGTTTGGAAAAAATAAAGTCATCACAAAATTTTAGAAACGGTACGTTCAAAAATCTGGTTAAAACAACTATAAGAAAAGAAAATACTCCGTTTTCTAAAACCATAAAGGATTATTTTAATGGAGAAGGGAACAGGACACCTGATTCTGTTATTCAAACAATGGCGTTTAATAAAGAAGATTTTATAAAATGCGATAGTGGGCTTTTTGTTGTGTGGTTTGGGCATTCTACAGTATTTTTGAACATAGATGGATATTTTGTTTTAATAGATCCTGTTTTTAGTGAAAGGGCATCTCCTATATCATTTATGGGAACAAAAAGTTTTAGATACTCAAATCCAATTGAGGTTGAAAATCTACCGAAAATAAATATGGTATTGATTTCTCACGACCACTATGACCACTTGGATTATAAGACAATAAAACAGTTAAATAACAAAGTTGATAAGTTCTTAGTACCATTAGGAGTTGCAGCACATCTTGAGAAATGGGGCGTGTTACGGGAAAAGATTGTAGAATTAGATTGGTGGGAAAATTATTCAATAGATTCAGTAAAAAGTATTATTGCTTCACCAGCACGTCACTTTTCGGGAAGGAAAATAATAGATCTAAATAAAACTTTATGGTGCTCATGGATAATAAATATTAATAATCATAAGGTTTTTTTCTGCGGTGATTCCGGATATGGTAAGCATTTCAAGGAAATTGGAGATAATTACGGGCCTTTTGAATTAACCCTGCTGGAATGTGGACAGTATAATGAAAATTGGCCTTATATTCACATGCTGCCAAATAAAATAATTATAGCGCATGATGATTTAAAAGGAGAAACATTGATGCCAATTCACTGGGGAAAATTCAATATCTCCCTTCATTCATGGACAGACCCGATGAAGCAGTTATTCCTAAATGCAGAAAATAAAAATTGTAAAATACTTACTCCTGTAATTGGAGATAATATAAAAATAAATAGTAATAAAAACACAGGAACTTTTTGGTGGGAAAACTGAAAACCCCTGGCAGGTAACATAGTAAAAAAAAATAAAAAAAATAAACCATAAAATCCTCTGTTATGCAAAAATTCATAATTAATACCCTGATTACCCTGGCAGTATTATTTTCTGCTCCGGACGGTACCGGTCAACCAGTAATTACAACAGGTTCCCTGTTCAAAGAAATGACCGATCTGTACAATCTGTCAAAATTTCCTGAACCAGACTACAAGACGATACAATTCTCCTCTTATGATCATCGAAGCATCCTACCCGGCGGACCAGATTGGTTTGCCAACTCAGACGGTTTCGGAGGTGAACCCATACCCAATTTTGAAAAGGTTTTAAAAGCCCCGGATGAAAAGGGAATAGGAGAATATCTTATAGCTGATATTGAGGGTCCCGGTGCTATAGTACGGCTCTGGACAGCCGCTATCTCAGGAAAGATCCGGGTGTATATCGATGACGTTTCCAAACCGGTATATGAAGGGGAAGCCGATCCGTTTTTTCGTCGTTCCTATGATTCTTTTACTGAAATGAAAGAAATAAATAGAGAGCGATTTAACAAAACCATATACCAGCGGGATGCTTCCTACACACCCTTCACGTTTAACAAACACCTGCGAATGATATGGATTGGCAACCTGAAAGAGATCCATTTTTATCAGATCGGTGTACGGTTATATCCGGAAGGAATAAGTATACAATCTTTTTCGTCAGGTGATATTACTGAATACAGTGAGATAATCGACCGGATAACACTGGCTCTTTCTGACCCGGAAGAACATCTTGAAATCCTTTCAAAAGAACCGGTCCAATCATTTAGTTCATCGCTCAGGCCATCTGAAAAAAAGGAGGTTTTTTCCCTGAAGGGACCGGGAGCCATAGGAAAACTCACCTTAAGGATTCAGGCAAAAAACATTGAATTAGCCCTGAGACAAACTGTACTGCACATAATCTGTGATGATTTCTCATCGGGGCAGGTGCAATCACCAGTAGGTGATTTTTTTGGTGCTGCTCCAGGCATAAATCCATATAAATCACTTCCTTTTACTGTCCTTCCTGATGGTACTATGATTTGCCGGTATGTGATGCCTTTTGAGCATTCTCTGAGAATAGAATTGGAAAATAATGGAAATCAGGATGTAATCGTTGATGGATTAGTCCAACCTGTTCCTTATATATGGGATGACCGATCCATGCATTTCAGGGCGCGTTGGAGGGCAAATCACAACATTACAGCTTCAAATAAAGAAGTACAAGACCTGCCTTTTCTGCTTGCTCATGGAAAGGGAGTTTATGTTGGAACGGTTTCCTATCTTCTGAATCCAAGTCCGGTACCCACTCCATGGGGTAATTGGTGGGGTGAAGGAGATGAAAAAGTTTTTGTTGATGGGGATACCAAACCATCTATTTTTGGTACAGGGTCTGAAGATTATTATAATTATTCATGGTCTTCTCCCGATATTTTCTATTTCCCATACTGTGGCCAGCCCCGGAATGATGGACCGGGAAACAGAGGATTCGTTACCAATTTCCGGTGGCACATCCTGGATCCATTACCTTTCAAAACCAACATTCGTTTTTACATGGAACTTTTCAGCCATGAACGTACTCCCGGATTATCGTACGCCCGAATCGGTTATCATTATGCCTTTCCGGGTGTTACTGACGACCATTTGCCTATTAGTCCTGAAGATCTGCGGGAACTGAAATTACCCGAAAACTGGCAACCTGTTCCCAGATTCGGAGCCAGAAATTCAGTTATTTATGAAGCAGAGGATCTTCTGACAAATAATCAGAATACCCATTTTAAAAAAGACCCTTTGTGGGCTAGAGGTACTTTGTCCTGAGTTTGACAGCAAATCCACTACAAAACACTTAACTTACTGATATTCAATACTGATTTTTTCATTTTCGAAAAAACATGTGGACAACAGAAATTTGTTAATAACTTTGTTTACAATTATATAAACTTATTATTATAATATAATATTGTTTTTTTATCTTAGCAAAGATTTATTTAAAATATTATTGACATGTTTTTGAAAAAAACAAAATTGAAAAATGTTACTTATTTGAAAATAGTTGAATCTTATTGGGATAAGCAACAAAAAAAACCCAAACAAAAAGTAGTTGTAAACCTTGGCAGACTTGACTTTCTATTATCAAATGGATTAATTGGTATTGTTGATAATCTAAATCAGATAGTAGAACAAGAAACAAAATCTTCAGGTAGGCAGATAAAGAAAAAATCCGACCTGAAAGATATTACCACGATGAAAGAAATAATCAAAGCCAGCTATGGTTTTATTATCTATCGTAAATTGTGGAACAGATATGACCTGGATAAGTTGCTAAGTTCAATATTAAAAAACAAGAAAACGGAGTTTGATTTTGTTTCTGTTGTTTTTTCAATGGTTGTTAATCAACTTTTAAGCCCATCATCAAAATTAAAACTGTGGATAAATAAAGATAAATATCTAAAAATAAACGAAAAAATTAAACTTCAACATTACTATCGCAGTTTAGATATTTTAGCTGAAAATAAAGAAACAATAGAATTAAAACTGTTTGAAAAGAACCGTAGTTTGTTCAACCTGAAATTAGATATTGTTTTTTATGATGTAACCACATTTTATTTTGAGTCACAGGTTTCTGATGAATTAAAAGACTTCGGATTTGATAAAGATAATAAGATCAATAATGTTCATATAGTCATGGGATTGCTTGTTGATAAAGACGGAAAACCAATTGGTTATGAGCTTTTTAAAGGCAATACTTACGAAGGACATACTTTATTAAATACCATAGAAAAGTTAAAAAAAAGATTTCAAATTGACATGATAGTCATTGTTGCTGACAAGGGGTTAAACTCAAAAATGAACCTTAAAGCACTTAAAGATGCAGGTTATGAATATATTGTAAGCGGACGATTGAAAAACATGAAAAAATCGTTTCAAAAGCTTGTTTTAAATAAGGAGAATTATAAAACATTAAATCACCAGGATGTAACTTTTATTAAAGAAGACAAAGATGATGACAATAAGAATATATTCAAATATAAGACAATAGATTATGTAAATGAAATACGCTATAAAGAAAAACCGGAAGATAAAGGATATAAAAAAGTAAAACTTCAAGAACAACTTATTTGTACATATTCATCAAAACGAGCTGCCAAAGATCACAAAGACAGGGAACGAATGTTAGAAAAAGCACGGGAAATTATAAATGGAAATCAAAAATCAAAAGCAGAAAACAAAAAAGGTCATAAAAAATATATAGCAAAACAATATCCTGATAATATAAATCCCGATGATTATCAATTAGTATTAGATAAAAAGAAAATTAAAGAAGATGAAAAATTTGATGGGTATTACGTCATCCAGAGCAGTTGCATGGATTTACCAGCAAAGGATATAATTGAAAATTATCATTATCTTTTCAAGATAGAAGAATCGTTTCGAGTAATGAAAACTACCATGAGAGTTCGTCCGGTAAATCATTGGACACCAAAACGTATAGAAGGACATTTTGTAATGAGTTTTTTTTCGTTTTTATTGGAACGGGAACTTGAATATAAACTATCAGAAAACAATAAAAGAGCATCAGCTGATAGAATAAGAGAAGCTATTAACTCAATGATATTTACAGGTATTAGCATAGAAGATAGTGAATATTATTTACGTAGTAACCATAATAAACTAGCATCTGAAATCATGTCAGTTATGCGAATAAAACAAGCAGCACATTTATTTTCTGAAAATCAATTAAATAAATATATAGATACGAACATGCAGACATAAAAATAATAAACATATTTAAAATTTTAAGTCCTGTTTTATAAATCTGAAAAACATGGGGACAACTTTCGCAGTTTAAAATTTTAATATATTAAATATCAATAAAATAGAAATTTTTGCTGTCAAACTCAGGAAAAACATTTTATCGAAGAAGATGGAAATTAATAATTTCTTGAAAAAAATTTTAAGTCCTATAATT
>CAZEWS010000059.1:5811-8097 GCA_964515985.1 uncultured Rikenellaceae bacterium | reverse complement strand
ATCGTGATTTTCGCCTCCTGCTTCGTAATTTTCCCCTGGAACCTATAATGTTAAAAGAAGGTGAACATATATTGTCATTGGAGTACAGAGGTACGGCAGAACAGGTAACCTCTACAGAAATTGGAATTGATTTTATATGGATTCAAAATATGACCAGATAGTACCAATGTCTATGACTTACTTTGATAAGAATCGTTCCAATTAAAAATCTGAGCATATTATGCTTTAATACTTATCCTAATCTTTTTTGAGTATTGGTCGTAAAACAAAATTTTGATATGAAACTTTGCCATGATCTCCCTGAAGATAAATAGGACCTGGTAAAAATTCATCGGCTGTTAACGCACCTCCGGTAACACCAAGAAGCGGTTGGTTATCTATTATCATTTTACCATTAAGAATTACCGTAACATGGCGTTCACACAAAGTAATATCCAGACTCTGCCATTCTCCAGCAGGTTTTTCTGCAGATAAAGATGGAGTTATCCTGCTATAAATCGCACCCATATTATGTGAATCTAAGGATTTTTTATAACTGTCTAGTACTTGAACTTCATAAATACCACGCAGATATATTCCACTATTACTGCCCCTGGGTATGTTAACTTCAATTGTAAGATTAAAGTCCTCAAATTCATCAACAGTTCTAAGATTACCATAACGAATACGTGGTTTCCCTGCCTCCTGTACAGGATCATTGGCCAGAACTCCATTCTCTACTTTAAAACCATTTGTCTGATTTGTATTAGTTAAAGTCCAACCAGTAAGGTCTTTCCCATTAAAGAGTATAACAGGTTCGCTGTATTTTATCCTGGATAAATCCGGAGCAGGTGGTAAAGGAGGAATTCGTCTACCGGTGAATTCAGTAACACTAAACTGTCCTGTTCTATTTGGTATAAAAACTTTACCGGTTAACTCTCCATTTAATACAACACATTCAATCCAGGTTGTCAAGGTTTGGGTTCGAACAGGTTTACCATCAGCATCTCTCTTACGAATAATATTCCTGCTTCGGGTAATAATTAGTGTGTCATTTTTTGTAACAATACTGCTTACTGGAGTCACACTTCCTCCGTACCATAATATATCACCATCAAGATAGCCTTTTTCTTGCCGAACTTCAAGCCATCCTGCCCCACCAGGTAAGAACAATGCCCAACGGCCGAGAAATGGTTCTACATCATATGTCGTATTTCCCTTAGAGGGTTGGTAACAAAGGATTAAACCAATTGCTGTCAAGCTAATTAGAATCCTCATTAATTTTTTTCTTGCCATAATTTTCTTCTATTATTAATTTACATAAGTTTTTTATGAAATATATTTGATAAAGTTAACCATTTGTTAAAAACAATTTAAGTTTATTAAAATTATATTATAAAACCAAATAACTCTATCCCAAACAATAGCAATTACAGACAGGTATTGAAAAATTCATTTTAACCTCCCTGTTTAACTTCTAAACTAATTTGGACAAATTTGCTCTTAAAATTAATAGATACTTTTCACATTTAAAATTATTGTTTAATAAAAATAGGGCCAGCTTCCGATTTTTCAGAAATCATCTATCTTTGTTATAAATTCGATTAATAAAATGATAAAATACCACGCATTGCAAGATTAGTATTTCCGGAGATTCCTCATCATATTACCCAAAGAGGAAATTATCAACAGAATATTTTTATTAGTGAAGATTCAAATCAAATGATAATATCAAATATCAGAAAATGTACTTCGAATGGAAGACCGGCGGGTAATAAGCAATTTATTAAGGAATTGGAATCTAAAACAGATCGAATCTTAAGAGTTAAACCTAAAGGTAGACCAAAGAAAATAAATTAAATCGGAAGTTGTCCCTATTTTCATGGCGAGCTTGGGGGAATAGAATTAAGAAGAAGCTATCCCTCATCTGCTATTTGCTCAAAGCTCATCGCAACCGTTGCTCTTGAAATTTCTGCTGCATCAGTATCCATTGCTAAGTTAAGAACACTGTTGCAGTATCGGTTTATCTCTCTTGGAGTCAGTCTTTCATTTGGAATAAACTCAAAGATCATTTGCAAAATCTCGTTAGTGAACGGAACATTTTTCTTTTTCTTATCAACCTGGTAATGATAAATCAATTGATTACAATACTCCAAGGCATCTTCCTTGCTCAATTCTTTAAATCTAATTTTTGTATTGATCCTTGACCACAAAGCCCCTCCAAGTAAAAGTTCTATGGGTTTTTCTTCAGGCTCGGCAAAGGTAAAATTCATGAAAACTGCAATGTGTTGATTAAGAGAATCCATC
>CAZEWS010000059.1:4171-5801 GCA_964515985.1 uncultured Rikenellaceae bacterium | reverse complement strand
GAGAATAATAAACCATATCCTCCATTTCATCCAGCCATAGTACAAATCTTCCTTTATATCTATCCTGATCCCCAATAAAACTGGAAATAACTCCGGCCAGAAATTTTATTCTATCACTACCCCAATCAATATTCTTGGGAAGCCCAACCTTTTTTAATTCTGTTTTGGTTAATCCATCATAAACATATCTGTGCATCAATTGCTTGGTATCTTCATCATTACTACCAATTAGGATAATTGCATTTGTAGTTTCCTCACTTCGGATTCTGCTATTGATAAAGTGAAAGAAGTCGCTTTCTCCCAGTAATTCTATCATTTTCCTAACTTGATTTCGAATCTTTCTAAACGAGAGAAAATCGATTATGTCTCTATAAAACTCATAACTTGCCTGACTTCCTTGTTTAGGGCATCTTATATAAACTTGACAAATATTAATATTGCAATCATAATTATCCATAAAATGGTAGGCAGTAAACGTTTTTCCGCCACCGTAAGGACCCCAGTTCAAGATAACCTGTCTTGGAAGATTTTTTACGAGGTTGGAAAATATTCTGCTAATCTTTCCCTTAGTGTCAGACATTCCAGCCCAAGGGATAGGCTCACCAAATCCTTGTCCAGGGTTTGGGGTAATATATTGAAATGGACTTTCCCTTAAATTAAAATATGAAAGAGTTTTCATCCTACAAATATAGAAATTAGATGATCATTATTTAAGGATTTTACTTATTCTTTCCAAACGATTCATATAGGTCTTAAATATTTTTAGGCGCTCCTCCACTTTCTTATGATTGGTATTCGGCAGATTGGCTTTGGCAATCTCTGCATTTATATCTCTAATTGCCTTCATGGCGAAATCCCGACCAAATAGTTTGTGTTCAATGTACAGAAATAAAATCACGTCAAAAGAATTCCATATTTGATAGAGGGGGAAAGAATGGACAGCCTTATTCAGAATTCCATTCAAGGCCTTTTGGTCATCTGTTAAGAAAATCAGCCCTTTTGTCTTTTTATTTAAATAATCATCAAGGGCAACGATCAAATTATGTTTCTCTCCTATGTTAGCATCTCCTCGTTGAGAAACCTGATCGAACAATCGACTTTCATACTCCTTATAAGTTTTGATTTTTTTGTAACTAAGTCGATAAACTTTCGCTGAGCGTTCCGTGCTAGATGGCATTAGAGCAGTGTGGTGGCGTGATATTTCACGATTGACTTCTGAACTGAATTTGATATTGATTTTTTCTGAAAGTAAACTCAGTAGAGTCTTACCAACAGCGTAAGAATCCTCGTGTGACAGGTTAATATAGCTTGAAGTATCTATTATGCAAGTAAATCGTATCATCGTCTATTTTGCCTTGACGGAAATATAACCTTCTGTTAATCTTGCTGCCGGTCTGATAATGAATGACTTGTCGTCAATGACCAATGTTTCTTTCAACTCATCAGCAATTTCTTTAAACTCGATAACAATTCTCCTTTCGGTAAGTAGTTTCATTGCAATGTACAACATGGAAGGATACAAAGCCATCCTCATAGCCCCTCCTGTGCTGAAAAGTCGGAATGTCTGCATAAGATAATTCTTCATGATCCTTTTTCGTTCAGAGCATATCTTAGCACCAAGACTGGAATG
>CAZEWS010000059.1:2254-4161 GCA_964515985.1 uncultured Rikenellaceae bacterium | reverse complement strand
GTTCAGATAGCGATATACTGCTCCAATAGGAAATGGTCGTTCCATCCAACAGCGTTACAGCGAAATATGCAAACGCCTTTTGAATTAACCAATCCTCATTTATATCCTTCATTTCGTAGCCCGGTAAATCATCGAGAGATTTATAAAATATTTCACCTTTACCCGAAATGTTATATAATGTACTGCCAGCTTGTTTTCTCATTTCTACTATTCCTAAATCAGCCAACCATTCCAGTCTTGGTGCTAAGATATGCTCTGAATAGACCTCGGGCTTCGTCCACTCATATTGAATCACCCGGAGCTTTTCACCAATTATTTGCTTAGCCTGAATGGTGGCAAATTCCTCTTTTAGTTGTAATCGATCTTTTATGCTTGTTTTAAAATGCATTTGCATATATGTTTGATTTACCGAGCCTCCGGCCTCATTTAGTGTTTGTAGTACAACAGCAATAACGTCTGCATCTTTTTGCATAAGTAGATATAGAAAGAAGAGTTTCTCTTGAAAATTTAGAGGGAAATCATAGTCATCCTTTCCCTTTGTAAATAGACTTAATAAACTACCCAATCGAGTATTAGTAAGCACATGACCAAATGATGTAACCAATCCTAATCCTTCCAATAAATCAACGTATTTATTAAATGCAGTCGTAGGTTTTTTCCTATCGGTTAACTTCCCATTGTGGTTTTTGTATTTTTCAGATTTGTCTTCCAATTCGGCACTCCAATGGATAAGTTGCTGTTTCAGAATTTCTTTTGGAAATTGATTTGAACCAATTGTCTTGACATATTTGCTAAGTATCCCTAAACACCTTACCAGCGTATGTGTGTTCTTAATAAACCTAAGATTATCTACTACAAAGTTCTTCATAGAGAACATTTCCTAAATAAAACAAGCAATACATCCTTTATCTTCAGTATCGTCCAGAATATCAATCAGAAACTTAGACTTTGCGGATTTCTCTTTTCCTATCCTTTGTAAATGTTCCATTTTGATTTGTTTCATCCTATTTGGATGTGTCAGGTCTTTTAAACTTTCTTGGTTTGAATTCCAGGTAAAACCCTCTTTTTTATCTTCATACTTCATTGCCTTTTTGTATAGCTCAAGGTGTTGCTCGTACAACCAAATCCACTCAATCTTCTGCTGAAAGAAACAGAAATAGCATCCGGAACGGCTACGAGCATACTCTCCCTTTTCACCATTTATTTCGTATACCTTCTTTTCATAATAGCCCGGAATACCCACCCCGCTTTCTTCCAGCACCCTGAAAATATCATCCCGAACCAATACATCTTCATTGTCAAGTAAAGCATAGTCCTCCTCCTTTGCCAACGGGTAATTAGTGCTTTTCAAGAAATTGAAAACCACTTTGTTGAAAGCTGGCACACCGCAATTGAGCAGATTGTTCAGTTTTTCTTTTAGGTTAAGTTTGGTAACATCCTTGTAATTCGTATCAATCTCATAAGGTTCAAGAACCACCTTTATTACCCTATTCAATGCGCTGCTGGTTAACTGTTTGCTGTACAATTCAGCAATAACAGTGATATTCTCATTGTCCAGTACCTTGTTCATCACATCTTCGCTCCAAATATTCTTACGGAATGGAAAGATGGTTTGAATGTTCGACTTTCTGGAAATGTATCCCTCCCTGTCCTCGTCTCCACGGATACCTACATAAGACACAACAGGGTTATTACCCACGAATTCCTCAAAAGGTTCTATTTTCATCTTTTTGGTACACCATCGCGCTTGTGAAGAAGGCAGGTAACCCCTGTAAGCATTGTAATAAAAATCAAACGGGTTTTGCCCTGCTTGCATAGGTTCCTTTGCTGTTAACTTGGTAATTCTCTTTCCCAAATAGATTTCAAGGTTTTCAACCAATTGATAGGTTTCGTCCAGTTCCTTACCG
>CAZEWS010000059.1:1676-2244 GCA_964515985.1 uncultured Rikenellaceae bacterium | reverse complement strand
AAACGAAAAATTATCCGATTCAATAAGTTCAATCAAAGTTACAAACTGATTGAAGGCACTGATTTGGACATTGATGCCGCCTTACTCCATGCAGGAAGCAAAGTGGATGATTTTAGTTGCTTCCGGATTTCATTTACAAGCTTTTTCACTTCTTTCTTTTTCCCTCTGGGAATTTCGATTACCATGCTCCTTAATCCGTTGTCAATAGTTGTTAAATCGAATTTAAGCACTTCATTATTGTCCTTTTGACCTTGATGAATTTCGCGCAGGTTGTCCAACTCCTTAACAAAGTGTAACAATTTGTCTTTCAGTACCTGTTCTTCCAGGTCGCTTATTTGGTCTAAGGGTTTCTTTAAAACGGTTTGTGCAATTGAAGAAATCCAACTGTCCCGGTCATTAATATGTGAACTCACCCGTTGTAAAAACACTTTTTGATGTGGCAATAGTTGATGTTCTCTGACGGTTGCAAAACGTTTTTTTAGTTTTGATTTGTATTCTGAAAAATTCAATTTCTCACCTACAATCTCATCCTGTATAAATTCTTCAATCCGGTTGACAAGTTCAACAA
>CAZEWS010000059.1:1017-1536 GCA_964515985.1 uncultured Rikenellaceae bacterium | reverse complement strand
GAAAATCTTTTCAGGGTCTTCCGCATTCACGATTGCATTTCGCAATGCTATGGCTTCATTTGAAAGCCGCTGAGTTTTTTTACAATAATCAGGCAGGCTTTTATAGAACACCAGAAAAGGCCTGATGCTTTCGATGAATGAATCATTTGTCAATTTCGTCTTCTTTTCCTGCTTAAGGAATTCCCGGTACTTATTGAATAACTTAAGCCGGACATCTGTTATCTCGAAGGTCTTAATCTCATACTTTTGCGGATTTCGGGTAATGAGGTACAGAATGGATTCGTTTACATGAGGTACGAACTTGCCTTCCTCGTACAGAGCATAATCTCCCCGCTTAATAAACAGGAATGTCGGCACCCCAAAATCAATAAGTCCTTGTTTCATTTTGAATGGGCGTTTGCTGAGCGTATCAATCAAGTCGGTAATTTTTCTTCTTTCCTGCGCCGCACCTTTAAGAAAAACCTCACACGCTTTCCAAACAGCTTTAAAAGAAGAATTCTTACCCGGCAACCCCAATTC
>CAZEWS010000059.1:497-814 GCA_964515985.1 uncultured Rikenellaceae bacterium | reverse complement strand
GATCGTCTAGAACATAATGGTTTAGCAGGTTCTTCTGACCCTCCAAAATTATTTTCAACTCTTTTTTCGCAACAGGATCCTCCTGATTCTCAACCAGCACTTTTTCCGTTTTTTCAATTTCAAAAAGCAATTCCTTTATTTTCCTGGCATTTTGAAAATAGCCGTAAAGAATCGCTTCCCTAGTGTTGGCTGAAAATTCCTTTAGCGTAGTTTCCTCTAATCGTTCATTAAAAATGAGATTGATGTATCCGTCAATAGCATCCTTCGGTGTTTTTAAGATCGGTTCTTCGCTAATAATAAACTCAAAATTTCTTGGT
>CAZEWS010000059.1:0-223 GCA_964515985.1 uncultured Rikenellaceae bacterium | reverse complement strand
CCATATTGCCGTAGGAAATTCTTGTCAATTTTAGCTCCTTTCCAAGCAAATAGGTTTAATAAACCGATGGCTTTCACAATCCGCAACGCATCGTCCAAATCCTCATCAATAACTGTTTCAGTTCTTTCAATTGCCGAATTAATACCTACCCACTGAGTATAATGCGGGTTGAATTTTGTATGTAGGAATGAGTAATAATTGTAATGAAGGTAATCGTAAACAT
>CAZEWS010000058.1:0-14410 GCA_964515985.1 uncultured Rikenellaceae bacterium | reverse complement strand
GTCTACAACCCAGTGAATATCGCACACGTTTTACAGATTCATATCCTTTTATGCCTGAAGTCATCGATGTCCTTTATCACCGTTGGGGAAGCTTCCATACATTCCAGCGAACAAGGGGTGTACTCAGGCTCCTCTCATTAATAATTCATGACTTGAAAGAAAGCAACCAACCGTACATCAGTCTGGCTGATTTTGACCTGGGGAATCTGGAACTTCGGCAGGAACTTTTAAAACACATCGGCGCAGAATTTAATAGTATAATCGGCGCTGATATCACAAGCAGTGAATCCGGATCACAAAAAGTCAATAGTTCGTTAGGTAAATCCTATCGTGGATTAAATATTGGCACAAGAACGGCAACAACAATCTTTCTTTATTCATTTTCGGGTGGACAGGAACATGGCGCGACCCTTGGCGAACTAAAAAGATCGGCAACCACTCTTCAGAATCCTTCACCTTTGGTGGCAGAAGCCATTGAACAGTTGAAGGGCAAACTGTTTTACCTGCAAAGCCGGGCTGATAAATATTTCTACAGTAATCAGGCGAATCTTAACCGGATTCTTTTAAATAATATGGAGAATATAAAAGAACCGGATCTGCTTGATATGGAATTTGATCTTTTAAAAGGTTCTATCCTTGGTGGAAAATTAAAGACATACATCTGGGAAGATAAACCTTTAAATATATCTGATTCCGAAGAACTGAAACTCGTTATTCTGAAGAAGGAAGACAAAACATTAATTAACGATATTTTGAAATTAAAGGGACAAACGCCGCGTGTTTACCGGAATACTATTTTCTTACTCTATCCTTTGGATGCAGAACGCACCGGTTTTCTGAACACGCTCAAACGAAAAATTGCCTTTGAAAACATTTCAAAAGACCAGCATCTTAAACTTACGAATGACCAGAAAAAAGAAGTAAAGGATGAACTTAAAAAACTTGAATCCCCTTTAAAAGAATCTGTTCGTCGCCTTTATAGAATGGTTGCAATTCCTGATAAAGATGGTTTTAAAGAAAAAGATCTGGGTATTCCTACTTATGGCTTAATTAAGGGTCTTGATGAAGAGTTATTTGAACAGCTCAGGCTTGATGGTGAAATCCTGGAAAAAATTGCACCAATCGTTTTAAAAGAAAAATACCTTATAGACAAAGATTATGTATCAACCGAGAAATTATTTCAATCTACTTTGAAAACACCGGGAGAGGCCAGGCCGTCAAATAGAAATGTTTTAGAGTCAGGAATTATTGAAGGCATTCAAATGGGGCTATTTGGATTGGGTGAGTTGGAAAATGAAAATCCCAAATGTATTTATTTCAAAGGACATGCAACTGTTTCATTTACGAGTAGAGAAATTTTAATCAAAGACACTATTTGTGAAGAACAGAAAAAAGAAAAAGAAGAAATCCCTGAAGGTGAAAAAGTATATGGCGAAGAATCGAAGCAACCAGCTTCCATAGTAGATGATGAAGGGGGTAAAGATGAAGCTAAACCGATTGGCAAAGTCAGCAATCAATTGAGCCTCAAATTTAAAGTTCCAAAAGGAAAGGTATCAGGCATAATGGGCGTAATGAATTTGTTACAAAGTAAGTTTAACACTCTGGAAATTTCTCTTTCCGCAAAAGATGGTTCCATTTCCCAGCAGGAAATTGATGACAAGATAGCCGAGACCTTTCGTCAGTTAAATATTGATTTTGACTTGGATTAAAACATAACGCTTTATTCTAATTATTGTATGATTTGGTATGGCATATTTCTTATTACTGATATTTTAAAGCTTTGGAATAATGGAATAATGGAATACTGGAAAATTTGAATATTGAAACTCCCATTATTTCACCAATCTCCCAAAGAGATTCCTTTTCCCATGGGGATTCCTTTAGCAGGCACAACTGATCAGCCTGAGGGTGACGGCTGATTGCCTGTCAGTCGTCAGCCCAACTCACCACAAACTTACTATTAAAGTAACGTTCGTATTTTTATAAATCTGAAAGATACCATAATTTTGAACCTGAATCATTTATTGTATTTTCAGAAAGAGATAAAAAATCATGTGGCATAATATTAAAACCATATTTCACTTAATCATTATTTTTCAGTGTTTTTTCTTTTCGTTTTATTTGTTGACTCAGAAAAATAATAAACGACGAAGTAACAATATTCTTATTGTATTTTTGTTTACCATAGCTGTAACGGAAATCGGTGGAGTCCTTTCTCATTTCCTGGAGTTAAGAAGTATTGTTATCGCTTATGCCCCGCAACTGTTATATTTTGATTTTCCTTTTCGATACCTGTATATACCTGTATTGTTTATATATATATTATCCACTACAAAAAAAGAATTTGAATTTAAAAAAGCTTATTTCTTTCATTTTACCCCGTTTTTATTCTTCTGCATTTTAGTTTTGTACAAATTTCACCTCAACAGTACTGAAACATTAAGAGAGATACTAAAAACAGGTTACCGTTTTTCTTCTCTCGAGAATGACATTTTTTACCTTTTAGAAAATGTGCAATTTTTTGGTTATGCAATAGTTTCATTGATTATTCTGAAGAAATATCGAATTGAGATAAAAAATGTTTATTCCACTATTGAACATATCAATTTATCCTGGTTAGCTTTTGTTATTTTGGGATTAACCGGATGGAAGTCTCTCAGGCTACTTAACTATATTTTGTGGCTTGCACTTACGGATTATAGCGGATGGATATTATACATAGTAGCTGAGGTAGCATTTCTTACTTTTATTAGTATCATGTTCCTTAAAGGACTTAAACAGCCTGTTATTTTTTCAGGAACCAATAAGAATCAATCCAGACAAAAATATGAAAAGACTTTATTAGCGGACGCGATAAAAGAAGATTATAAGGATAAATTGATCCGGTATATGAAATCCCAAAAACCATATTTAGAACCATCTCTGAGCTTAGACGAGCTTGCCGAAAAAGTATCGATCCCTCCTCATCACCTGTCACAAATACTGAACACTTGTTTAAACCATAACTTTTTCGATTTTATTAATTCCTACCGGATTAAAGAGAGTGAGAGACTCCTGTCAGAGCAAGACTCTTATAGAAAAACGATTTTAGAAATTCTTTACGAAACCGGTTTTAACTCGAAATCCGTGTTTAATACTGCGTTTAAAAAGCATACCGGTATGACCCCAACACAGTTCAGGAATTTACAGAATTCCTGAATTAGTCTCATCATATAAACCACCCCATTTTTTTACTTATTTTTTTCTATAAAAGCGTTCGACCTTATTAATCAGGTCGATTTTGTAAATCGCTTCAGCTAATTTTAACCCGGAATATTAATAAATACGGTATGAACTGTCTTTATTGTGGGCAATGCGGTCGTTGTCATTTGCAGTGTCAATATAATTTGGATATTCCTACTGTTATGAGAAGTTACATGTATGCATATGGATACAGAAATCCTACCAAAGCTAAAGAAACATTACAGCAAAAACCAATAAAGGATATCACATGCCGGGAATGTAACACCTGTGCAGTAACATGTACCATGGATTTTGATGTTTCCGATAAAATCCAGGATATTATTCGGGTTCTGGATGTTCCAATTGAGTTTTTAGTCTAAGCTATGTACATTGTAACGTTTATATTCAGGCAAATACTTCGGTTTTTACCCTTGTTAATCCTTTTCTTCCCTGACGGGAACTCGATCGGACACGCCCAGGATCAGTATATTATGCCGCGGATTACTAAGCCGGTCACCCTTGACGGTTTAAGCGATGAACCAGCCTGGGAAGGAATTGAACCGCTTCCCGTAGTTGAGCATGCACCTGATTTTGGCAACGAACCTTCAGAGCGAACAGAAATTCTGGTGGCTTATGATGATGATTTTCTCTATGTTGCCGGGCGGCTCTTTGATAAGGAGCCATCCAGGATACAAGCCAATTCCAGGAAACGGGACTCAGGGGATCCAAGCAGTGAGTGGTTTGGCATTGTAATCGATTCATTTAACGACAAAGAGAATGCTTTGGCTTTTTTCACAACACCGGCCGGTCTGCGTTGGGATGCCGCGGTTTTTAATGACGCCCAGCAAAATCCCGCCGTTACTTCTCCTCCCTTAAACTTCAGCTGGAATACATTCTGGGATGTGGCTGCTGTTCGTAACGGGGAGGGATGGTTTACCAAAATGCGTATTCCTTTTTCCAGCCTCCGCTTTCAGGACAATAACGGCCGGGTTGTAATGGGCATCATAAGCTGGAGATTGATAGCCCGCAAGAATGAATTCGTGATTTTTCCTGCGATCCCGCCAGATTGGGGATTTTGGAGCAAGTTTAAAGTTTCGCAAGCCCGGGAGGTTGTGTTTGAAGGTATTTACAACCGTAAACCTCTTTATATTGCTCCTTATGTGCTTGGTGGATTTGGGCGCTATCACGAACTTAACGAAGAAGAAACAGCCTATAAACGCTTTGATGATTTTGAGCGTGAGGTGGGATTAGATGTTAAGTATGGACTAACAAATAACCTCACGCTCGATGTGACCCTGAATACGGATTTTGCCCAGGTTGAAGCCGATGAACAACAGGTTAACCTGACACGTTTCTCATTATTCTTTCCTGAAAAAAGGCTGTTCTTTCAGGAACGCTCCAGTAATTTCGATTTCAGCTTTGGCGGAACGAATCGCCTTTTCTACAGCCGCCGTATTGGTCTTCATGAAGGGAAACCTGTCAGGATCTATGGAGGAGCACGTTTGGTAGGCAGGGTAGGACCCTGGGATATAGGGGCTTTTAATATGCAGACTGCTCCAACTGAGGAGCTTCCCGCGGAAAATTTTGGTGTATACCGCATACGCCGGCAAGTCTTTAATCCATATTCGTATGTTGGAGGTATTGCTACAACAAGGATAGGTACAGATGGCAGATATAATACAGCTTATGGACTGGATGGGATTTTCCGCCTCTTCAGGAATGACTATTTTACACTCAAATGGGCACAGACCTTCGAAGCAGAACAAGAAAACAATCCATTTTCACTTAATCCTTCCCGGTTGTATGTGAATTGGGAACGGCGAACAATTAAAGGATTAGGCTATAATTCAATCTTTGCTTATTCTGGTTCTGACTTCAACCCCGGAATAGGTTTTCAAATACGCGGAAATTTTACCTGTTTCTATAATGTATTGTGGTATGGATGGTTTCCTGAAGAGAGATCTGCAATTTTCCGCCACCAGATATTTTTAGATCAACTCCTGGTTTTATGTAATACCGATGGAGAACCTGAATCGGCTTATCTCGGCCCGGGATATGAATTTGAAACCAGGTCAGGGTATAAGGGCAGAATTACTACCAGATTATTCTATGAAAATGTTCCTGAACCCTTTTCGTTATCAGATGACGCCGAAGTCCCGGAGGGTAAGTACTCATACTATGGGCTAAAAGGAGACTTCAGCACTCCCTCGGGCAAACTTATTTACACAAAAGTCGACCTTGATGCCGGTTCATTCTATGATGGCTGGCGCGTTACGCTTGGTTTAACTCCACGATGGAACGCCTCCTCCTCCCTTGAACTTGGTGGTTCCTACCAGTTTAATCAGGTTACTTTTCCTAACCGTGATCAGCATTTTACTGCCCACATAGGAGGATTGCGTGTCCTGTACATGCTGAACACCAGGTTTTCAGCCACCGCGTTTATCCAGTATAACAGTGTTATCGACGCAGTTGTCACCAATATCCGGCTTCGCTATAATCCACGTGAAGGCAACGACCTCTATCTTGTTTACAACGAAGGGTTTAATACCAACCGGTACGGGAAGTACCCTGTTCTTCCATTTACCAGCAACCGAACAGTGATGTTGAAATATACCTATACGTTCAACCTCTGAGCGAGACAAATCGATTCTATTAAATTTTACTTTATTGACAGCTCCGGAGTTGGAAAAATGGATTAGTCAGTGCTGCCTTTTAGTACAATTGATAAAAGTATTATATATAGAACATATTTTGTTGAAAAATAAAGGTATTATGCAGATATTTGCAGGAGAATAATATAATAATTAATTCAAGTTGCGGGTTCTCCCGAAGGGATGCCAATGGCACGGGTTGCCCGCCTGTCCCAGTCGGGCAAGCATGTTACAAGTTAATGAATATGAGGATTTTAATTTTTCAGGTTTTAACTATGATTTAAAGATTAAAAGCAGGAAACACAAATGAAACAAAAACTGAAATTTGTTCATAATTGGATTTCAAATCTAATGAAGAACATGGATAACCATTTGGATAAAGAGACAAAGACTAAGTTAATGGAAGAATGTGGCCGGGCATGTGCGAGAAATCGTACTAAAAAGGAAGCTTTAAAATTTAAGGGACAATTAGATGGCTGGCTGATAAAAATGAAAACATGGGTAGGAGAAGAAAATATCCAAAAAGAAGAGAATTTTGTACGAGTTTTTTACAGTAAATGTTTTTGCCCGATAATTCAAGATAGTCAACCTATCTTATCAGATACTTATTGTAATTGTTCACGAGGATGGTTGAAAGAAAATTTTGAAACTGTTTTAGAAAGACCGGTGAAAGTAAAATTAGAAGATTCTATAATGAGGGGAGGGAAACAGTGTAGTTTTACAGTTTTTCTATAAAAAGAATTATTAGCTTTCTTACAAATTAGATTAAAACTTAAATATCTTTCAATCTGACCCTGGATGGGTCACATTATTGTAGAATGAAGATGCATAATAGAAAACCGGTCCAACTACCATAAATCATCAGGGAGAAATCGCTCCTTGGACCGGAAGGGGCAAAAGATCTTTTTACTACCGGCTATTTGCGCCGAAAGCAGTGAATGACCCCCTGATCAGCTATGGCAGTTTCGGCGCGTCTAAGAACTGTCTGTATTATCTACAATAATGGAACCTCTACGAGGTTCTTTTTCAGATTAACGAATAATCATTTATTTGTAAACAAACTTGATTGCTATCTGTATTCCAAATTTTGTTGAAAATTTGGAGTATTATCCGGATATTAGCAGTAGAATATTTCTACAACCAATGAATACATTGGGATGGACTTTGAACGTTACAGATGTCTGAGTTTTGACTGTTACGGAACGCTGATTGACTGGGAGTCCGGGCTTTTGTCGTCCCTTCGTCCTCTTCTCAAACATCACATGGTGGAGGTTTGTGACAGAGAGCTTTTAGAGTTATATGCTCAGCATGAGGCAAAAATCGAAGCAGCGGAATATCGTCCGTATAAGGAAGTACTGCGTGAACTTGGCAAAAATTTCGATTTTTCGCCTACTTCAGATGAATTAGAAAATTTCTCCGTCTCAGTGAAGAACTGGCCATCTTTTGCAGGATTGATATTTTCCCTGATCTTAAGTTTTGGAGGATTGTTTGCATTTACAATACATAATGGAAGAATGAAATATGAATCCGCTAAGCGGTTGAGAACCGCTAAGCGGATTGGATAGAAAAAAAGTAACACAATTTTATTGTATTATTAATAATTTCTTTTTATATTGGGACTGCGGAGTTTGACCACCAGTTCAAATACCGGGTTTGAGATCATTGTCCCGGGGCGTCAGAACTTGCAAATCAATGCAGTAATCCCGGATTCGGGAGCGCCGATCTCTTTGTGGCAAGCTCCGCTCTTTTTAGTATCGATTCAATTTAAATTTTGATAAAATGCGGAAAAGAAAAGGCTATTATTAATTGTGCATATTGCAGTAAATATGCCTGTGAAAGGCTTATGCAAGTCTTTGTTACCGAAAAAAATGCAAAAGTTCGATTAGATGTAATAAGAAGCAGCCTTTAAGTTTCCGATAAACTAAACTCCGAGGTGAGATCACTATTTAAGAATACTGAGCAGTTACGTGATGGTCGTTGGCTTTGGATTAGAGTAAAAACATCGTCAGACGTTGATTCTATTGAGTTGTTATTGAAAGTGAAACGAAAGCCAAAGAAAGATGAAAGCGAAATATAAACATACGAACATTGTTGCACGAGACTGGCAGAAACTTGCCAGGTTTTATGAGAAGGTCTTCGGGTGTGTGCGAGTGCCTCCGGAGAAGCATCTGTCAGGCGATTGGTTAGAGGAAGGAACCGGGATCAATTACGCTCGGTTATCAGGTATTCATCTTCGCTTCCCAGGATTTGGTAAAAACGGTCCGTCATTAGAGATATTCCAGTACGACCAGTCAATATGCAAACCCGAAACCAAAGCAAATCGCGAAGGCTTTGGTCACATTGCATTTGAGGTAGATGATGTGGGTAAGGCATTGCGAGAGGTATTGGATCATGGGGGGAAGCAATTGGGGAAGGTGGTTTCACGGGAATTCCCCGGCGTTGGACTCCTGACGTTTATTTACGTTGCTGATCCTGAAGGAAATATTATCGAATTACAGAATTGGAAATGACACCAATGAACTAAGACGTTGCATATGACTGCCTGACTTAAGCATGCTTTCAATACAGTTCGTTGATAATAATTAGGTTACACAATACATTAAATCTACAAATGCCCCGTTAAATGAAAGAAGAAGAATGTTCCTTGAATGTCGTATTTGATCTCGGCGGCGTGGTTTTTACTTGGCAACCAGAGGCAATTGTCGCAAGTGTCTTTAATGACAGCAACGCTCGACAAAAGGCAATGGATGAAATCTTCGGTCACCATGAGTGGGCTGAACTGGATAGGGGAACTCTTTCCAGAGATGAAGCAATTAAACGGGCCGCTGTACGAACGGGTCTTCCCGAGTCGAAAATCTACACGCTTATGCAGCAAGTACTTTTATCGCTGGTCCCGATTCCGGAGACAATAGAATTAATTCGCTCTCTGAAGAGAAAGGGTAACAGGATTTTTGCTCTATCCAATATGCATGTAGCATCAATCGACTATCTTGAACAAAAATACTCGTTCTGGGGAGTGTTCGATGGCAAAGTCATTTCTTGTCGCATCCATATGGTCAAGCCGGAGCCGGAGATCTACCGATATCTGCTCGACTATTACCATTTAATCGCAGAGGAGACGATCTTTATAGATGATACTCCAGCGAATCTGGAGCCTGCATCCAGACTGGGTATCCGGACTGTAAAGTTTGAGTATCCCGGCCAATGTGAGTCTGAGTTGAAAAGGATCGGTTGCATCTGACAAGGAAATAATTCGGGAATGCATATTGTGGATATCTGCGTTCCTGTAAAACCGCTACAAACAGAATATGAAAAAAGATTTCCAGGTAATTGAGGTAAATGAGGGGAATGTTACTGAAACAGGTTTTTACTGCTACATGAGTAAGAAAAACGCGGAGGGTTACCGGAGAAAGTTGAATTGGTTAAAGGGCCGGTTTAATGAGGGATTGAAAATCAAAATGTTAAAGCTTCCGGAAAGGGGATTTATTGAGTACATACCCGGTGAATATGCCTGGCGTCCGGTAAACGCCGAAGGATATATCTTCATACACTGCATTTGGGTGGTGGGACGAAGTAAGGGAAAAGGGCTGGCAACAATTCTGCTGAATGAATGTATTAAAGATGCGGAAAAGGGAGGAAAACAAGGAGTGGCTATGACAACCAGTGAAGGAAACTGGCTGGTAGGGAAAAAATTCCTTATTAAGCATGGATTTGAAACAGTTGATCAGGCTCCTCCTTCTTTTAATTTAATGGTAAAAAAATTTGGTGATTATCCTTCTCCTTCTTTTACGAAAAACTGGGATAAAAATATTAAAAAACACGGAAATGGTCTGACAGTGTTTCGTTCGGATCAATGTCCTTACATTGATGATGCCGTTGCTATGGTTGCTGATACAGCCGAAGAACTTGGAATCGATTATCGTTTTGTTGATTTAAAAAGTTCGCGTGATGTACAAAACCTTTCTCCTTCAGCCTATGGTGTCTTTGGTATTCTCTATAATGGTAGCCTTTTGTCATATTATTATTTGTTAAAAAAGGAATTGGTTAAACGAATTTCAGATTTATAATTTAATCGTACTCCGATTCCGAGCTAGGGTACGACTGAAACATATAAACTAAGGAGGAGTTAAAAATGGTTTCTGTTGAAGATATACTGAAAAAACTAAGGGACAAAGCCAAACCTGCTAATGTCGAAGGGATGGCGAAGTTCGGGATGACAGCTGATCGAAGATTGGGAGTGTCAGTCCCCGACATGCGAAAAATAGCAAAAGAAACAGGAAAGGATCACAATCTTGAACTTGAATTGTGGAAAACAGGGATACCTGAAGCGAGGATTGTAGCCGCGTTGGTCGGTGATCCTGAGAAATTGACAGAACAGCAAATGGAGGATTGGGTTAAAGACATAAACTCCTGGGATGTCTGCGACCAGGTGTGTATGAACCTTTTCGAGAAAACTCCACTTTGCTGGAAGAAAATCATCGACTGGTCTGAACGGGAGGAGGAATTCGTAAAAAGAACTGCTTTCGCATTGTTAGCCTGCCTGGCGTGGCATGACAAGGAAACTGAAGATAAAAAATTCATCGGGTTATTACCGGTTATTAAGCGTGAAGCCACTGATGAGCGGAACTTCGTTAAGAAAGCTGTAAACTGGGCACTAAGGAATATCGGGAAAAGGAATACAAACCTGAACAGAATTGCTATCGAGACTGCCAGAGAAATCCAGCTTATTGATTCCAAAGCTGCCCGGTGGATCGCCTCAGGTGCCATCCGTGAGCTTGAAAGTGAGGCTGTGCAAAGAAGACTGTAGAACGACTCTCCGAGTCGTTTTTAACTCGTCGTACGACTCCAAGTCAGACCTTGACGAATGAAAATTTCTCTATCAGGTGGAAACACCTGACAGCATTTTACTGACTTTTTTCCCATTCCGGTCCACGGAGCGATGTCTCCATGATGAAAGAATGTAGTTGGACCGGTATTTTTTCGACATCTTTTTTTCTACAATAATCGAACACCGATGATGTTCTGGACTATTCCAAAGTAACAAGGCCATCGGCCTTGGATTATTGTAGCAGATGAGTTTAAGGAGTGAACAAAAACTCCATCGGAGTTTGATTATAAAATAATGAACGTTTGGCGTAGCCCTGCCTCTCCGGCAGGCAGGCAAACCTCACGAATGGGTTGTGATTGTCGCTTTGCTGGACCGAGTAAACCGTTTAGCAGATTTCCACCAGGCGGATTCCAATAAGTTATTTATCGAATAATGGAGCCAAAGAAAACCGCGTTTGTAAAGAGCTTATTTGTTCCGTACCATACTCCCCTGAAATTGGTGTTGTCAAGGATAGATATAACTTTCCCCCGACCGGCAGAGTTAATCATTATAAAAGGTGAATTTTTCATCAAGTTAAGGTTTTTTCCGGAAATATAGCCGCTTAATAACGGAGAGTCGGTATATGATGCAGGAGTTGCGTAAGGATTTTTGTTTCGCTCCACAAGACTTGTCCCGCTTTTGAAAACAGGAATTATATTCTTGTGATATCCGTATGCTATTGGATGGGTCAGGTCAAGTTTAACTTCAAATATTCCACCAGGAATATATTGGGTGCTGTAATTTTTATTTCGGTCGATGTACCGGTAATTTTGTGTAGTATCGGGCGGAGGAGACTTTTTATACTTAAGAGCAGCTAATTGGTTTTGGGATAACCATTGGTTGGCTCCTTTGTAACCAATGATGGTTCCACCGTTCTGAAGCCAACGTTTCATTTTTTCAATCCCCGTTTTACTAATCCGGCTATAGGATCCACCCGCCAATACCAGTGTATTGTAACGATTCAGATTAATGCTGTTAATACGGTTTATATCCGCCATGGTTATGGGAACATTGTACCGCTGGTCGAATAAATGCCATATCTCCCCGGCATCACGGCTGCTTACACCATTACCGGTCAACATCAGAATTTCCGGTTTTTCAAGGGCGGAAAAGCTACCGCTGCCCAGGTCAATCCCTTTAGTGGTTAATCCGGTCTGTATGGAATATATGTCTATTCCACATTCCTGGGAAATTTTAATCAGTAATTGGTAGATTTCTTCTTCATTCAGGTCCTGATTCCGGACGGGGATCATAATGGTACCGTACGAAAAATCCTCTCTCAGGTTTTCATCCGAATAAGTAAATTCCCTGGTAGCCACCTTTGCCCTTAACCCTTTTGAAAAAATCGTATAGAGAGCTTTAGGAGTGTAGTACTCATCCCACCTGAAAAGGTAGGCATAGCCGCTAACATTTCCTATTACTTTACCCTGGTATAATTTGTTTCTGGTTACTTCATCTCCCCGAAGCCCGCTTAGTTCTTTAACCTGTCTTATTTCAGCATAAGGAATGTTGAAGGAAAGAGGCAGTGTCCAGGTTGATACATCATAAAAAGAGCTATCGCGGTAATTTGTTACTTTCTGGAATAATGCCTGAATAATACGGTACTGACTTTGTCTTAAAGGAACTACATAAGAGTGTTCTTTTTCAAAGTTTTTACCCTGAATCCTTGAGTCTCTTGATATTTGGCACACCTTAATCATGTGTTGTTGAAGTATTTCAATAAAATGAAATAATTTACTCTGGTCAAAAGGATCACCAAACAGGTAAGCTTTAACGGGTTCCTTATCGGCTTCTTCCAGTGCTGTTATATAGAAGCTCCTCTGGTGTTCCAGAAGCTCATTTTTCATATCCAGGGCAGCTTTTAACGAAGATAAGGTAACCGTAAACTGGTTTTTGATAGCAAAGGGAAATGTTCTGATCCCGCTGTTTGTTTCCCTTGCATGTCCTCTGATACCAGCCTGTTCAAACAGTATCCCAATACCTGCATTGACGTCCGGATAAGATGAGCCTTTGCCATAGTAAAAGTCGTCAAATCTTTCTTCGGAATAATAAAGAGACCCGATTTGATCAAGAGCTTTTGCATGGTATTTTGCAATTTTCCGGGTTAGTATTGTGGTTGATTCAGGCGTTAGAGGGTTATTTCGGGTTGGGATGCCGGGCTGGAAAAAGAAAGTGGAATTTGCACTCATTTCATGATGATCCGTAACAACATTAGGTTTCCACTCATGAAATTTTTTTATCCGTCCCCGGCTTTCAGGATGGGCAAGGAGCAACCAATCGCGGTTCAGATCAAACCAGTAATGGTTTGTTCTGCCGCCGGGCCAAACTTCACTAAATCCCCGGGCATTTGGATCGGTGACAAGGTTTTTACTTTTAAACATGTTAACCCATGTTGAATGCCTGGTAAATCCATCCGGATTCAGGCAGGGATCAACCAGGATGATGCTGTTTGCAAGCATTTTTTCAATTTCCGGTCCCTCAGCAGCAGCAAGGTAATAGGCTGTAAGCAATGAAGAATTAGCGGCGCTTGATTCATTTCCATGAACACCGTAACCAAGCGTAACTACTACAGGCATGCTTTCTATATTAAGGCTTTTCGACCGGGCTGGATCTGCAAGAAGCTGATGCTGAGTCTTTAACTCTTTCAGCTTTTTATGGTTTTCGGGGGAAGTAAAAATCAAATGCAATAATGAACGGTTTTCATAGCTGTGGCCATATACCTGAAGGATTGCACGGTCAGAAGCCGCAGCAATTGCTTTCATGTAGTTAACCAGTTTGTCATGGGTAACATGCCATTCACCCACCTGGTGTCCGGTAACCGATTCAGGAACAGGAATAACAGGATTGTATGTGACATCATCAGGCAGGTAATAGTTCAGTTCAACCTGTGCCTGAAGAGAATAGCAAAAAATCATTGCTATTATTAAGGTGCTAAATTGTTTCATGGGAGTTAGGTTTATTTTTAAAGCTTGTATGTTTGTTTTGTCCCAGGGACGGAGGCATTTTAATCTGCCTAATTTACGGATTTAACCCCGTTAATTCACAAAATCATTTTAATTATTTTGTAAGTAGCTATTGATCAATCTATAAAATTTACAAAAAACTTAAATTAACTGGGTTAAAATTTATATCCAAAAGTTTCTATAAAGCACAAATTCGAAACGTGAGACCCTAAGGGTTTTTTCCGAATGGATGCCTGTGGCAAAAAACCCTTAGGGTCTCTTGGTTTGCAGATATAAATAATATACTGTAATTTGCGGTAGAATATATGTTAGACGTAAGATAATTATCAATTAAGGAGAGTTACTATGAAAGATGAAACAAAAGATCGGCGAACAAATGTCGAAACAGCCAGTATAGTTGGACCTATTTGGTATATTGGTTGGTTATTTACTATTGCGCTTGCTAAACTTTCATTCTGGAAAGCGGTTCTTGCTTTGATAATCTGGCCATATTATTTAGGGAGTGCTCTAGCAATTTAGAGTTTTATTTCAATTTGTAAAATAATATTGTAGTGTTCAGGTTAATTATCGAGCCTACAAGCGCATTAAACCGTTAGTTCGGTGCGCTAAGATCGTATGTAAAAACAGATACTTAAAAACGAGCATCATATTCGTTACATGATGTCAGGTGTTTCCACCTGACATTGAATACTGGAGTAATTAAAATC
>CAZEWS010000057.1:0-14426 GCA_964515985.1 uncultured Rikenellaceae bacterium | reverse complement strand
CGGCCGGGAAAAAAGGAAAGAGATCAGCCTTAAAGCATTCCAGGATAATGATTCATCAGCCCATGGGAGGAGTACAGGGACCAGCTTCTGATATTGAAATTACTGCGAGGGAAATACTAAAGCTGAGAAAAGAATTGTATACCATAATTGCTGAACATACAGGCAAACCTTTCAAAGAAGTTGAAAAGGATTCAGACCGCGATTACTGGATGACAGCGGAAGAAGCAAAAGATTATGGTATGATTGATGAAATATTGTTACGGCAGAAAAAAATATAAAAGTGACTGAACTTTAACCACTTGTTCATCATTTTTGTATATTTGTGGTTAATTGGAGTCTGTCTATAAACTAAGCAGTTAGAGTTTTGTTATTTGCCTGCCCCGTAAGGAAGGATGACTGTACGGGGGTGATTTAATTCAAAAATTGTTTGACTTTATGGACAAACTCTAATTAGTTTGAAATCATATTAATTCAAAGGTCTTCATTATGGATAAATGTTCGTTTTGCGGAAGAGATAAGGGAGAAACCAACCTGCTGATTGCAGGGATTTCCGGACATATATGTGACCATTGTATTGAACAGGCGCACAATATTATTCAGGAAGAAACCCGGAATAAAAGCGATTTTAGTATCGATAAAATTCAACTCCTGAAACCGGTTGAGATTAAAAAGTTCCTGGATCAATACGTGATCGGGCAGGAACAAGCAAAAAAATACATATCTGTTGCTGTATATAACCATTACAAACGGTTAATGCAAGGTGCCCGGAGAGAAGATGATGATGTGGAAATTGAAAAATCCAACATTATTCTTGTTGGCGAAACGGGAACGGGAAAAACCCTTCTTGCCAGAACCATTGCAAAAATGTTGCATGTTCCCTTTACCATCGTCGATGCCACGGTACTGACGGAAGCCGGATATGTTGGCGAAGACATCGAGAGTTTGTTAACCCGGCTCTTACAAGCAGCAGATTATGACGTAAAAGCAGCAGAAAAAGGAATAGTGTTTATTGATGAAATTGACAAGATTGCCCGAAAGAGTGACAATCCTTCCATAACACGGGATGTTTCCGGTGAGGGTGTACAACAGGGCTTACTGAAGTTACTGGAAGGAGCAATCGTTAATGTCCCGCCTCAGGGAGGAAGAAAACATCCGGAACAGAAAATGATACCCGTCAACACAAAGAATATCCTGTTTATTTGTGGTGGTGCATTCGATGGGATTGAAAAGAAAATCGGACAACGGTTAAATACGCAGATTATAGGTTTCAGTGCCAGCAGAAAAAGGGATCAGATCAACAAAAACAATTTGTTGCAATATATTGCGCCTCAGGATATTAAGGCATATGGCATGATACCGGAAATTGTCGGAAGACTGCCGGTATTAACTTATTTACAACCCCTTGACAGGCAGGCTTTACGGGATATACTTACTGAACCAAAAAATTCCATCATTAAGCAATACATTAAATTGTTTAAAATGGACAATATTGAACTGAACTTTGAAGATGAAGCTCTTAATTATGTTGTAGATAAAGCCATCGAATTCAAACTTGGGGCAAGAGGGTTGCGTTCCATATGTGAAGCCATGATGATGGATCCAATGTTTGAACTCCCTTCAAAAGAGCAAAAGCAATTGACCGTTGATCTGAATTATGCAAGAGAAAAACTTGAACAAATTAACCTCAAAATTTTAAAAGCATCATAAAAAAAAAGGCGACTGATCCGGTCGCCTTTTTTTATATGAATCGCTTTATCCCGGTTTAACCCTTTGTTTCAGCTTAAGGAGAATTTCCCTGGTTTCACCGTCTTTTGTAACGGTTGCTTTATTATCACATACTCCATCACCATAGTCGATAACAATGGGGGATTTCTCACCAACTTGAATTTCAATCGAGCCGCTTTTTATAAAACGACAACTTATTGCCGATTTTAATCCGCCACCCCAGATCCAATTGTCAACAATGTTAACCGCATTGTCAACTGAATTCATGATATCATTAAAGACGGCTTCTGTAAGAGCATCATCTTCAGCTTTTGCCATATCATCATCTGTGAGACCTGTTTTTACATCATCCTTTTGGCAAGCAATAAAGAAAAAGTATGCTGCTAAAACCAAAGAAAGGATATAAATAATTTTTCTTGATATCGACTTCTTAGATACATTTTAAATCAAAAAGTTTAATTTGCGTTTGTAAACGGTATACGAAAAAGAAAAATTATTGTTTCCTTCCGGTCCATGATCTTCCTTTTCAACCAGCTCCCAATCATCATAATTAATGTAAGGGAAAAAAGTGTCGGCTTCAAAAGATTTGTGTACTTTGGTTATATAAAGACGGTCGGCTATTTTAAAAAACTGACGGTAGATCATTCCTCCACCGATAACGAAACATTCTTCATTATCAGGACATTTTGCAATAGCTTCTTCAATGGAGTATGCCATCACACATCCTTCAATTTTCTCTCCCTCAACATCGCTCAGAACAATATTGGTGCGGTTTGGCAGGGGTCGAACAGGCAACGATTCATACGTATTTTTTCCCATAATTACCGGATGGCCTGTGGTTAATCGTTTAAATCTTTTCAGATCATTGGAAATATGCCAAAGTAATTTATTATCCTTTCCGATCGCATTGTTTTCAGCGATGGCAACAATGATTGAAATGGTCTTCATTTAATGGTTTGTGGTTTCCGGTTTCGTTTATAATTCGTCAATCGTTTGTTCGTTATTCGATTAATCGTCAATCATAAATTATTTTGCTCTTTGCGTTATGCTCTCCCCTTTTTCCAGCCGAATACAATTCGGCTCTACATTCCGCACCTATTTTCCCTTTCACCTATTCTTTCATTATTCCATTATTACTCGCTCCCACTGTCCTTCGCTCAAACCTGCTCGTGAGACATTCTGTTCGCTTTGCTCACAGAATGGTTCCACTCTTCCATTATTCCACTTTTTTTCTTTTATCTTTTAAACGGATATTTTCCCTTTGATATGTGGATGTGCCGTGTAATTTTCAAGAACAAAATTCTCATAAGTAAAATCAAAAATACTTTTTATCTCCTGATTCAGCTTCATGGAAGGTAATTTGAACGGTTCCCTTGACAATTGTTCCTTTACCAGGTCAATGTGGTTCAGGTAAATATGAGCATCCCCAAGGGTATGAACAAAATATTCAGGGATAAGTCCTGTAACCTGCGCAATCATTATGGTCAGAAGGGAATAGGAAGCAATATTAAAAGGTACTCCCAGGAAGATATCTGCACTCCTTTGGTACAATTGACAGGAAAGTTTACCGTTTGATACATAAAACTGAAATAATACATGGCAGGGCGGCAGGGCCATTTTATCGAGTTCTCCGGGATTCCAGGCACTTACGATATGTCGTCGCGATCCAGGCTTATTTTGAATCGACTCAATAACCTGACTAATTTGATCGATCTTCCCTCCATCCGGAGTTGGCCATGAACGCCACTGGTAACCATAAATATGGCCTAAATCACCGTTCTCATCAGCCCACTCATTCCAAATGGTTACGTTATTATCGTTCAAATATTTAATATTGGTATCCCCTTTTAAAAACCACAGTAGTTCATGAATGATTGACCGCAGATGCAGCTTTTTAGTGGTCATCAATGGAAACCCATCCGGAAGATGAAACCGCATTTGATATCCAAATATACTAATTGTTCCGGTACCTGTACGGTCTTCCTTTCTTACTCCCTTATCCATTACATGATCCAGCAAATCAAGATATTGTTTCATCGTCTGTAATTTTATACCCGCATCAATACTTTAAGATCCATTCCGCAAGATCCCGGATAAAGAATACTGATGTTTTGCACTTGACAACACTTTAATTTTCAGTTGCTAAGATGAATAATTCACCCTGTGAAACAGCAACTTCGTTGCTCCTGCTACGCAAGCAAAATTATTTCACAGGGTAAACAAAGAATAACGAATTTCGAAGGTTTTATTAAACCGTGATTATTTCTAAAATCTAAAATCGGTGTTCCTTGTTCGATATTTGGTAATATGCGCTTTATGTAAATTATTATTTTTGTAACTAATTAAAATCTAAAGAATTAAATAATCTACGAAAAGTCAGAAAAATAAATAGCTTTTCTATTTTTATTTAATTTTTTTGAGGTGAGCCACCCAACCACCTCCCGGTGCCATTTTAACTTCAATTTTTCCTTTTGCTGAAACCTTTTGTACCAGCTTCTTATAGTCACTTGCATAACGATGTGCATTTGACCCATCGCAGAATATTTCGGCATTATATTCCCCATCATCGAGAAAAGACAGATCCAGGCTTAACACTCTTGGTTGCCAGTCCGTCATTCCTCCAACATACCAATCATCTCCCTTTTTCCTGGCAATCAGTACGAAATCCGCCACTTTTGCATCAAGCACAATCGTTTTATCCCATATAACCGGAACTTTCGCCATAAAACGGAAACATTCTTTTTCTTTCAAATAATTCGATGGATTATCAGCGAGCATCTGGAGAGGACTTTCATATACCACGTATATTGCCATCTGGTGAACCCGGGTGCCCTGGCTCATAGGCCGTGAAAAAATGGATTTAAAGTTTCCCTTTTGTGCATTTACCATGGCTCCCGGTGTATAATCCATCGGACCGGCAAACATTCTGATAAATGGTATGGTTACATCATGTTCCGGATCCACAGCCTTGCTCCATTTACACCATTCCAGGCCTCGTACCCCCTCCCTGGTTATTACATTCGGATAAGCACGCCTTAATCCGGCTGGTTTATAAGCACCATGAAAATTAACCAATAAGTGTCTTTTTGCAGCCTCCCTGGCAATTCTGTGATAAAAATTAACCATCCACTGATCATCTCTTTGCATAAAATCAACTTTTATGCCTTTAATTTCCCATTTTTCAAACTGTCCCAGGGCCTCCTCGAGTTGATCATCCAGGGTCTTCCAGATAACCCAAAGAATAATACCGACATTTTTTTCCTTTGCATATTCAACCAGTTCATCCATATTGAGATCCGGATTGAAATTAAGCAAATCACCCAGCTTATACCAACCTTCATCCAGTATTATATATTCTAATCCATGTTTTGAGGCGAAATCGATATAATATTTATATGTTTCAGTGTTTACTCCTGCCTCAAAATCCACACCATAAATATTATTCCAATTCCACCAATCCCAGGCCACCTTACCGGGTTTTATCCAGGAATAATCTTTTAGCTGATTTGGTTCAGCAAGTTTAAATACCATTTCACTTTCTATCAGGTCACCGTCTTTTTCCGCAAAGATCAGAACCCTCCACGGGAATTTTCTTGTTCCGTTGGTTTTGGCAATAAACTCCGCTCGTTTTACCACCGGAACATCCCTGTCACTTTTCTGTTCAACTTCCAATGCAACCGCAGGAAAAACACCATTCAGTGAAGTGCTCCCGGTTCCTTTCAGCCACATTCCCGGATAATCCTTCAGATCGGATTCGGTTATACCGATCTTCAGATATTCGCCTGCCACAATCAACGCTGGCAGACTGGCTAATTTTCCGGGGGAAATTTCACTTAGCGGCTGGTAAAGATAGGCTCGCTCATTGTGTGAGAAAAAACGCTCTTCTTCCGGATAATAAACAAAAAAATCCTCAGGAAAATTAAACTTTACTTCTTCCTTCAGGATTTTTATTTCCCCTTTTTTCATGGTTTCAAAACGATAGGCAATACCATCATTGTATGCTCTGAAGATCAAATTATAGTTCCCTCTGAACTGAATTATTAATTCCGAAAAGTGATTATCAATTTCCCTGTTTTTTTGTGGCACAACCGGATATATTTTCTCATTAATCATCCTGTTGTTTGTTTTCCACACTTTCGGATCTTTACCCAAAACGGCCTCATTCTCAAGAGTAAGGGAAATGGCTGATGGGCTTAGAATGGTTTTTTTATTAAATACCACTGAATAGCTTATTGAACCATCGATGGTAATTTTCAGTTCGATCTTTTTGTCAGGAGAATATAATGTGTATTCTTCTGCATCCACATTCTGACTTAATCCAAAAAGGAATAAAAGACATGAAAGGATAGTAAAATGGATTTTTCTTGTAATAAGCATTTTCAATAAATTTTAAGTAACTAATTAATTGTACAGGAATTTCAAGGTTTATTAGTTTTTTTAATTAATAAGCGAATATCGAACAAGTATTACCTTCGGTGAGATCACCCCGCCCAGGCGGGGCTAAGTTAACGATTTTTGATTTTTGAAGTTTCTTACATCATCATTCATTATTATTCGCTATCGCTCATGAGATCACTTCGTTAAGTTCCTTGTTGGATATTGGATATTCATTTTTTCATCAATTAATTTGTTTACTATGTTTTTTAAAGTGTCTTGTCCTGATATTTGTCTACAGGTTAAAAATTCAAAATTCACGATCCGAAATTACTCGTTCCCACAATCTAACACACATGCCACTCGTGAGGTTTTGCTGCGCAAAAGGTTCGAAATCCTAAATTCTTTCACTTACTTTATAATGCACACCTCTCTCCTTCTGGTAATTCAAAATAAATTGAAAATCATCTTCATCCTCACCAACATATTCCGGAGGGCAAATGCCGGTCCTGTGAAACTTACCATCCAGTAACAGCTTTGCCACTGCCGCACAGGTATATCCTGTTGTTTTTGCCATGGATAAGGTATTTGTCTGCTGATCGTACCGGTCATACAAGTCATAAATAAAGGTTTTAGGCTTTCCGTTTTCTTCTCCCTCAATGGTTATACGCATGACTGTAAAATCTTCCTCTCCAGGATTTAACTTCCATTTTTTAAATAAAAGCCTCGCAGTCAAATCAACAGGACGGATCTCTTTCCCGTTTATATCCACTGTTTCGGAAGAAAAGAATCCGGTTTCACGTAATACCCTAAGATATTCAATTGTGCCGGGATACCTTAGGGTTTTTTCCTTCATATTTGGAATCCCCATGGTTTTTATCAGTGTACGCAAGCCATCCGAATTCCAGGATTCCAGGGTCCCAAGACCTTCAAAATAAACCAGCTCAGGGTCCGAAAGAGCTTCCCTCACAACGATAGTACTATTTTCAACATAACGGGCAGGACGTATATATTCTTCGATGACATCAACGGGCGAAAATACAGCCTTATATTCGTAAGGCCACTCCCTGACAACGGGTAAACCACCCACAAGGCATTCGAAACGATTTATTTGCATTTTCCGGTTGTGATATCCAAGAATAATATTCCCCATTCCAGGAGCAACACCACAATCAATAACCACAGTTATCCCTGCTTTTTTTGCAAGTTCATTCAAATCAAACGGATTTTGTGGAAAAAATGAAATATCAACCATATTCTTACCCGACTGAATTACATTTTTCACTGTATTATATCCCATATAACCGGGAACGGAACCGATAACAAGATCAAAATCTTTTACCATCTCCCTGATCGCACATGCTGTAGACAAATCGACACGGATTGCTTTAACAGAAGATTCATCACCTAGTTTATTCAACACTTCCTGATTAATATCTGTTACCGTTACATCGAATTCTTTACTCAAATCGACTGCAATTGCACTCCCAACTCTGCCTGCGCCTAATACTACTATATTCTTTTGATTCATGGTAATATTTTTTGGTTACGGGTTACAGGTTCTCAGTTCTCGGTTTCCGTTGCAAGTTACAAGTTATGCCAAAGGCATTCCTTATTTACTTTCTTAAAAAAACAAATAACTTTGGCTATGTTCCATAATCTAGTTGGTTTTTTAATTTTGTAACCTACTCGTCTGACCACTATAATATTATGGCTTCCAATTCAAACTAAAATTCAAACCAATGTTTCCATCCCAGTCTTATCTCTTGGCAGCAGCAGTGGTCTGACGAGTATCAACACTAAATCCCACTAATAACAACGTCATCTTAGAACAGAGCCATAACTTTTAACTTATAACATATAACATTTCATAACAATCTATTTTCCCCACTTCTCAACACACTGATTAGCATACGGTTAAAGACATCCATAATGGAACCTGTTTATCCTAAAATCACTCCAATTATGGTTGCAGAGAGAAGCGATGCCAGGGTTCCGGCTAATAGAGCCCGCATACCAAACCGGGAAAGCAATACCCGTTGACCGGGGGCAAGAGATCCGATTCCACCAATTTGAATACCGATGGAAGCAAAATTGGCGAAACCACATAGCATATAGGTTGCCATTACAATTGATTTTTGCTGAGCAAATGCTCCGGCATCTTTGAGATCAGCCAGACTAATGTATCCAATAAATTCAGTCAGTATAATTTTTTCACCCAAAACTCTGCCCACAAGGGTCATGTCATCCACCGAAACACCAATTATCCACATTAGTGGAGCAAATGCATAGCCAAGAATGAATTCCAGTGACAACTTAGTGTACTGTCCATCGGTTACCCTATCGATAACCGGATTCAAAGTAGTCCAGTCTCCGATCTTTGCAAAAACATAATTGAACATGGCAATAAAAGCAAGGAATACCAGGAGCATGGCGGCGACATTAACAGCCAGGCGCACTCCTTCCTTTGTTCCGTTCGATATGGCATCCAGTACATTTTGACCGATCACATCCCTTGAAATTTCTGCATCCTTGCTTATATCCTCAGTCTGCGGTACAAGGATCTTGGAGATTACAACCACCCCGGGAGCTGCCATAACCGAAGCCGTTAGAAGATGTTTTGCAAACAGCAATCGCTGAACCGGGTCATCACCACCCAGAAAATTTATATACACAGCCAATACACCACCGGCAAGGGTTGCCATACCTCCGGCCATAACCAGTAAAATTTCGGAACGGTTCATTTTTTCAAGGTAGGCTTTGATCATAAACGGAGATTCTGTTTGTCCCAGAAATATGTTACCCACAACAGACAAACTTTCAGCGCCCGACAATTTCATTAACCTGGTCATTACCCAGGCGAAAGCATATACCACTTTTTGAATAATGCCATAATAAAATAAAACACTGGTTAGGGCTGAGAAGAAAATAACGGTAGGCAATATAGTAATGGCAAACGTTACAAGGGGTGGTTCAATTTTACCGGTCGACATGGACTTAAAAAGAAATTGTGTTCCGTAATTGGTAAAATCCAGAATTTTTACGAATATTTTTCCTGCATACTCAAAAACAGCCTGAATGAAAGGGACCTGGAGGATGCCAATTGCCAGAAGGAGTTGCAAAGCCAGCCCCGTTCCCACAACCTTCCAGGAAATGGCTTTGCGGTTACTGCTAAAAATATACGCAAGAAAAATAAGAAAGAACATTTCCAATAATCCCCTTAACAATTTCAATAAAGTGAACCGGGGTTTGAATGCGTTTGTGTCGATAAGCACCTGACGACGTCCCTCGTGTGATTCTACTACCTGACTGCTATCTTCAGGGGTTATCTTGTCTTTTGGTTCAATACCTGCCTGTGATGAAACGGTTAACAAACTATCCTGCGATACCGAAGATGAATCGAACGAAACATTTTGAGCGGAAGCAAAAATTGACCGGGAAAGAAAAAAAATCAGAAAAAGAAGAAAAAGCGGATTCTTTTTTTTAGGACACATAAAATTTAGGCTTTTTTCCGGCGGTTCATCTCATCACGGATCAACGATGCCTTTTCATAATTTTCTTTTTTAATTGCTTCATCAAGCATTTTCTTCAACTCCTGAACGGTATATTCCTTAAATTCATCACCTGGTTTATGGGGAGGGGGCTTATCTAAAGAAGAACGGGATGGTTTGTCGTCAGTGATTTCTTCATCCACTTCATTTTCAGCATCCAATACAATACCCGATTGTGACATGATCTCTTCTGTTGTAAAAATCGGGCACTTAAAACGTAATGCAAGGGCAATGGCATCGGATGTGCGGGCATCAATGGTAACTTCCCTTTCTCCATTTACACAAATAAGTTTGGAATAAAAAACACCTTCTTCAAGCCTGTAAATGTTCACCTCCATCAGGGTAATATTAAAAGCTGTGGCAAAGCTTAAGAAAAGATCGTGAGTTAAAGGTCTGGGCGGAGACAATCCTTCCAACTGAATAGCGATTGCCTGTGCTTCAAAACCCCCGATGATAATCGGGATCCTCCTGTCGCCATGTTCCTCGGTGAGCACTAAAGCATACGCGCCTGATTGTGTCTGGCTATACGAGATACCAAGAACATTTAACCTTATTTTATCCATACCTTAATAAATAGAGGGAGACATTTCCTTTTCTCAGAAGCCATATACAAATATATAAGGAAATTTTTATCATCCCACATTGATATGGTATTTTTTAACTTTTGTATGTCGATTAAAATTTATATTTTTGCAGTCCGAAAGTTGAAAACACGTAAAAACCCGCAGAATGTACGCAATTGTCGATATGGCTGGTCAACAGTTTAAGGTTGAAAAAGACCAAAAGATTTATGTTCACCGCCTCGGTGGGGAAGAAGGTGATAAGGTTGAATTTGATAAGGTATTATTAATTGAAAACGACGGGAAAGTGCTTGTCGGGGCACCGGTTATCAAAGGCGCCATGGTATCAGGGAAAATTATTGCCCATCTTAAAGATGATAAAGTCAAGGTTTTTAAAAAGAAAAGACGGAAAGGCTATAAAGTGTTGCGTGGTCATCGGCAATATTTGTCCCAGGTCCTGATTGAATCAATCGTGGAAAAGGAAGCAATCAAAACAGAAGCAAAAAAGAAGGAAACTCCTAAAGTTCAGGTGAAGGATGAGCCTGTTGCAAAAAAACCTGAAGCCATCATTAAAGAAACCCCGAAAAAAGAACCCGTAAAGAAAACCACCGTCAAAAAAGCAACAGCTGAGAAAAAACCTGAAACAAAAGCAACCGTAAAAACGGCGGATGTGAAGAAGCCGGCAACTAAGAAAGTCGAAGTTAAAAAATCAACAACCGCCAAAAAGCCCACGAAAAAAAAGACTACATCGGGAAAAACGGAAACTAAAAAGGCCACAGCAAAAAAACCTTCATCAGAAGCAAAAACAGGAGCAAAAAAGACAACAGCAAAAACTGAAGGAACAAAAAAAACATCTTCGTCAAAGAAGACAAAAGAATAAGAGTTTTGAAATAACCCTAAATATTTAGGAAAATGGCACATAAAAAAGGAGCAGGGAGTTCGAGAAACGGAAGAGAATCAGAAAGTAAACGATTGGGCATAAAATTGTATGGCGGTCAGCGTGCCAAAGCCGGCAATATCATCGTAAGGCAAAGAGGCACCAAACATAATCCCGGCGAAAATGTAGGCATGGGAAAAGACCATACCCTGTTTGCACTCATCGATGGCCAGGTGAATTTTCGAAAAAAACAAAACAACAAATCATACGTATCGGTTCTCCCCCTGGATAATTAGATAAACATATTCGTGATATTTTTCTCCTCCTGATTTATTTGTCCGTTAATTAAAGGCAAAAATTTCAGGTTTTTTTTATTTTTATTTCCTTTGTGAGGTTTATGGCATTAGAAAACATAAAATTATCAGGAAGTAAATATAATATACAATTCCTCATCAAAAGAATTGGGGAAGAATGATAAAACTATTTAGTGTCTGTCTATAAAGTAGAAGTTTTTCTAATTAAAAGCACCAAAAATCAAAACACAAAATACAAACAAATCGCAAATCACAATGACTAAAATATCAATATTGCTTTTATTAAGAAGGGTTTGGAGTTTTGAATTTGGAACTTGAAATTTATTTGTTTTTTGTTATTTGTGGTTTGGAATTTCATACTTAAGCAAGCTTTTTTAGTTTATGGACAAACTCTATTTAGTTATGTAAAAGTTACAAATATTTAACTCATCAATTCCTTAATTATGCTTAGCATTAAATTTTTCCGGGAAAACAAACAAAAAATCATTGAACGGCTTGCCATAAAAAACTTCGATGCCAAAAAAATCATTGAAAATATCCTGGAATTAGATGATAAACTAAGATCCACCCAGAAAGACCTGGATGATAAACAAGCGGAAATCAATACTATTTCGAAAGAGATTAGTGGTTTTAAAAAACAGGGTAAATTGGATAAGGTCAAGGAAGCTAAACAAAAAACAACAGAACCTAAAAAATTAATAAAACGGTTGAGCCAGGAGTTGAAAGAAACTGAGCAATCTATTCATGAGCTGTTAATTCAAGTACCTAATGTTCCGGACGCACGGGTTCCAAAAGGTAAAGGCGAACAGGATAATAGAAAATTCAGACGTGTAGGACGAAAACCAATGTTGAGAAAAAGCGCAAAACCTCATTGGGATCTTGCCAGGCAATATGACATCATCGATTTTGAGCTCGGGAATAAACTAACCGGTGCCGGTTTCCCTGTTTATAAAAATGAGGGCGCAAAATTGCAAAGAGCACTGATCAATTTCTTTTTGGATGAAGCCATAAAAGCCGGGTACCAGGAAGTGATCCCTCCTCTTATGGTAAATGAAGACTCAGGTTTCGGAACAGGACAACTACCGGATAAGGAAGGACAAATGTACCATATACCTTCTGACAATTATTACCTTATCCCTACCGCAGAAGTGCCGGTAACCAATATGTACCGTAATGTTATTTTAAGTGCGGAGGATCTCCCGGTAAAAATCACGGCTTATACTCCCTGTTTCAGAAGGGAAGCAGGATCCTGGGGTAAAGATGTAAGAGGTTTAAACAGGTTACACCAATTCGATAAGGTTGAAATTGTTCAAATTCAACACCCCGAAAGATCCTATGACACTTTAGAAGAAATGAAAAAGTATGTCGGAAAACTGATCCGGAAATTGGGACTGCAATATAGAATTCAAATCCTTTGCGGAGGAGAAATCTCCTTTACTTCTTCACTAACTTATGACTTCGAAGTATTATCTGCTGCCCAAAAGAAATGGTTGGAGGTTAGTTCCGTCTCTAACTTCGAGTCGTTTCAGGCTAATCGTCTTAAACTAAGATTTAAGGAAAAAGGTGATAAGAAAACCAGGCTTGCCCACACCTTAAATGGCAGTGCGCTGGCTCTACCAAGAATTATGGCAGCATTGCTGGAAAATAACCAAACTCCGGAGGGAATTAAAATCCCTGAAATCTTAATTGGTTATACAGGATTTGAGATAATCAACTGACACATCCCTCCCATAGGGATCACTTTGGGATAACCCCTCGTAATAGAGGGGAGCTATAAAGTTTATTCTATTATTCTAAATGGAAAATCAAACAAAAGCATATTGGTATGCAGGGTTTGCAATTTTTTTCTGGTCCACAGTTGCATCCGCATTTAAAATTTCCCTCAGATACCTGGATTTTCTGCAACTTTTATTGTTCGCATCAATCACTTCACTTGTCACCCTCTTTTTCATAATCCTTTTCCAAAACAACCTGAAGCTCCTCTTCTCTGTAACCATCAAAGATTTAGGAAAGTCAATGTTTCTCGGATTCCTGAATCCATACTTGTATTACATCATTCTTTTCAAAGCATATTCCCTTTTGCCGGCACAAGTCGCACAACCCCTTAATATGGTCTGGCCGATTGTACTGGTTTTTTTATCCATACCCTTATTAAAACATAAAGTAAGCAAAAGAAGCATATTGGCTCTGCTGATCAGTTTTATCGGGGTTTATTTTATTTCCTCCCAGGGCAATTTACTGCAATTGGGAAGATCAAATCCTTTGGGTGTTGCTTTGGCGGTTGGAAGTTCGCTTGTCTGGTCGCTTTTCTGGATATTTAATGTAAAAGACAAGAGGCAGGATGAAGTGAAGTTGTTTCTGAACTTTTTCTTTGCAGTGATCTTTATTTTCCTGACAAACCTGTTGCTTATGAATATTGTTATACCTGATATTAAAGGTATCCTTTCTTCCGTTTATGTTGGGTTATTCGAAATGGGCATAACTTTTGTAGTATGGTTAAAGGCTTTGAAGTATACTAAATCAGCCGACAGGATCAGTAACTTTGTTTTTCTGGCTCCATTTTTTTCTTTAATTTTTATTCACATTTTTGTAGGAGAAACAATATACTATACAACCATAGTTGGATTAATTTTAATTGTCGGGGGAATATTCGTACAAAAATTTCGTTAAAAATGAATTAAGAAGCCTGATTATCCGGGCAATATAGCTGAAAATCAACACCAAATATTTCGAAATTACGTTAAATAAATTGTTTTTATTAAACCAAATGATTATGTAGCTTGTTAATAAATTATCTAATTTTTATTAAAAAAATGAGTACACTATATAAATTTAATAAATATCTGCTTTTTATTCTATTTGGATTCATACTGGTCTTTCTACCTGCGTGTGAAAAGGATGATGTAAAGCCTGATGATCCAAAGATCTTAGCCAGGAATGAATTCTATGAACTCATGAAGGAATGGTACTTTTGGTATGATAAGATGCCTGATGTGGATGTTGCAGAAAATCCAGGTATCTGAGG
>CAZEWS010000056.1:0-14493 GCA_964515985.1 uncultured Rikenellaceae bacterium | reverse complement strand
TTCCATTATTCCATTATTCCACCTGACACCTATTCATTTTCCGGATGAACCTTATTTATATTAGAATTGATCTAGGTTATAAAATTCCCATACCAAAAGTTGGTTGATATTTAAAATGGCAATCATTATAAATGCAACAATTGCAAAGCAGAAAAAGAATTGTACCCTTAAGGTTGGAATGAGGTATTCCTAGCAGCAATGGAATATCAATCTGTTGCTGCTCTGTTTCTGGGATTTTTAAAAATTCCGGAAGAAATTATAAATCCACTTTTTTTATGTGAATAGTTTATCGCGGTATATCAAGATATATCAGGATATAATTTAGGTTGATTGCACTATTATCGGTATAATATTACGATCTTACCGCGATCGATAACAATGTATTGCAATAACAGCAAATGATAACCTTTATAAGATGTTTGTATACATCATTCTAATCCTTAATTCGTATTTATCCTTCCAAGTGGGAAATAGTCGTATATAGTCGCGGATATGATGGGAATATTTAACCTTGGATTGATTACAGTTTTAAGAAGAATTGACGACTTTTTTATGTATATAGGAATCTAGGCTTTGTTTATTCTGTTCTCATAGCTCTTCCTACTCCTTATTGCTGCTTCTGATAATTCTGCCTGACTTTTAGATTTAAAAGCATTTGTCACTTCAAGTTTATTCTGCTTGACAACCACTCCAGTAACTTCGACCGGCTTATCCGAATAAAATGTTTTTCTATGACTAATTTTAAACGGACTTCTATTTATTATATCCACCAATTCCATTGAAAGTTCTTTAAAGTCTGACTGGGAAGAAAAGGTTAGGTCATCTATGAATCTTGTGTAAACTAGTTTATGCTCAAGACATATTGACCATAATTTATAATCATAAGGGATAAAAACCAAATTAGCTATATGGGAACTAGTTGGAGCTCCTGGGTTCTTCTTTTTGTTATGGCCTTTTTTTTCTTTTTTCGTCCCATATTTATTGATGATCATGTGCTGACTTTTTCCTGGAGCTGACGTATTTGATTCTCAATACCACGAAAAAATTTGTAACGTTCCTTTTCGGCAGTACCGCTAATCAGGGTAGACTTGCTGATCAGGTTTTTTCCCCATTGATAGTTCCTTTCATAAAACACAGGATTATCAGTCAGAAGGAGATTTATGGCATTACTGGTAATGTAAGTCCTCCTGGTTTCATCGGATATTATAAGGATGGTGTTATCAGCAAGGATCAGGTCATTGTAATATAACATGTAATTTCCTTCCTGTCCCACCGGATCCGTGCCATAGAGAAACTTGAAACCCAGCTCAGCCTGTTGTCTCAGGTGGTTCATTAAATCTACCAGCTTATCACACAGTGAATTTGTTTCCTGGCTTCCTCCAAAAAAACCGGCTTCGTGGTAAAAACAGATCTGTTTCATCATACTGGCGAGAGCCTCTTCAGCCATAAGTTCGATGGTGGGAATTTGAACATAATAATTGAGGATTTCCATACTTAATTTACGAAGCTTGTCATCCGGCCGGTTAGCGGTGAATAACTGATCTTTATAATCAGAAAAATTTAGATTGGATTTACTCCAGAAAAAGAATTTAAATGCAACAACCTCGGGAACCTGCATCATTTGAAACAGATTTAATTCATTCATTATAAAGATAATTTGCGGATTTTTTTGCTCACTGAGGCTTTTTATATCCCGAAGAACAGCTTCAAGGTATTGCTCAAAACGAAATTCTTTCTCATCCAGCAGATATGAGTTAAAACAGATCTTATCCGATTGCCGGCTCAATATTTCATCAGAAGAAATATTATAATGCTTACATAAAAGGTAGAATTCATCAATCGACAATTGTTTCTCACTCCTAATCCTACGATAAGCACTATCATCACTGATATTTAAAATTTCGGTAATCTCGTCTACAAGCGACAAATGGGACGGTAAAATACTACGTATCCGCTGGAAAAACTCGTTTTGTATGCCAGAGATTATTGTCATAGTAGATCAAAATTAAGGAATAATACTAAAAAAGGCAATTGTATATGAAAAATTATTATCAGAATGGGAGAGTATAAAAAAGAATTTCCTTCACAAGGTGTTGGATTTCAAGATGTATTATCGAGTATACAAAAAAGAAAAGGGAAAGATGTAAAATGGGATTCCGGGAAAATGTTTGGGTTTGTTTACCATCCCGGTGATATTCGCGTTTGCCTCAGATCATAAGGATATTTATCATATCGGTGATGAAATGACATCCAGGGGTTGGCATCTCGATCGCCTTCAATTCCCTGAAAGTCTGCATATGACAATAATCCATTCCAATATTGCCCAGGCAGAACCATTTATTGAAGATCTTCACGCATCCGTTCGCAAGGTAAGGAAATCCAGGTTTCGTAAAGTTACTTCATCTGTGATGATCTCAATGGTCCAGGGTTTAGCTAAAACTTTACCGGGTGGGCTGTTTCAAAAAATTACCAGGTCAAGTGCACGCAAATTTGAAAATGGAAAGAAAGATAAACCCTCAAGATCAGCTGCCATGTATGGTATTACTGCTTCCCTTGAAAATCGTGAAGATGTCCATACAATGATCCTGGAAATTCTTGACCAGATGTATTCGCTATAAACACCGGTCCAACTACTCCCGCTCATAGGTGAGAAACCGCTCCATGGACCGGAATAGTTGAAAATCAATTACGCACCTGACGCAGCAAATTAAGTGATCCACCCGCACCTGAATTTTCGGGGTCCGGCGGATCAGAGAATTAAAAATTCCTTAAGAATTTTTAGTAAAAATTGCCAATTTAACCATGGTCGAAAAAAGAATATTTGTAAATTTTACCGAAAAATTGTTCATTATTGCAGAAAATACTTTTTTTTCATAAAATAATCCACAAGGAACACATCCGTTTGCATATTTTGCAAAAAACACAAAACCTCTTGTATTTTCCCGTTTTTAGGTCTCATAAAACTACCGTAACTTGGTTTTACAAATCAAAGCGGAGCTGGCAAACCAATTTCTGCTCAGGAAATTGCTGATAGAATAAATAGAAGTGGATTATATCATAGAAGGGATGGTAAATAAGTATCATGGTAGGAATAAAATTTCGTTGAAATGCAAAAGAAAACACCTCCTAATATATAGAGAATATTGAATTTTGATTTTTTAATTTTTTTACCGGACACTGATGACTTTAAATTTAAGCTTAGTATTATTTTTAAAAGACCTGTTTTTTTTGTATTTTTAAACATTGCGTGAAAAAGATAAAAGTATTAAAAATACGGTTCTCAAATACTGTTACAAGGGAACAACTGCCTGCGTTCAGAAGCGCTGTGATTGAATCTGCCGGCAGAGAAAATATTGTTTTCCATAATCACTCCCCTGATGGTTTTGTTTACGGATACCCGCTGATCCAATACAAACACATAAGAAAACGTCCTTCCATAATATGTCTTGAAAAAGCAATTGAAGAAATCCATCATTTTTTCCAAAGCAAAACCAGGGTAATTGAACTTAATGGTGTTAAAATTCCTCTTGAGGTTTACCGTATTGACGCGAACCAATTTACCATGCAAGTATGGGATAAGGAATTTCTCTATTCCATTGACAGGTGGATTCCTTTCAGCCAGAATAACTATGCCGAATACAGGAAAAAAGAGTACCTTGATGAGAAAATCCGGTTTATGGAAAGCATATTGAGGGGAAATATACTGAGTTTTGCCAGAGGAGTTGAATGGCATGTGGATAAGGAGATAAAGGTAAAGATTGCCTCTATAGATAAACGGAATGTGATTCCCGTGAAGGATGTTGCTAAAGAGGTTTACGGGCTAAAATTCAGATCCAATGTCTTTATGCCTGATTATATAGGTCTGGGAAGACATTCAGCGTTAGGTTTTGGTATAGTAAAAAATATTAGTTCAGTGTCCACGAAGGAGCATTCCTAAAAATCAACAAATCAGCAAATTAACATTTAAACCACAACTACATGGATCACCTGAGAGAGCAGATATACCTTGCAGCGTTGTTGCATGACATCGGCAAGTTTTACCAGAGGGCGGATGATAATGGGGCACTCAGGTCAAAAGAACTTGATCCTTCAGTTAAGGAAAATATGGATTATTACTGCCCAAAAACAGAGAGCAGTTATTCACACAAACATGTTTTATGGACTGCCCAGTTTATTGAAGATCTTGGTATTCATTTGAAAAGTAAATCCGGAAGTCATGAGGATACTTTAATTAAACTTGCTGCAAGCCATCATAATCCCTCAACTTTTAACGAGAAAATCATTCAACTGGCTGACCATATGTCGGCAGGATTAGACCGCACAGAAGAAGATGGATTAAAAGATGAAAAGGCAGCTCAAAGTTGGGCTAATTTTAAAAAAGTCCGGCTTAAGTCTGTTTTTGAAGCTATTTTTAATGATTCAGGGAAATATGAATATGAACTGCCGGTGAGTAAAATAACTCTGGAAGACACATTTTTCCCGAAGAAAAACATTAAGGGAGACCCTGATTACAGGACGTTATGGGACAACTTTGTAAGTGAAGTCAAATTCATCCAAACTGACAATTATAAGGTCTTTGCAGAAACATTTCTTCAATTGCTTTATAAGTATACATGCAATATCCCTTCCAGTACGGTTAATCTTCCGGATGTATCACTTTATGACCATTTAAAAACAACTGCTGCATTTGCTTTATGCCTGTATGATTTGGCAACGCAACACGATATAGATCAGGTAGCTGAGATAAAAAAGATTGAATCTACTGTATTACTGGTTGGCGGTGATGTTTCAGGGATACAAACATATATTTATGATATTTTATCGAAAAATGCTGCCAAAAACCTCAAAGGCCGGTCTTTTTATATTCAGCTATTTACCGATAGTATTGTACAGCTTATCCTGAACGAACTAAATTTATTCAGTGCAAATGTCGTATATAGTTCGGGAGGTAGTTTCTATTTGCTCGCTCCTAACTCTGAAACGGTTAAAGATAAGTTGAAGAAACTTAAAAATAATATTTCAAATAAAATTTTTAATAAACACGGTACTGCAATATACCTGTCAGTTGACTTCGTTGAAATTAATAAAGAACAGATTTTCAAACAAAAAATCAACAAATGCTGGAAAGATTTAACAGAAAAACTTAATAAACAAAAACGTCAAAGACATAAAGACAGGTTAAAAAAGGAGTATGATGAATTTTTCGAACCTATTGGCATAGGTGGAAATATTGAAAGAGACGCAATGACCGGTGAAGAAATTCTACCAGGTGAAAATACTGTTAAGATAGATAATGATCAAAAAATCAAATTATATACCCATCAACAAATTGAACTTGGTAAAAAACTAAAAAAGGCAAATTTCTGGATTTCATCTGATGAAAAAATAACTTACTGGGGCGAAAAGGAATGTTTTGAAATATGCGATACAGGAATATTTCAATATTTCATATCTGACGCAGAATTGATAACAAAACAGGAAAAACTTAAAGGAAGTTATGACAAGGTCAGAATATATTGCATTAATGAATTAAATTTTATAGATAAAAGTAAAGGCACAGATAACATCAACGGTTTTACTTTCTACGGGGGTAATGATTACCCTGTTGATGAGGAAGGAAGCCCTCTGACTTTCGATAAACTTGCGGGAGAGGGAGAATTTAAACGGTTAGGTATTTTACGGCTGGACATCGATAATCTTGGGCAAACCTTTATTGAAGGCTTTAAAGATGAAAAACGGACATTCTCCCGTTATTCCGCTTTAAGCCGGAATCTGGATTATTTCTTTAAAGGATATTTGAATGCTATTCATGAAAAAGAAAAATACAAAAACAATACTTACATTATTTATTCCGGAGGTGATGACCTTTTTATAGTCGGCAAATGGGATATCCTGATAGAAATGGCTTGTGAAATTCAGGAAGAGTTCCGGGCATGGACATGCTGGAATCAGAAAATAACCCTTTCGGGAGGTATTGCTATAGTAGATGATAAGTTCCCTGTTATGAAAGGAGCTAAAGAAGCTGAAGATGCAGAAAACATGGCAAAAGATTATTCATTTTACAATGGAACGGTCAAAAAGGAAAAAAATGCTTTCTCTCTGATGGGGTATGCTATTAGTTGGGATGAAGAATATCCTAAAATAAATCAATTAAAAGATGAGATAAGGCAGATGCTTGAAGAGGAAAGACTGCCCAAATCTTTTGTTTCAAAAGTATATAGTCATTATACCAATGCAAAGATAGAAAAAGGAAAGTTAGGCAGACTGAATGTACTCTGGATGATAGCTTACGATTTAGGTAGAATGAAAAAACGTATTAAAGATGAAAATGCTAAAAGATTCCTTGACGAATGTAAAGAAAATGTTTACACCAACTCATTAAAAGACAAAACAATAAACACAAATTACCACTTTCTGGAGTTGCTTAACCTTGCAACCCGGTGGGCTGAACTGGAAATCAGAACAAACTTAAAATAAAATAGCTATGAACGGAAGAGATTATTCGCATCCAAAAGGTCCGATCACGGAAAGATATAAAGACTGGGCCGCTGAATTTAAGAAGGAATAGATCCTTCAAGGTATTGATAAAGATTGTATTGAATTCACTAAAAAATTTGGTCAGTTCTTAAGAGTAAAAGGACTGAGTTCATCTCAGATCAGGAACGTCTATGGAGAATTAAAACGAATCCAGATGAAAGGATTTAATAAAGAACAAACAGCTTTTCTTTTGTTAAGACCTAAGATGGCCTATGCTGATAAACGGCATGAAAATGATGGCTTAAAAGCTCTAAAAGAGATTTTTGATAAAGCTTATCTGGAAGTTAATGATTCAGATCATTTTAATAATCTTATGAATTTTATGGAAGCTACATTAGCTTACCATAAATCATTCGGAGGTAAATAATGTTAAACAAAAAAAATAAATAAAAATTGGCACGATTAGTAAAAAAATTTATTATCAAAGGAAAAATTAAATTATTAACAGGTCTTCACGTTGGCGGAACCGGTTCGGCTATGGAGATTGGAGGACCGGACTCCACTATTATCAGAAATCCACTAAATAATGAACCTTATATTCCCGGCAGTAGTATGAAAGGAAAGATGAGGTCTCTTTTGGAATTGCAGGAAGGTACAATCGGAGATGTTATTATGGGACATGTAAAACATGGGCCTACCCAGAAAAAGGAAGATCTTGCAGTCCGGTTATTTGGTTCAGCGGATAATAGAAATGATAACCAGCAGCCTTCACGACTGATAGTAAGGGATGCTAAATTGTTGACCCCGGAAGAAGAGTTTTTAAACACTGATATGCCCTTTACTGAAACAAAAACGGAAGTGGTTATTGACCGTATTACATCGGCAGCCATGCCCAGACAGATTGAACGGGTACCTGCCGGAGCAGAATTTCAACTTGAAATGGTGTTAAATATATTCGATACTGATAATGAGAAGGAGCTGATCAATGCCACCAAACGGGCGTTAAAGTTACTGGAAGACGATTATATAGGGGGAAATGGTTCACGGGGTTACGGACAAATTGTTGTAGAAGATTTTCAAATGGAGGAACGTTCAAAAGAATTCTATCTTGATACTGATTAATAATATAAATATGCCAAGTTACAATATCATCAAGCTTTATTTCAGGTCACCTGTACATTTTGGCAGAGGGATCGGTGAAGTATACGATCATAGTAATGATATGCTTCATTCTGATACTTTATCAGGTGCTCTTGCTTCAGCATATGCTCAACTATTTGGCGGAAAAGATATAATTGAGTTTATCAAGAGATTCAGCTTAAGCTCTGCATTTCCTTTCTATAAAAACCGGTTTTTCTTCCCAAAGCCAATGGTATGGCTTAATCTGAAAGTTAATGGTGAAAATGAATTGAAATTGCCAAAAAAAGTTAAAAAACTGGAATACATTGAAAAGGAGATTTTCGAAAATATCCTGACAGGAGCAAATATTGAAGTAAATCCTTCCCGGTTCATATTCAACGGTAAATATCTTATGAGCCGTGGGGAAGATTTGCCAGTATTTATTAAGAGTGAAGTTCAGCAAAGGGTGTCCCGCGACGGCAAAGGTGAAAGCGTGCCCTATTATTTAGAACGCATCTATTTCGATAAAGAAGCCGGTTTATTCTTTTTAATTGAATTCAAAGATGAACAGGTTGTCTCAAAGATTAAGTCTTGCTTAAATTCACTTGCCGACACAGGTCTCGGAACAGATAAAAGCGTAGGAAACGGGCAATTCAGTTATGAAATTAATGAAATCAACTTTAATCTACCCCAAAATCCAAATAGGATGTTACTGTTTTCCTTGTATTGCCCCGGTGAAAATGAATTAATAGATATCCTTGAGGACGATTGTGCCTACCTTTTGGAGAAACGGGGAGGATATATTGCCGGTGCAGGTCCGGAAAAATTCAGACATCTCAGGAAAAAATCTGTATTCATGTTCAAAGAAGGATCGGTCTTTCCTAATGTTGAAATTACAGGCAGGATCATTGACCTTAGACCTGACTGGAATGATGAAACCCTGCATCATGTTTACCGGGATGGAAGATCTTTTGTGTTGCCACTAACATCCAAATAAAGTGTTTCTCAATGAAAAAAGTTAGCATCGAAACGATCACTCCGGTTCATATCGGTTCGGGAAATGAGTTACAAAAAGATATTGAATTTCTTTATAAACAAGGAGAACTGGCGGTGATTGACGAACAAAAAGTGCTGGATCTTATCGGCGAAGAAAATATTCATCAGTGGGTTTCAATTATTGAAAAGAGAGAAAACCTCCTGAATTACCTCGAAAAAAGAAAACCGGAACTCAAGATACCGGATACTGCAAAACGGACAATGAAGGTATTCTGTCGTGATTTATCGAGAGTAAAAACACTGAAAGAACAACTCCATGACGGGATGGGGTATCCATATATTCCGGGCTCATCAATCAAAGGTGCAATACGTACAGCTTTTCTTAATGACTATCTGAAAACAAATCCCAGAAAATTTATTGAGAATGAGCTTCGTACCGGAAAGAAAAGAATATTTTCCGATAAAATGGTGGTTAAGGAAGCATTTGGAACCAATCCTAACAAAGATATCATGCGTTTCCTGAAAGTGGGTGATGCATTATTCAGAAAGGAGTCGGTAATTGCAATGAAATTACTTAGCATGAATTATTCATTTAAAAAAATATGGCTTGAAGAAAGATTATCGCAATTAACTGAAGCTATAGGTGTAGAAGAAACTACTACCTTAAACATAAAAATAGATAATGATTTATTGAATCAAAACATTAATAAAGTAGGTTTTCCCAATAAAATTCCAAATTGGTTTTTGTCTTATGAGTCCCTTGCTGGTTCTATAAATAACTTTACCAAAAAGACAATAACTTCAGAAATTGATTTTTGGGAGGAAGATAAAGATGTGGAAATCATCCGGATATACCGGCAAAAACTAATGGAGATGCTTGAAATATCTGACAAATGTGCTAACAATGAGTGTGTTTTAAGGCTCGGACATGGTAGTGGTTGGATATTTATTACTGGTGCCTGGATAAAAGATGATAATCTGATTGAAGAACGTCTGTATGATAAAATAATAGATGAGACAAGGCCAAATAATAAAAGATATAAAGACTACTTTTTCCCAAAAACCCGCCGGATGGACGAGGACCAAGACCTGCTGGGATTTGTGAAACTAACTATTCAATAAAATCAATTCCGGAAAAGTGAATTTTACCCGGTTTTTGCCTTTTGCGGAAAGTAAATATCCACCATCAAAGAAGGTGGATTTCTAATTCAAATTAAATATTAAAGGATTTTAACTTATTCAAAAAACAAAATGTTATACTATGTACTATTCTGGGCTTGACTTTGAGTCAAACCCTGACTTTAATAATCAAAACATTTCAGGGTATTTTAATAGGTTTACAATTCATTTTCGGATTCAAAATATCTATGGCAACAAATCTAATTATTACTCTTGGGAACAGAGACCTTCAGTTAAAAAAAGAGATTGAAGGAATCAAAACATGCAAACCAAGAAATTGCATATATTTTTGCTTATCTTCTAACCGTAAGGGAGCAAAATATTTTGAAGAAAATTTTAATGAATTTAATGATGATATTCTTTTTCCTATTGCAAAACCGGCTGTTGATTATACTATAAACCGATTTGATCAAATAGATAAAACTATAATTGTTAGCACTGACCAGCAAGAGGATGAAAACGTGGAGCCATTTTTTAAAGAGAATGATACAATTTTTACTGCCCAAGTATTCGAACAATATTTAAGGAAAATATATCAGCACAAGGTAAAAAAGATCAAACACTTGATAGTTTGTAAAAACATTATTTATCATGATGCAATGTATGATTTTTTTACTGATAGAATAAAAAGCCAATTAAGGTTTGAACAAAATGATAATCTTGTTCTTTTTGCCCAGAGTGGGGTTGATGCAATTAATCTTGCTTTATTGCTTAAATGTATTGAACAATATCCTCAAACCATTCAATTGAACAAACCGGAGAATACACCAGATGCTTTCCCTTTAAAGTTTCCCGATCAATTCATTCGGAATATTAATCGACAGAAAATACTCCATTCCCTGAAAAACTATAATTACATGGCTGTAATTGAAACAAATTACAGTAGCGTTGTAAATAACTTCGCCCGTTATGCTTTTGCAAGGTTATCACTCGATTTTGACAAGGCACTACATTATCTGAATGATATAATGGAACACGATACTTCAAACAGGACCTTTTATTCCAAGCATATGCAAAACATCCATTTTTCTGATAATGATTATTTTGGAAAACAGAAGGAACTATATCTTTCAACTAAAATTGCTTTACACAATGAAGCCTATGCTGACTTTTTAATTAAGATGTTCACACTATTTGAGGTAATACTAAAACCAAAGGTAAGTGAATTGTTAGGTGGACCAGTAATCTATAATTCCATAGATAATCACAGTGAATGGAACAAACTGATTGATAATTGCCCAGAATTAAAAAGATACCTTAAAAATATTAAAATTGATAGAAAGAACTTAGAGTACCAAAACCCTAACAAATTTGTCTTCAAGGCTATACTTGATTATTATTCACAAGGTAAAAAACCTCTGTTTCCGAATCAATTATTTGAGCAATTTAAAATATTGAGTGATTTACGTAACAACATTGCACATGATTTGATCAAAGTAAGCCGTGAAGACATTGAAATAGAATTAAAAAAATGTAATTCAGACCTTACCGGTTTCATTCGCTTAACTGATGACTATTTTAAGGTTTCAGGAATGGAATGTTATGATGAAATAAATCAAAAATTCAGTGAATTGTTGAATTTATAAGAATTTACTCAACAAGTTCTTTGACATATCGGGAATTTTTTGTAAATTGCTAATAATAATAGTAACTTTGCACCTTCCAAAAAAACATGTATTTTTTTAGTAAAATAATACAGTTTTGCTTAATAAACTGTTGTAATATTCTTATTATAAATATATTGTTAAAAGGGCTCTCAGAATACCACTTCCAGAATAAGAAGGATTAAGACATAAAGTTATCTGTTGTTTCGCCTTTTTCGCCTTTCTCAGAATACCACTTCCAGAATAAGAAGGATTAAGACATAAGAATTAATCTGTTCCGGCGTTGCTTCGGCAACTCAGAATACCACTTCCAGAATAAGAAGGATTAAGACAATGTTACTGCAAGCTGAACCGTGGGGTCTGTCCATTCTCAGAATACCACTTCCAGAATAAGAAGGATTAAGACATAATAATAAATTTAGTTTAACATTGTCCTGTCATCTCAGAATACCACTTCCAGAATAAGAAGGATTAAGACAATGTTTTCATGGTATTATAATTAATTGATTTTGTCTCAGAATACCACTTCCAGAATAAGAAGGATTAAGACACCGCAATCAGTACACTGTTGGTCGCTAAGTTCTGAATACTCAGAATACCACTTCCAGAATAAGAAGGATTAAGACTTTTTTGGAATCAATGTTAGAACTTTCATAGTTTTCTCAGAATACCACTTCCAGAATAAGAAGGATTAAGACTGCTTGGCTTGCTGCTTAGTAACTTGTTTACCTCCGCTCAGAATACCACTTCCAGAATAAGAAGGATTAAGACTATAATCATCAAGATTTGGTTCTTCCAATTTATGATACTCAGAATACCACTTCCAGAATAAGAAGGATTAAGACAATTGAAACAATAGATTACACGAATTGAGGAACCCAATCTCAGAATACCACTTCCAGAATAAGAAGGATTAAGACTCTTTTGCCTCTGCTTCAACAGGAACTACGTCAAACTCTCAGAATACCACTTCCAGAATAAGAAGGATTAAGACATTAGTCAGGGATTGACTTCAAGTAAAGCCCTGACTGATTTCTCGGGAAACACCTACAGATAAAAAGAATTATTATGTTTGGGTTGAAGCCCTGCTTTGGTCTGCAAAACTTGTTCAAGGCAATGCAGGGTTTGGTTTTAATGTCAGGTAGAAATCTACCTTGTTAATCCCGACTGGATTCTACCAAAGGCATTACTTCGGTACAACCATTTCGTGAACTTGCCCCGTGAAATGCTGCTTCGCAGCAGTGCCTGGCTGCGGCAGGCAGGGCTTCGCCACTATTTCACAGGGCAGGCTCCAGTTCGTCCGATGACTGTAAGACTGGATGGGTACGGGATTACAGTTCGCTACGCTCACTGTGACCCCGGTTTGTGAGGAAACAAAAAAAATGAAAAAATTTATTTCAAGATATAAAGACCGGTTGTGCTGGCATAATTTGTCGTATAATTTGGATATACCCTGGAGTCTTGAATTATTAGAGGAATTTCATAATCTGTGGAATTGGTCTGCATTGACCTACAATAATGATCTTTGGAAAAAGGTGTTTGATCCGTACCTGGATGATGAGTTTGTGGAAAATGTTGTGAAGGAGATAAATTGTAGATATGAAAAGGTTAGTGAAGAAAGTAATTTGCCAAGTCATTATAAAGTGGTTGTTGAGAGGGGGTAGGATTGAAATTATTTTTTATTTATTCCGGTCCATGGAACGGTTTCTCCCTAATGAATGATGATAGTTGGACCGGTTATTCCCATGTTTTATCTCTACCCCGGGCGAAGCCCCATAAGCGCTAACTTAATAATGTGATTTTTTCTATTTGTTTCTTTCTTTTACGGGTGTTCTCGGATAATTTTTTTTGAATTTCATACCAATTCTCCAAGGAACTTTGTAAACCTAACCTTGGGTTTATTGCTTGGCTTATTAATTTCAAAGCAAAAGATGTCTCTCTCCAAAGATTTCCATTTTCTTTTTTATTAGATTGAATATCCCCAGGGGGAAAAATATCGTCCTTCATCGACAACTGTTTGTGCTAGTAATGCTACAAACATTTTACCATGTAACCATGCTCTGCATGACTCTTCATCTTTTTTTGGCAAATGTCCCAGGCCTAAAATACTTTTAAGTCGTTTGAAAGCAATTTCTACTTGCCATCTAAATCTGTATAATTCTAAAATTTGTTTTGCATGGATTTCTTTTGGCAAGGAAGTAGCCAAAATGAAATATTTACAATATTCAAGCGTATCAGGTTTTAATTTATATTGCCCTTTGCTTGCTCTTCTCTTAGCTTTTTTTATAGAGTTCTCTATTTGTTGCTTGCTTTTTTTAATAACACATAATCGCAATTTTTGTCTTAACCCGCCTTTTGTAGCTCCTTCAACGGTCCATTCTCTAATTTGTCTGTATTCTAAACTTTTAAATTCTTTTATCATGTTGAATTCCATTCCATTTTTGTATATTGTAAAAGCATCTTTCTTTAACCTGGAAATAAAATCCCCTCCATTATCTTTTACATATACAAATCCTGACAACCTACCATAAGCACGATCCCCAAGCAATAAATCTCCTTTCTCAATTTTAAAATTACGGAAACTTTCACCCTTTTTTGGTTTTGTTATGATAAACTGTTCACATTGCAATCCAAACAAATTAATATTATAATGCAATCGCCAGTTTGAACCGGTGCTACCTGGTTCAGTTATAATGGAAGCATCAATACTTTTTACTCGATAATTCTTCAACCAATTTGGAGGTATAATTTCAATTCCTTTGTTTTTTAATAATTCTACTGACATCCATCTGAACCATTCTGATGATCCTTTTAATCTTTTTAATAAGGCAACATCTGAAATGTCACATAATTTGCCTTGCTTAGCCCGAGCAATTGTTTCTCGTAATGAACACCCATCAGCAAGATGGATTAACAAAACCCTTATAAGGTATTTTACAGACTTGATATTCCTGGATCGTCTGAAAGCACCGAGCTTTTTAGCTTCAACAATCCATCCTTTTGGGAAAAATCTCATGAGGACTTTCCAGTCTTCATTAAAATAATTATTTGTTTCCATGGCTTAAATATAAATATATTTAGCCATATATGCAACTTTTTAAGTTAGCGCTTATGGGGC
>CAZEWS010000055.1:0-14544 GCA_964515985.1 uncultured Rikenellaceae bacterium | reverse complement strand
TAAACCAAATGATTTTATTAAAATTAAAAGCAATTAATATATCCTTTTACTATTTTAATCGTTTTCTTTCACTTTACAAAATTCAATATTCAAGCAACAAGTTTATTTTCTTACAATTCTCCCCTATCCGCTAAACGGTTCTCCCGAAGGGATGCCTGTGGCAAAACATTTTCCTTTTGTCTTTGTACTTTTATCTTTCATATAACTAAATTCTCAACATATTGGGTATCAGGGAGTTCTAATTTAGTTATTTTTACTTTGTACATGGTTTGCCATGTGGGTGACTTTTATCTTGGATCCACCTCTCCCACTCTCCCAACTTTCAATTCCTAAATCTTAAATTGTCAATCCTCAATCCCCATTGCTATTCATTCTGCTTCAACCACTGGACATTTAATAGTACACCGATAGTTACTACAAGCTGATCATACTTACTAACGATGTATTTCAGTTCACCAAAGAAATCCATCTGTTCGGAAAACTTCATATATGTACCAACTCCAATATTAAGCCCAATTGCATTATCCGAATAATCAGGGTATACTTCAGGTAAATCACCTTTGTAGTTTGAACGGAGCCATGAAAAATTCAACCCTCCCAAACAATAAAATTCAAAACGGTCCAGATAGTTAAAAACATAATGGGCGTCAAGATCGAGCATCCAATGACTTGTAGTTCTGGTATCTTCATAAAAAGGATCTTTATTGGGTAAGAAGTAACTGAAACCAGGAGAAATGTGGAATGGTTGGTTTAATTCATAGATTCCGGTCAGGTTTATTCCTGGATTTCCGGTGTGAACATGGTGGTATTCATAACCCGTACCGAAAACAAGACCTCCTCCAACCTTCGTAAATTGGGCATTAAGCGGGAGACTTACTGAAAGGGGAAAAAAAAGGACAGACAGAGAAAGAAATTTTAATTTTATCATTTCAGATTTTTTCATAAAAATACAAAAAATATCCAGGGAAAACCTGAAATTTGACGAGTGAAATAATTCTTCAATTCTTTTCGATTTTTAAAATAAACATCTTAGTTGGACAGGAATGAATCTTATCTGATTATGATTGTAAGGACATTAGTAATTTAATTGTTAAAAAATTTTAAATTTGTACATTCTGAAAATTTTACACACATTTCAAAAATCACGCATATGTCAAATAGTGTTGGTGTTATCAGTCAGGTTATCGGTCCTGTTATTGATGTTATTTTTGAGAGGGAAGGCTTAGAACTCCCCAATATTTATGATGCTCTTGAAATAATAAAGCCTGATGGTCAAGTACTTATTGTTGAATGTCAGCAACATATCGGAGAAAACACGGTCAGGGCTATTGCAATGGATTCCACAGACGGTCTTCAGAGAGGATTGGAAGTTGTGACTACCGGAGCGCCAATACGGATGCCTGTCGGTGATCAGATCCTCGGACGTTTATTGAATGTGATAGGAGAGCCCATTGATGGCCTTGGGGAGTTGGATAAGACCAAAGGATATCCGATTCATAGTAAGCCCCCTAAATTCGAGGACCTTTCTACAGAAAAGGAGGTTTTATTTACAGGTATTAAAGTAATTGACCTAATCGAACCCTATTCCAAGGGGGGTAAAATCGGGTTATTTGGTGGTGCAGGGGTTGGCAAAACCGTTATTATTCTTGAATTGATCAATAATGTTGCCAAAGCTTATATCGGATTATCGGTATTCGCAGGTGTGGGGGAAAGAACCAGGGAGGGAAATGACCTTCTTCGTGAAATGCTGGAAGCCGGAGTTATTACCTATGGTGAAGAATTTCTGAAAAGCATGAAAGCCGGAAGTTGGGATCTTACAACGGTTGACAGGGAAGTGCTTAAGGAATCAAAACTGGCACTTGTTTTTGGTCAAATGAATGAGCCTCCTGGTGCACGTGCGAGAGTTGCTCTTTCCGGATTGTCCCTGGCTGAATATTTTCGTGATGGAGACAAAAAAGGAGAAGGAAGGGATATCTTGTTTTTTATGGATAATATTTTCCGGTTTACCCAGGCAGGATCTGAGGTTTCTGCCCTCTTAGGACGTATGCCTTCGGCAGTAGGTTACCAGCCTACGCTGGCAACCGAGATGGGCGAGATGCAGGAAAGAATCTCTTCCACAAAACATGGTTCCATAACCTCTGTTCAGGCAGTTTATGTCCCTGCAGATGACCTGACTGATCCAGCTCCGGCAACAACCTTTGCCCACCTCGATGCCACAACCGTTTTAAGCCGGAAGATTACTGAATTGGGTATTTATCCGGCTGTTGATCCGCTGGATTCCACTTCCAGAATCCTATCTCCCGACATTGTTGGAAAAGAGCATTACACAACCGCCCAAAAAGTAAAAGAAATACTCCAGCGATATAAAGAACTTCAGGATATCATTGCCATTCTCGGAATGGATGAATTATCAGAAGATGATAAGCTGAGAGTTCACAGAGCCCGGAGAGTACAGCGATTCCTCTCACAACCATTCCATGTAGCCGAACAGTTTACCGGAATTCCCGGCACTTTTGTCAGTATTGAGGATACGATAAAAGGATTTAACATGATTCTTGCCGGAGAAGTGGACGATTATCCTGAAGCAGCTTTCCATATGGTTGGAACAATCGAGGAGGCAATTGAGAAAGGAACAAAAATCCTGGCACAAGCTGAAGCATAAAATAGGGCAGAGCGTTAAGGGTGTAGCGCAGAGCGCTGAGAGCATGAGGAGAAGAGCATAAGCCAATTTGAAATATCGATTAACGATTTGTGAAGTGAATCGGAATCTATAACTTGAAAACCGAAACCGAGAACTGAGAACACGGAACTAGTTCAAGTCAGCAGTCCACAGTCTCTAGTGAGAAGAGAGCAAATTATCAGTAAATAGTTTCAACAAAATACAAATACCGTGTATTTAGAAATAATAACTCCTGACAAGAAAATATTTACGGGTGAAGTAAAACTTGTACAGGTGCCTGGCACAAAAGGCTCTTTTGCAATTTTAAAAAACCATGCTCCAATTATTTCCACTCTCGAAGAAGGCATTGTAAAAATAGTGGAAGAAAACGATCGTATTGATTATTTCAATATTAAAAATGGTGTTGTCGAAGTGAAAAAGAATAATGTAATGATTCTTGCTGAATCTGCTGAGTAATCTGAATTTCCTTGTGGTAAAATTTCTTTTTATACGATTTAGTTCAATAGGCGATATTGTTCTTACTACTCCGGCAGTCAGATGTCTGAAAAAGCAAGCAGAAGACGCTGAGGTCCACTATGCTGTAAAAAAACAATTTGCACCTTTGGTAATGGCTAATCCATACATTGATAAAGTACATCAATATGAGGGTAATCTGACAGAATTAATTAAGGAGCTGAAAAAGGAAAAGTTTGATTATATTATTGATCTTCACCATAACATACGGAGTTTTCTGGTAAAATCGCGCCTGAGTGCAATTCCGCTCTCTTTTAATAAAATCAATCTAAAAAAGTGGTTATTGGTAAGATTAAAAATAGACAGACTCCCGGATGTGCATATTGTTGACAGGTATATCGAAACCTTAAAAATCTTTGATATTAAAAATGATGATGAAGGGTTAGATTATTTTATTCCTGAAGAAGATGAAATCGATCCCGCAACTCTTCCCGACCGGTTTCATTCGGACTATATCGGTTTTGCAATAGGAGCCATGCATAATACAAAAAAACTAACCCTGGAGAAAATCATTTCTTTGTGCCGGGAAATAAATCATCCCATAATACTTTTAGGGGATCAGGGTGATACGGAATCAGGGAACCAGGTGGTTTCAGATGTTGGCGATAAGGTTTTTAATGCCTGTGGAAAATATAATATCAATCAGAGTGCTTCATTAGTGAGGCAATCCATGCTTATTCTTACCCATGATACCGGTTTAATGCACATAGCCGCTGCATTTAAAAAGAAAATCATCTCCGTGTGGGGAAGTACGGTTCCGGAGTTTGGAATGTATCCTTATTTACCTTATCCTGTTTCAGAAATCATCGAAATAAAAAATCTGCCATGCCGTCCCTGTTCGAAATTAGGGTATAAAAAGTGTCCCAAAGGACATTTTAAATGTATTAATGAAATAGATATCAGCAAAGTTGCCAGTATGGCAAATAAATTATATAAAAAATCATTATCGTCCGGGTAAGTATTTTAAGGATTTTTCCTATAAAGAAAAATAATCATGCAGACAAATGAGTTCAGGGCATACGCACACCAATTTGTGGATTGGATGGCTGATTACATCGAAAATATTGAACAGTATCCTGTAAAGTCACAAGTTAATCCAAGACAAATTTTTAATCAGTTGCCCGATAATCCCCCTGAAACGGGAGAATCAATGGCTGATATTATGGATGATTTCAGGCAGGTTATCTTACCGGGGATCACACACTGGCAAAGCCCCAACTTCTTTGCTTATTTCCCTGCCAATTCAAGCTATCCATCTGTACTGGCCGAGATGTTAACAGCTACTCTTGGGACACAATGCATGATATGGGAAACTTCTCCTGCTGCTGCTGAACTGGAAGAGAAGATGATGAATTGGTTGATCAAAATGCTTGGTTTGCCGGATCATCTGGAAGGTGTTATACAGGATACCGCTTCAACCGCCACGTTGGCAGCCATCCTGACCGCCAGGGAGAAGTATTCAAACTACAGGATAAACCAGTCGGGATTCACGAGTAACTTCCGGTTAAAGGTGTATTGTTCCTCTGAAACACACTCATCAATCGAAAAAGCTGTTAAAATTGCAGGATTCGGCAGGGAAAACCTGGTAAAGATAGAAGTGGACAGTGAATTCAAAATGCAAGCGGATCAGTTGGCCGAAAAAATCAAAAAAGATATTGATGAAGGCAACAAGCCTGTTTGTGTTGTGGCTACTATGGGCACTACGAGCACAACAGCCATTGATCCACTCAGGGAGATTGGAGAAGTATGCAAAAAATATGACGTATGGTTACATGTTGATGCGGCTTATGCGGGGACAGCACTTATCCTGCCCGAATACCGGTGGATGCTGGAGGGGATTGAAAATGTCGACAGTTTCGTGTTTAATCCCCATAAGTGGATGTTTACCAACTTTGATTGTTCGGCCTATTTTGTAAAAGACAAAGAGGCATTGATCAAAACGTTGGAGATACTGCCTGAATATCTTAAAACCAGATCAAGGGGCGGCGTAAATGATTACAGAGATTGGGGAATACCCCTGGGACGGCGGTTTAGGGCTCTGAAATTATGGTTCGTTATAAGGAGTTTTGGGATTGGTGGTTTACAGGAAAAAATTCGTTACCATATTTCATTGGCACAGAAACTCCATAAAATCATTGAAAATGATACATCCTTTGAAATTATGGCACCTGTCCCATTAAATACTGTTTGTTTCCGGTACAGACCTCAACAGATCAAGAACCGGGAGGAGATAAATCGTTTGAATGAGATATTATTGACACAAATCAATAAAACAGGAAAATTGTATCTCACTCATACAAAACTCCATGGCAATTATGTTATCCGGATGGTCACAGCTCAGACTAATGTTCAGGAAGACCATATAGTGAGAGCCTGGGATATTATCAAAGAAACGGCAAATGGATTAATCGATTAACAATAATTGCCAAATTTTTCCCACTTTTGTTGCATTTTTTAATAAAAGGCTTTTTTGTCTGAAATTGGTTTTATGAAAAAGGTTAATAATATAATCTTCTCTCCGGAGCTTATGGGGGCTCTTTTAATCATGTTTGCCATATCGATTGCAGTTGCAACTTTTGTGGAAAATGATTACGGGACTCTTACCGCAAGGGCAATGGTTTATAATGCCAAATGGTTTGAAATATTGATTTTTTCCATCGCGGTTAATTTAACAGGGAGGATCATACTAACACGGATGTATAAAAGAAAGAAAATTACCCTGTTCTTGTTTCATCTTTCCTTTTTGTTGATTATTCTGGGTGCCGGGGGTACACGTTATTTTGGTTTTGAAGGAACAATGCATATCAGGGAAGGGGCTGTTACAAATACAATAACTTCGGATGGAACGCTTTTGAAAATCGTACTTGATAACGGTTCAACTAAAAAAGTATTCGAGAAAAACATAATGTTTCCCAAAGATCTGAAAAATTCTTTCAGGAAAAATATGAAACTTGACGGAAAACAAATCCATGTTAAGTTGACCGGTTACATTCCGAATGCATCAGAAAGGATTGTTCCCGATCCGGAAGGTAAACCCATTGTATCAATGATTATTTCCGGAAAGGAAAAACGCCAACAGATCTTATTGACAAAGGGGGAACATAAAATTCATGGTGGATTGACATTTAGTTTTAGTGAACCTGTTGATAAAAATGCAATTTTCATTTATTATGGAGATTCCGGTCTTATCATACGGTTCCCTGAAAATGCTCAGGTTAGCCCAATGATGGGCGGAGAGACTAAAGATACTGAGAAAGGAATTTTATTCCCTTTTAAAAAAAGGAAAATATATACTTATCGGGATCTTCAAATTGTTCTGCTTGATTTTTATGACAAAGCCAAAATAAAATGGGTTCCCGTACCGGAAGATCCTTATCATCCATCAATTAATGTACTGGAATTCAGCGTTTCAGACAAAGAAGAAACAAAAGAAGTTTTACTCTTGAATCAAATGGGTCAGGCAAGAGTGGAAAACGAAATTGATATGGATGGTATAAATATTAAGCTCTCATACGGCACAAAATTTTACGAACTTCCGTTTGCCCTTCAGTTGAAGGATTTTCAACTGGATAGATACCCGGGATCAATGAGTCCGTCTTCATTCGCGAGTGAAGTCATCGTGATAGATGAACAAAACAACATGGAAAAGCCTTTTAGGATATTTATGAATAATGTTTTAAAATACAAAGGTTACCGGTTTTACCAATCTTCATATGACCGGGATGAATTGGGTACCATCCTTGCTGTTAATCACGATTCCCTTGGCACTTTTATTACTTATGTTGGATATTTTTTAGTGACCCTGGGTATTATTCTATCGATTTTAAACAAGAACAGCAGGTTTCGGTTCCTGACACTGCGTTCAACAACCAGGCAAAAAAATCTCACGTTTGTTTTTATTGTCCTTTTCTTTTCATCGGGTTTCTTCCTGCATGGCTTAACAGGAAAAACGCAAAGCGTTGATATTGCTCGAACAAGTAGTCATGTCATCGATTTGCCGCATGCAAAAAATTTCGGAAAGTTACTGATCCAGGACAAAGATGGCCGGATTGAGCCATTAAATACATTGGCTTCGGATGTGATCAGGAAAGTTTCCCGTAAGGAAAGATTTGAAGGATTGTTTTCAATACAGGTCTTTCTCAGTATGTTCTCCGATCCGTATTATTGGCGGAATGTACCCATGATAAAAGTTTCAAATCCGGAATTATCAAGATTGCTTGGAATAAGAGGAACCTTTGCATCTTTTAATGATTTCTTTGAATTTGAAAAAGGACAGACATATAGATTACAGAATTTGGTCAAAAAGGCATTTTCTAAAAAACCGGGAGCCCGTAATAAATTTGATAAAGAAATTATTTATGTTGACGAACGGGTAAACATCTGTTATTCGATCTATACCGGTTCTTTTCTTAAGGTTTTTCCAAAAGAAGGAGATATAAACCATACATGGTATTCACCGGTTGATGCATATCAATTTGTCACAAAAGACGATTCTCTCTTTGTCAAGAGTGTTTTTCAGTTGTACCTTGAAGCATTGAATGAAGCAAAAACGACGGGAATCTGGATAGGGCCGGATGAATATCTTGAATCCATAAAAAAATACCAACAAATTAAGGGCAAGTCTATTATTCCGTCAAAAACAAAATCCAACCTTGAAATATTATATTATAATCTGTATGTTTTTAAACGATTGTTTCCCTTTTATGGCTTAATAGGGTTGTTTTTTCTGATTATTCTGATTATCCGGATTTTAACTCCGGGTTTTAACATTAAACCGGTTGTTTCGGGTGTAAAATATCTTTTATTGGTGGGATTTTTGGCTCATACCCTGGGATTGGCAGCCAGGTGGTATATTTCGGGACATGCACCATGGAGTAATGGTTTTGAATCAATGATATATATTGCGTGGGTAACCATGCTTGCCGGGTTTATTTTTGCAAAAAAGGCTCCCCTTGCCTTGTCAGCAACAGCCATTCTCTCATCCCTAACCTTGTTTGTGGCTCATTTAAGCTGGATGAATCCTGAAATTACAAACCTCGTACCGGTTTTAAAATCGTATTGGCTTACCCTGCATGTTTCCATTATTACAGCCAGCTATGGATTTCTTGGATTGGGAGCCATTCTGGGGTTTCTGAACCTTGTGCTTTATGTATTAAAAACCGAAAAGAATAAAACTTCTTTACAGGAACAAATTTTTTCCATAACACGAATCGTTGAAATGACGCTGATCCTGGGTTTGTATTTCTTAACCATTGGAACTTTGCTGGGTGCTGTTTGGGCAAACGAGTCATGGGGCAGATATTGGGGCTGGGATCCTAAGGAAACATGGTCACTGGTAACCATTTTTATTTACGCCTTCATTACCCATATGCGGCAAATACCCGGTTTAAAAAGCAGGTATGCGCTTAACCTCTTCGCCTTAATTGGATTTAGCTCGGTGTTAATGACCTACTTTGGGGTTAATTATTATCTGTCCGGTTTACATTCCTACGCACAGGGCGATCCCGTGTCTGTACCTTCATTTGTTTACTACTCTGTATTGACGGTTATTTTACTGGCTACGTTTGCGTATTTTAATGAAAGGAAATTCAAGGTGGCTGAATCCTGATTTATGGCACTTTAACTAATTAAGCAAAAAGTGTTGATACTCGTCAGACCACTGCTGCTGCCAGGAGATCAGACTGGAATGGAAACATTGGTTTGGATTTTAGTTTGAATTGGAAGCCATAATGCAATAGTGGTCAGACGAGTAGATTGTAAACATGAATAAAGCAACAAAAAACAAAACATAAATTTCAAAATATCAATTTCCAAAACTGTTTGGCTATTAGGAATTTAGATCATTTGGTTTTATGGACTTATCAGCGATTGATATTGAAGCCGAAAATATCTACATTAAAAAACAATTCGGTTTTGTAAGTGTTTGTTTTGAGTTTATAGGCATACCGTATTCCAAGACTTAGAGGGAAAGGTATCCGTAATACATAGAAATCGGTTATAAATTCAGCTCCCAGGGAATTAAACACCTCTGTGGTTTCATTCGTTTTTTTGGTCAGGAGATAATAATTTCGTTTTCCCTGTGTATGGTCGTAAAAAATACTCCCACGGAATCGTTTTATGTAGGCTAGTGAAAAAAGACTAAGATCAGGATAAAACAGGGGCATGGTATATTCAGCCGTAAAAGCTTGCAGCTCTTCAGAGATCCGGTTATCATATCCCCTCGGGTAATCCAGTGTATTAAAATAAAGAAATCGTTGTGGTTTTTGTTTTTCAATGCCTGCTTTTATTTTCAAACTGTGATGGTTGAACAGACCAGGGAAATACAGCTTAGTACGGAAAGAATATTCTGAACCGTAATTAACCTGGTCATAGGGTGAATTGACAAACCTCAAATCAAAAATTTGTCCCCATTTTGGATAGATATCCTTGTCTGACATTTTAAGGTAATTGTAAAAATAAAACCGGTAGTTCATTAGCCAGCGTCCTTTTTCAAAAGCTTGCTTATTTTCATTAAAAATATAGCTATTGGTGTATCCGGCATTGATGGAAGGAAAGAAACCACGTATAAACCGGTTCCGTGTCAGGTTTACAGGAATAGATATCTTCGTGTTGTAATTAAACCGGTTTGAAACATCAGCATCAAGAGTATCCGGGTATACAAAAGGAGTATCACCATAATCTGCAGAAATTTCAATTACCGGATATGCCCCCTTATAGATAAATTTAGTTAAAATATGATGATTATTGTCCCTGTATGCATAACCGATAGAAGTATTGGCTGTACTCAGCTGGTTTTGAGATAACAGCGTGAGACCGGGGTGGATTTGTGAGGTTTTCAGATCAAAATCAAAATAATCGAAATAAAAGGGTGCCCAGCTATGGAATTGAAATATATTTTGCCACTTCCGGTAAGGTTTTGCTTCATAGTTTTTCCCTGGAATGTTTTGACTCAGAACCGGACCTTTTTCTTGTTTAACCAAAGCCTCATACAATTTGATTGAATTGTTTTTTATCGCTTCAATAGGAATCCATTGGTCAGGGTTTATTTCCATTTCTGCCAGATTGAACCCTTGCGAAGAGTAGTCGGAAAAGACAATTTTATTTCCGTTCGCCGAACAGGCGACATCAAATGCTCCAAATTTTGATGAAGTGACCTGATATTTTTTTCCGGTTTTCGTATTCAGCGCATAAACATTGTCAATTCCTGAGTGTGTTGAATGATACAAAATATAATGTTGAAAGGATACTGCATTTTGTTTATCCGAATAATCCGGTTTCATTATCATTTCCCATTTCCCTGATGTAAGGTTCAGTTTCCGGATTCCTTTGCCTTTTTCGTCAATAAAGATTGAAATAATATTTTTTCCGTTTTCAGTCCAGCCTGGCATTTGAATAATTTTATTGCCGGGGGATTTGAATTGTTGAATGATTTTTCCATTCTCTGCATTCAGGATAACCAGAGATACTTTATTTTCCGGTGTAATTTCAACGGTGGCAATACGCAAACCATCTTTGGAAAAAGCGGGTGCAAAATACCGGGTTTTATTGGTAAGTGATTTTTCAATGCCCGAAGTGATGTCAAAGATTTTAATTACAGAATAGCGTTGATGTTCCCATCTTGGATCCTGAATTCTTTCTGCCCAGACGATTTTGTTTTGTGCAACCGATAACCGGACGGGATTATAAAATCCAGGCGTATGGATTTTTATTTCTCTTCCATCCGGCTGGATAGCAACAAATTTCCTGATCTGGTCTATCCCTGATTTCTCTGCGATAATAACACTGTCGTTCAGGTACTGTGGGAACCGGTAATTTGTATAGGCTTTTTTCTTTTTTTGATTTGTTTTAGTGTACTGTGTATAGCTTAATTCATCAGCCTGTTTTTTCCACAACGCATTTAATTCACGGAACGTTTCGTCGTAAAGTCTCTTTTTTGAAAGGCCGGTCTGTTCATATAAGCTAAAGTGAAGGGGATTGAGTGTGAATGGTTTTTTGCCAATATCATTTAAAGCATTATCCCAGAGTTGACTACTGTATTTACGCCTGGAATAAGCAACCATCTGATAACCATATTCATAATAGTTAGGAACATAATCTTTATAAGAACCCAGAAGGGATTTATCGTAACTGAAGATCTTCCCTTTTTCCAGCCCCAGAGCTCTTAGTTTCATTTCGAAAGAAGGCAATCGGCCCCTGCCGGCAAGGGATAAACTTGTTTCCGTGGCAACAGCATCCCCTTCCAAATACCAGAAAGGGACCATACCTGTTACTCCACCCGGCGCCTGTTCGCCTAGAAGGTAGTAAAGGATCTTCGTTAATCCCTGGTTTAACTTATCAACCTGGACAATATGTCTTAATTCATGTAACACCAATTGCTTCAGAGGATCCTGTGGATAATCATCCTGGTTTGGTGTAGGAAAGAGCTCTATTCTTTTCGGTGCCCAGGCAACAAAACCGTTGTTTTGAATGGAATAGTTGTGTACAATAACGGAAATTTTATTTGGCTTGTGATGCAGGGAATAGGTTACATAATCATAAGCATATTCAAGGGTATTCGTCAGCCGCTGAGCTTCCTTTTCATATGATTCGGGAAAAATAATCTGAAAATTATCTGTATTGATTTGTTTCCATTTAAAATAACCCGGATCCTGTCCCTTTTCATAAAATTGAGCAAATGAAACATTTTGAAGAAAAAGAAAAAAAATAATCAACCAACAGTATGGATTGAAAATCCTTTGCATAAATCGTCTGTTAATAACCAACAAATATAGGATTTCGTTTCGAGAAGAGGTGAGATGAAAAAGGCTAATTTGCACTTATTCTGTTGAACGACTCTCTGAGTCGTTTTTTCTGTTTTTCCAAAAACAATTTGCATGAACGACTTTGGAAAGTCATTTTACATAAAAAGCAACTAAAACCTATTTTTTTTAACCTTATAACCTCGTAAGGAAAGGATTTCGAAAATCTTTTCCCTGAAATCACCCTGTATCAGTATCTCCCCATCTTTTACCGTTCCCCCTACTCCGCATTTCAATTTCAGATCCTTACCCAGTTCCTTTAAATCCTGAGTAGTTCCGGCAAAGCCGGTAACCAGTGTAATTGTTTTCCCCTTTCTTTTTTCCCTGTCAAGGGAAACCATCAGGTTTTGCTGATTCGGGGCAAGTGTTTCAGACTCTTTTTCCTCCTGGTATTGATATTCAAAGTCCGGGTCAGTTGAATACACAATATCAATCCTGCGTTTTTTGTTTTTTTTCGTCATTTAAATTGTTTTCTCAAAATTAAAGAATAAATATTACCATCTCCATCTGGATAAAGGATAAATGACACAACTACGTTGAATTAGCATTGATAAACCTTATTTTCAGGCAAAGCTCTTTTTATGATTCAACGCAATCATTAGCAAAATCCTTTATGAGACAGTTTTCTATGTTAAATTTGTATCTTTAAAGATCCCAAAACAACCAAACTAAAAAATAAATGCTCATTGAAGATGAAACAATACAGATTCTTTAACCTTCTGATTGGCTGGATCACTTTTCTGATTGCTACAGTGGTTTATTTAAAAACCATTGAACCCACAACTAGCCTGTGGGATTGCGGAGAATTCATCGCATCTGCCTTTAAGCTCGAAGTAGGTCATCCTCCGGGAGCTCCTTTTTTTATGATTCTTGCGCGGATTTTTTCACTACTGGCTGGCAGCAATGTTGCCAATGCGGCAAAAATGATAAATTCCTTATCAGCCCTTGCCAGTTCATTTACCATCCTGTTTTTATTCTGGACCATAACCCATCTGGCAAAAAAAATAATCATTAAGAATGAAGACTATTCCAGGGGAAATGTTATAGCCGTGATGGTAAGTGGTTTGGTTGGCGCTTTAGCCTACACTTTTTCTGATTCATTCTGGTTTTCGGCTGTTGAAGGAGAAACTTACGCAACCTCTTCCTTGTTTACGGCGGTTGTGTTTTGGGCAATCTTACAATGGGAAAATGTTGCTCATGAGAGACATTCAGAACGCTGGCTTATTCTGATCGCTTATTTAATGGGGTTATCCATAGGGGTTCATCTGCTTAACTTACTTGCCATTCCTGCCATTGTATTTGTTTATTACTTTAAAAAGTTTGACGTTAATGCTAAAGGGTTTCTATATGCCATATTGATCTCATTCGTGATTTTAGGCATAATTATATATGGGATCATGCCGGGTGTTGTAACCACCGCCTCCTGGTTTGAACTGTTGTCTGTTAACACCTTCGGTCTTCCATATAATTCGGGAGTTTTAATTCATGCTTCTTTACTCATTGCTACTATTGCCGGAGGGATCTACTATACCTATAAAAAGGAGAAATTGATCCATACAACGGTATTATCGGTTGCGGCATTAACTTTACTCGGAATTCCATTTCTGGGAGGTTCAGCATTTCTTAGTTTTTTGTTGATACTGGTTTTGGTTGGAGTTGTTTATTTCATTGCAAAGAATAATCGTGTGGTTCTTAACACCATAATGACGGCCGCTGCTGTAATTTTAATCGGCTACTCCTCTTTTACCATTATCGTTATCCGTTCATTAGCCAATCCCCCCATGGATGAGAACAATCCGGAAACTATTTTTTCACTCCTTTATTACCTGAACAGGGAGCAATACGGTGACAGGCCCCTGATGACAGGTCAGTATTACAATGCACCCGTAACCAGCATTGAAGAAGGTAAGCCAACCTACACCAAAAAAGACGGAAAATACGTAATTACGCGGTATGCTCCGGAAGTGAAATACGATAAACGGTTCACAACCTTTTTCCCAAGGATGTGGAGTAATAATGCGCCTGACCACTCCAGACACTACCAACAATGGGGAAACATAAAAGGAAAACCGGTTCAGGTCGCCGGTCAGAACGGGGAAAGAAAAACTGTTCAAGTACCCACATTTACTGAAAATCTCCGGTTCTTTTTCAGCTACCAGATCGGGCATATGTATTTCAGGTATTTTATGTGGAATTTCTCGGGCCGGCAAAATGACATCCAGGGTCATGGGGATCCCCTGAAGGGGAACTGGATAACCGGAATAAAATTTTTAGATGATATCCGGTTAGGGCCGCAGGATAATTTACCTGAAAGCTTGAAATCTGCCAAGGCCAGAAATTCATACTATTTGTTACCATTCCTTCTCGGATTAATGGGGCTATTTTACCAGCTCCAATGGAATAAAAAGGATTTCTGGGTCGTTTTGCTCCTTTTTGTACTTACCGGGATTGCCATTGTGGTTTATTTGAACCAATATCCTAATCAGCCAAGGGAACGTGATTATGCTTATGCAGGCTCCTTTTACGCATACGCCATTTGGATTGGGTTGGGTA
>CAZEWS010000054.1:0-14762 GCA_964515985.1 uncultured Rikenellaceae bacterium | reverse complement strand
TTGCAAACCGGCATCAAGTGTTTTTTTCCTCAAGTTCCTTCTGTCGTTTTGTAGCTCCTCCATCATAAATCACCTGGCTGATATCCATCGAAACTTTATACTGGTCTTTTGGAGCCTTAGGCAACTCGATATTCGGTAATGGCAGATCAATTTCGATCATGGTCACATCTGATTGATAGGTTGCTTGTGCTGAAAGATCAAATCTGGGCAGGTAATTCAAATTCAGATTCTCGATCTTCAATGCCGAAATATCTTTCACAAGTCTTTTATCGTTTTTTAAAGGATAAGTAGCAATCGTTTGCCTGTAACATTCTTCCAGTGTTAAAACCGTAACGTACTGTCCGAATGTGATCTGTGTTATGAAACCAACAAAAAACAATAACTTTTTCATTTCTTTTTTATTGAATTAATAATGAATTTGGGTAGTTCCTTCTTTCTTTCTTCGAGGAAATCATTATAATCTATCCTGTCCCTTATTAAAAATCCGGAAATTAACGGTCTTGCAAGGAACGGGAAAATACACATGGATATCATATTTACAATTAAATGAACAGGATCGATTGGAATAATTGTTCCTCTTTTAATCTCCTTTTCAACCTGTTGAAAGAAAACTTCAGGTTTTATTTCCGAATCCTTAAACATATCAAGAATTCTGTCGGCCCCTCCCCTGCTTAATTCCTGAGCCATAAAACCAGGTATATGAGGATTTTCCTGAATTAATGTAATGTATAAATCCACAAATCTTTCAATTTTCTGAAACAGGGAAATAGAAGGATTTGACATCAGAGACATTACCTTTGGAAAAAACGAAAGAAAGGTTTCATTGATAACAGCCTCAAAAAGCTTATCCTTTGATCTGAAATAATAATGCGCCAAGGCTTTGTTTATGCCGGCTTCATCAGCGATTTCCTGCATTCTTGCACCATCAAAACCTTTCCTGCCAAAGATCTTTTTTGCCGCCTCCATGATCAGTTTTTTCAGTTCTCTTAAGCGGTTTATTATTTTTATGATTTTCCATAAAGTTAAACTATATAATTAAACCATTTGGTTTAACCATTTGGTCAAATTTAAAACAATAAATAATTTAAAACAAATTTTTTACTTCTTTTTTCACTTTTTATTACTAATCAGCATGACAGGCATTCTTCCAGTATTCCGTATCTATTATTATTTGAAGTGAATGAATAGCTGAATAGTTACAAAATATTTATAATATCTTTGACCATTTATTTTTCAACCAATATCAATAACAATGAAACTTTTTAACAGGCTTATAACATTTTCAATAACGATTGGCTTTATTCTATTAAATAACTGCCAATCCATAAAAATTGACAATCCGGAAATTACAACCGAAGAACTGTCTGACCACATTGGTTTCCTTGCATCTGATTCATTAAAAGGCAGGTATCCGGGAACTCCGGAAGGGAAAGTAGCCGCCCAATACATTTTGGATCATTTCAAAGGTTTTGGTCTTGAACCTTTAGGAGAGGATGGATTGCAATATTTTGATGTGGTTACAAGTATCAAACCCGGTGAAAATAATTCATTGCAATTTGAAAATTTTAACGGAGTTTTAGATAAAGATTTTTTTCCATTCCCATTTTCCGGAAACACAACCCTTACCTCCACCCTTGCTTTTATCGGGTACGGATTTGAAATCAATCAGGATGATTTGATATGGAATGATTATGAGAATCAGAACCTGCAAGATAAATGGGTTCTTATATTAAGAGGTGATCCTGAACCGGATAGTCTGAACAGTATTTTTGCAGAATACAGCAGCGACAGGGACAAGGTAATGCTTGCCAGGGATAAAGGTGTTGCAGGCGTTTTTATGGTTTCGGGTATTCAGTATGACAGGCAGGATGAATTGGTGTCCATGGATTCGAAGCAAAGTTCGGTTGGTCTTCCGGTGATTCATATTACCAGGGAAACAGCCAATAAAATGATCAAAAGATCAGGCAAAACCATTGAAGAACTTGAAGAAAAGCTAAATTCAACAAGGAGTCCTTTGAGTTTTGAAACAGATCTGGAAATTGCTGCCACTACCGAGGTTTTTCAGGAAGAGGTACAAACCCAAAATGTTGTTGCAATCCTTGTTTCTTCCGATCCGGTTTTACAGAAAGAATATATTCTGATTGGCGGTCATTACGACCATTTGGGATTTGGAGGCATCGGCAGTTCAAGCCGGGCACCTGATACCATTGCCATACACAATGGTGCTGACGACAATGCTTCAGGAGTTTCTGCAGTAATAGAATTAGCTGAAAAATTTACCTCAGAAAGGAAGAACCTGAAAAGAAGCATTGTTTTTATGGCTTTTGGAGCGGAAGAAATGGGACTGCTCGGATCGAAGTACTTCGTTAATAATCCTTTGATAGAACTGGGTCAAATCAAGGCCATGTTCAATATCGATATGGTTGGGCAATTGAACAAAGAACAATCCCTGCAAATTGGAGGCACCGGCACCTCTGCAGAGGCTAAGGAGATATTGAATTCTTTTTCACCCGGAAGAAATTTTAACGTTGCCATGTCCGATGAGGGCTATGGTCCGTCTGATCATGCTGCTTTTTACGGAAAAGATATCCCGGTTTTTTTCTTCTCAACAGGAGCACATCTTGATTATCATACGCCTGATGATGATATTGATAAAATAAATTTTGAGGGGTTAAAATCAGTTACTGATTATATATACGATGTTGTCACCGGGGTAACAAACCGTGATGCACTGTTAACTTTTCAGGAAGCAGGCCCAAAAACGGGTTCATCCAAACGCGGAAGAAGAAAGGGTGTCACATTGGGGATTATGCCCGATTTTGCAGGCAATGTTGACAAGGGATTACGAGCGGATTTTGTTGTGCCAGGACGACCTGCCGAAAAAGGGGGTATGAAGAAGGGAGATATTATTACGGCAATTAATAGCATGCCTGTAACCAATATCCATGACTACATGTATCGGCTTGCCAGGCTGAGAGCTGGTCAAACAATAACGGTTGAAGTAAAACGTGGGAATAAAACCGAAGTCCTTTTAATTCAGTTATAACAAAGTATGAAGAATAAAACTACAATTTACTGGATATTGGCAGTATTAATAACGCTTGCTGCTGCATATTACCAAAGGAAAACAGGTCCAACCTATCCTAAAGAGTTTGATATACATATAAATCAATCATCCTATCGTATAAGTTTACTAACTAGTTTTGGTGGTGACGAAAACTGTCCGGTTGAACTTGAAATTCCGGATACAAGCGTTCATGGAAAGATTTTCTTTAAACGGTATCCAACAAATGACGATTGGCAATCAGCCGATTTAAAAAGAGAAGGTGATTTTTTATTGGGTTTTTTGCCTCATCAGCCATCAGCAGGGAAATTAGCCTATTACTTGCAAATTTTTTCTCCGGCCGAAACCATTGATGTTGCTAAAGAATCACCCGTTATTATCCGTTTTAGGGGCAGCGTACCAGGAGGAATCCTGGTACCTCATGTATTTTTCATGTTCTTTGCCATGTTGCTATCAAACCTTGCCACATTATTGGCTTTGGGTAAGCATAAAAGATACAGGTTCTATGGAAACATAACACTGGTCGCATTGTTTATTGGCGGCTTAATTTTGGGTCCGATGGTCCAGTACCATGCTTTTGGCGATGCCTGGACAGGCATACCCTTTGGCTGGGATTTAACGGATAACAAAACCCTGATCAGTTTTTTGGTCTGGCTTATGGCAGTTATCGCCAACCGGAAGACAGAAAGACCCGCATTTACCATTCTTGCAGGAGTTGTCTTGCTTCTTATCTATTCCATTCCTCACAGCATGTTTGGTTCCGAGTTTGATTATTCTACCGGTGAAATAACACAGGGATTCATACATTTAATGTAAAAAGAAAAAGGATGTCCTTTTCGGGCATCCTCTTTCTCCAGACTTCAAATCTTTCGTTACTCATTCTTCTTCGAGAACTGCTTCAACTGTATCTGCAGCTGTTTCCTCAACAGCTTCTGTTGTGTCAACAGCTTCTTCAGTAACTTCAACAGCTTCTTCCACAACTTCTACTTCCTCACCTTCTACTTCTTCAGCTTTTTCAGCAGCGCCCTTGCAACCATAAAATCCTATAAAACAAAGAGTTGCAATAGCCAGGAATAACAGACGTAATTTTTTCATTTTGTGTAAAGTTTAAATAGGTTTATAATTATCTACAAATTTAATAAAGAAAAGAGAAGTTTATTAAAAATATTCCATTTTTTTATCATCCAATATGTTAAAAAAAGTTTGGCCGGGTTAGATTCAAATCCGGCAATCTATTTATTTCCCGAAATTCAGATTTACGGATCCCCCGAAACGGATCCACCGGCCTGGCATCCTGACATTACCCAGATCAAAATATTTTGTACTTAAAAGGTTTGAAGCTTCGATAAAAATTGTATATGTCCGTTTATCCCAAAAAAGCCTGCCATCCATCAACAGGAAAGGATTATAGGGCTTTTCCTGCCCGGTTGTAAAATCGGTATAGGTACCTGCTCTATCCTGAAATGTAATCTTCCAGCTGGCTCTTAAATCTTTATAAAAGCTGTGTTCTATTTCAAGATTTAACTTATGTTTCAGGTAATCCAGAACATAAACCGATATGTATTCACCGCTTTGTTTTTCGGTTTCAAGAAAAGAATAACTTAATCTTAAATATTTTAAAGGGAAAGATTTATTGATCAATTTGTTTGCATCAAGGTAACCTGCGATTTCGAAACCCCGGGTTATGATTTGTGTAATGTTTTTACTTTCCCATTTTAATGAATCAGGCAGTCTAACCCAATCAATCATATTTTTCCCATTTCTTCTGAAAAAAGATAAATGTCCGTTGAAAAATTGATTCTGATATTTGGTCCCCAGTTCGTATGTAACTGCTTCTTCAGGCTTTAAATGTGGGTTTCCCACGTTGGTGGGACCAACATAATATAAATCCGTAAAGGTTGGGATTCTGAGTGACTGGTTTACTGAACCATATATCCTGATATTCGGAATGATTTTATAACTAATGTCAGCTCCGGTATACATTTTCCAGTCAAAATCAGTATTCCAGTTCGTTAAAATCCCGGCTGATGCTGAAAATTTTTCAACAATTATATTTTGTTCCAGAAACAATGATATATTTTTCCTTGATTTTTCCTTTGTAAAAAACCCTGCCGGTTCGCCGGGCACATCCAATGTATCGCCGGTGGATTCCCCCAGGACATTACTCAGGATATTTTCGGAACGGAAATCCAAACCAACTGCAGTTTTGCCCAAGCTGGTACTAAAAGTGAAATTTACTTCTGCACCGTATATATCGGTTAAATGATAATTATGCCCTGTATACCATGCTGCCGGGTTTTCCCTGAACAGCTCAAAACGATCCTGATGCCTTCTCCAGTAAATCAAAGGGCTGATCTTAATTTTATTACCTGTTGTCAGTTTTACACTAGCCAGTGTCGCTTTTGTATGTTCATACTGGTTTGGATATTTTGGAGTATAAAAACTATTTGCGCCAAATGCTTTATCCTGATAACCAGCCTGGATGTCCAGGATTGTATGAGAGAAAATTACTGATCCGTGGTAGAATATATTGGCTATCCCAAAATCTGTATTTTGCATGTATCCGTTTGATCCTGATCTTCCAATTGAAACGAAGTTCTTCAATTCACCCAAGCTGACTGATCCTGACAAGTTTGTTTTAAAATATCCATGTTCGCCACCTGTCAAGAAAATATTCACAATATTGGATTTATGTGGTTCAGTTATAATGTTAATAGCGCCACTAAATGCGTTCGGACCAAATACCCTTGAGCCTGGCCCTTCCAGTATCTCAATCCTTTCAACGCTGTTTATATCAATGGGAATGTTTAGATTATGATGCCCTGTTTGCGGATCATTTATTTTTATTCCATTTAAAAGTATTAATGTTTGTTCAAAGCTCCCGCCCCGTATACTTAAATCAGCTTGTACCCCAAAATTACCTCTTTGACGAACATCGATATTTACGGCATACTCCAGAAGTTCCTGCAAACTTTGAACAGGGGCATTCCTGATTTGCTCCTTCTGAATAATGGTTACCACACGGTTTAATTCAGAATAGATTGAAGGACTCCGTTGCCCACTGACCACAATCTCCTTTATTTCAATCGTATCGGTTTGTCCGTAGATCCAGATACAATGAAATAAGGTGAACAAAAAAAGATTTGTTTTGATATACCTAATCATTTTCGATACTGCTCCGGATTGAGGTGCAAAAGTATAGAAAAAAAGTATGTAACTCTTCTGGTAAATAAAATTCATGTAACTTATCTGTGTACTGAAAGGAAAAGAAAAAGAATGATGATGTGAAATGTTATAACCTATAACAAACAACGTGAATATAAAAAAAGAGTCTTGAAAACTGTACCCAGGACTCATTTGGAGGATCATTAAAAATTCATTTTTAGTAATCAAATCATAATTATTCAATAGCTGAAAATAAAAAGACGAATATAGAGTTTAAAATTTTTCTCTACTTTTATATCCCGTGCAGCACTTTAAATTTTAATTCGTCTTTAGATTGAATACAATGAATGAGAGAGATACGGTTTATCAGAACATCCACCAGAATATTATTGATGGATGTCTGAGGGGTGACCAAAAAGCACAATTTCAATTGTATAAGCTTTACTATAAAGCAATGTATAACACTAGTTTAAGGATTGTAAATGACAGCATGGAGGCCGAAGATATTATGCAGGAATCGTTCTTGTCAGTTTTTGAAAAAATTGAAACCTATGAGGGAAAAGTAAGTTTTGGAGCCTGGCTTAAGAGGATTGTGATCAACGACTCCCTTGATGTCCTGAAGAAAAAGAAAGTGCAATTTGAAACCATTGATGATCTTGCTATAAATATTGAAGATGAGAATAAAACTCATGGTGAGGAAGATATTAATGTAAAAATTGATGATGTGAGGGAAGCGATAAATCAATTGCCAGATGGATACAGAGTGGTTTTATCTCTCTATTTACTTGAAGGCTATGATCATGAAGAAATAGGTGAGATATTGGGTATTTCAAGTTCAACTTCAAGATCACAATATACCCGGGCAAAGCAAAAGCTTTTCGAACAACTAAAAAAAGCAAATTAAAAAATAATGAACGATCTGGAAAAATACCTTTTTGAGAACAGAGAAGCGCTGGATGCTGCAGAACCCCGTTCAGGTCATTTCGACCGGTTCGCTGACAAACTGGAACGACAGCATCGTAAAAGCAGGATCATTTCATTACCCTATCTGCTGAAGGCTGCCTCTGTTGTTATCCTTGTTGTGTTGTCCTCCCTTTGGGCTTATGACAATCTAATAAAGAACCCCTCTTCTACCAACGGATTATCCCTCGGAGATATTTCTCCCGAGTACAAAGAGGTTGAACTCTACTATACCTCTATGGTTAATTTAAAATACAATGAACTTGACCAGATGGATTTTGAATCGGACAGCCTCCAAAAGAAAATGCTGCTTAATGAACTGGCTGATATGGACTCAATTTACAACAATCTGAAAGAGGAGCTCTGGACAAATCCAAATGATGAAAGGATTATTAATGCAATGATAGAACATTATCAGTTGAAACTGGAAGTAATGAATCATATCCTGCATCAACTAAAACAGATACATAATGAAACTCTCATAAACAAAAAAAATTATGAAAGCACAAAAATTTAAATTCGGGATTTTATTCATCTTTATTGTTGCATTCGGTCTTACAACCGCTTATACAATACAAGATGAATTTACAAAAAAGTATCACGAAGAATTTGATACAAACAAAAACACTGAATTGATAATCCAAAACAAATACGGTGAAGTCGATATTAAGGATTGGGACAAAAACCTTGTTGAAATTGATGTAGTTATAACGGTTGAACATCCCGATAAGGAGAGGGCTGAAAGGATATTAAGTATGTTCAGTGTGGAATTCAGCCAGGAAGGCAATACCATAAAAGCCATAACCAAAATAGATGAGAAGTTCCATAGAATGAACCGGTCATGGGGAAGCAAAGGAAAAAGATTTAGCATCGACTACATGGTTAATATGCCAAAAAATCTCAAGCTGGATCTTAGTAATAAATATGGCAATACATTTATTAACGAGCTCACCGGAGAAGTTTCGATCGAAATAAAATACGGGAATTTAAAAGCCAATAAAATTCTGAGAAGTAATACCAGACCCTTAAGTAAATTGACCCTTGGCTATGGGAAGGCAATTATCGAAGAGGTTAATTGGCTGAAAACTGATATCAAATACTCTAAAATGGAGATTGAAAAGAGTAAAGCCCTCGTTATTGTAAGTAAATATTCTAAAATTTATGTTAATGAAGGGAGCTCCATTGTAGCCGAATCAAAATACGATGGTTACGATATTGGCCATGTAACCAATTTTGTATCCGAAAGCGGCTATACCAATTACAAATTCGACCAGATCGATAAAAAACTACATCTGACCTCAAAGTATGGCGGATGCAAGGTTGGCTATATTCCCAAAGATTTTGAAAGCATAAAAATAACAAACGAATACGGTGGTATCACCCTTGGTATTGAAAAAAATGCTTCCTATTATTTGAAGGCAGAAGCAAAGTATGGAAAGATTCATCATCCGGAAGGCAAAATGTTCAGCCGGATAATAGAAAATAATTCCTCTTCTGTTGACGGAATTATTGGCAGTGAAGAAAGTCCGAAGGCTAAAGTTAATATCTGGACTAAATACGGATCGGTGAAGCTATATGATTAAGATAATCAGGTTAATAAATAAATTATCCCAAAAGTGATTTTTTTTAACCCCGACAGGGTTTGGAACCCTGTCGGGGTTTTCATTGAGAAGGACCTGTCAGACTCGACATTCAAAAAAGATATTACAATTATCTATGAATAAAATCCTCCATTAAGACCTGTTGAAAAGCTTTTCCCAACTTAAGATCCGTTTCAGAACGTACCCCCTCTTTAACAAGGTATTTCTTATAAACATTATCAAATACAAGCCTGAGGGAATCAGAAAGGAACCCAAAACCATTATTATAGGAATAATAGGCAAATGATTTGGAAGAAGTCCCTAACAAGTTCTTACTAAAGGGATAATCCGTATAAATACCCATTTGCCAGAGCAAAGTTTCAGGAATATCATGCTGGGATCCAAACTTAGCTATGACTGTATCTTTTTTAGTTAAAGCACCACCAAGCCATAACATGGGTATTTTAAATTTATCGAGACTATAAACAGGGGAATTGCCTGGCAACCTATGCCCATGATCCGCAATAAGAATCATAAGTGTGTTATCCCACCATTCTTCCTTTTGTGCTTTACGGATAAAATCCCCAATACTCTTATCGGTATAATAACAGGAATTCAAGAACTGGCTTTCTTCATCCTTTCCCGTAATAACGGTTTCCATAGGTACTTCAAATGGTTCATGACTGCTTAAAGTCATAAGAACACTGAAAAACGGAGTTTCAGCACCAAAGATATCCTGTGCAAACCTGTCCAGTAAAATATGATCGTGAACACCCCATTTGGAATTGTAAGTGGATGGGGCAAAATCGACCTTACTGATGATCTTGTCAAAACCCGAAGTGACCAGGTACGATCTCATGTTCGCAAAATCGATATTGCCACCGTAATAAAATGATGTTGTGTAACCCAAATTTTTTATTTCCCTGACAACATTGGGTAAACCTGCTGTTTTTTTTGGAAACTTAATAATTGAATACGTTGGTTGTGCAGGATACCCGCTCAGGATTCCAATCAAGCCCTTGTCCGTCCGGTCACCCGTTGCATAGAAATTTTTAAATAAAATTCCTTCCTGTGTCAATTGATTAAATTGAGGTGTAACCCCCTCCCTTCCTCCAAGAACTTCAATAATTTTCGAATTGAAACTTTCCAGTATCAGGATAATGACATTAGGCATCTCCTGTCTCAGAACCTGATCGGTTCGATCCTCGTGATCAAATAATCCGTCATAAAGGATCTCTGCTTCCTTTTTTTCCAGGTACCGGTACGGATTTTCCATGGGCTGGAAATTAGCCAATGAATATCCAAGATTCCAGAACACGTTTAGCGCGGCATGATTCGGAAAAGCCTTTTCATGAAAATAGGCAGAACCTGTATTGACCGGTGCAATACCTAACCCACCTCTGATAGGTATGATTAAAAAGCCGGTTAAAAATAAAAATACAAAAAGCTGCAACCATTTTCCGGATTTCAAATGGATAGTTTGGCGGGCTATGTATTTGAAGTAGATAAATATTGTTGTTGAAAAAATAAGGATTGCCAGAATAATCTGTCGAAAGATGATTAAAATACTCACCGAAGCAAAAGCTTCCTTAGGCTGGTCGATATATAATAAGGGTGTTGTATCGATCCTGAATCCCCAATGCCGGTATAACTCAAGATCAATTACCAGAACAAAGCTGGCAATCAGAACGATAAGTATAGTATAAACATTAATAAAGTAAGTAAACCATCTGCCTTTAAAGAAGGAACCAAGTGCTGTGATCATTACCGGGAGAAGAAGGACGTAGCCCGTTGCTGAAAGGTCAAGTTTAAAACCGTAGGACAAGATCAGGAACCAATCCGTTAATGGAAACCCAGCCGACTGGTTATAAAAAAAGAATAAAAAAATGATTTTACAAATAATAAAAAAAAGGAACCAAAAGAGGGTGTACAAGCCAAAAAAAATAAGTCTTTGCTTCATCGAATTAAATAAGTTAAATAATTTAATGAAATTACATATTAGGATCAGTCATGTCCAGGTAAGTTTACCAGTAAAACGACTCTCCTGCCGAAGGCATTCCTTTGGAAGAGTTGTTTTACTGCCCTGATTTTACGATAAACCATGGATTCAGGAGGTTTTCTTTATTATACTCCAAAGGAATATCCTTACCATAAACTGTAACACTGCATCCGGCAAACTTTGCAATAGCATGACCGGCTGCGGTATCCCATTCCATGGTTGGTCCCAGTCTTGGGTAAAGGTTAGCCAACCCCTCGGCAACCATACATAACTTAAGAGAACTCCCTTTTGTGACAAATTCCACCCTTCCGTACTGTTTCTTTATCTCTTCAATGAAGTTTTTCGTTTCAGTGTTCATATGAGACCTGCTGCCCACAATCCTTAAATACTCCTTTCTTTTCACAACCGGTAGTTTTTTCCCTTCATTTAACCATCCATCAATATTATGAGGATATTGGCTTAAAACACCTAAATCCACCTTGTATGACCCGGTATTCTCCATACCAAAATACAGGATTTTCTGTACCGGAGCATAAATAATACCCAATACTGGCTCTTTTTTTCGGATCAGCGCAATATTTACTGTAAATTCTCCATTCCTCCCGATAAATTCCTTCGTTCCATCCAACGGATCTACCAGCCAGAATAGCTCCCATTTTTTTCGTTCAATATAAGGTATTTCTTTCCCCTCCTCGCTAAGAAAAGGCAGGTTGGTATTATCGAGGATCTTTTTTATGGTTGAGTGGGATAAACGGTCGGCCAGAGTGACAGGAGTATTATCCGTCTTTAGCTGAACATCAAAAGCGCCGGATTGATATACCTCAAGAATTTTTTTCCCTCCCCTGATTGCTGCAGAAATTGCAACGGGTAGTAAAACCTCAACATGAATCGTTCCCTTCATATAATAAGAATAATGGATCAGAAGTACAAAAGGCTTAAAATTGCAACGGTAACCACCATGTAGATCATTGTAAGCGGAAGCCCTACCTTGAAAAAGTCCTTAAAGGCATATCCGCCCGGACCATAGATCATTAGATTGGTCTGGTATCCAATGGGTGTCATAAAGTTAGCGGCAGCGGCATAAGCAACGATCAGGACAAATGGAATGGGATTCAAATCGAGTGTTAAAGCCATAGTTAATGATATAGGGAAAATAATAGCCACGGCGGCTTTATTGGTAATATAGGCTGCCAGGAACGCTGTAATCAGGTAAATACCGAATAATATACCAACCTTTCCCAATGGCAGAAATGCTGCGATAAAACCATTGGCAATAATATGTGCCGCTCCCGACTTAATCATTGCAGTACCCAGTGCCAGTGACATCACAATTATCAATCCCAGATCATAATCAATACCTTTTGGCAGGTCTTTCGGGGTAGTAATGTTTAATACAAGAGATGCCATGAGTAATATAATTAATCCCATAAACAGCGTGATCACATTCATAGCCGCAAGAAAAATTGCAAGGAGCATACCTCCCATAACAATAGCAATTTTGTAGCCTTCCACCTTTTTGAATTCCTTAACCCTGGAAATAAAATAAAAATCCCTGGTTCCCTGTGACTGGCTGACAAAATCACCTCCGCTATACAACATTAAAACATCGCCTGCTTTCAAAACAACCTCACGTAATTTACTGGTAATTCTTTCTTCATTCCTGTGTATGCCGATTACCGCCGCATCATACCTTGACCTGAAATTAATTTCTTTCAAACTTTTCTGTATCATTGAAGAATTATGGGATATAACGATCTCAACCACCACTGTTTGCTTTTTCTTGTGCAGCATGCCTACCGAAGGAATAGTCAACCCTGAACCCGATTTGGTCAATTCTGCCACAGGAGCAGTATCTCCTGCAAAAACCAGGATGTCGTCCTGACTAATGATCAAATTATTTGAAACCACAAATATTTTACGATTATCCCTCTGAATTTCAACTAAATAAAGTCCTTTCATATTTCTTAATCCCGACTCTTCAATGGTTTTTCCAATCAAATCAGAGTTCTTTCTCACTTGGGTTTCAATAAGATAAGTCCGGTTATTTTCAGGGGAATCCTCATCCAGTTTCTCTCTTGACGGAAGAAGTTTTTCACCCCAGAAGAAAAGATAGAGGAATCCTATTAAAATCATAGGAATTCCTACATAAACAAAATCAAAGATTCTCAGGGAGCGTAAATCCGGCAGGATTTCCTGATCAACGACCAAACCATTAACGATCAGGTTGGTTGATGTTCCGATCAATGTAGCACAACCCCCCAGAATAGCTGCATAAGAGAGCGGCATCATGAGCTTGGAAGGAGAAATATCGTTTTTCTTGCACCAACTGTTTACATAAGGCATCATTACTGCAACAAGAGGTGTATTGTTAAGAAATGCCGACAGGCCTGAAACAATTATCATCATCCTGCCAAGGAATCCCCTGTATCCTTTTACCCCCTGAAAAGCCTTATCGAAGACCAATTCAATAATAGCGGTTCTCCTGATGATATCTCCCATAAGCAGCAACATGATGATAACCGCAATTTGTTCATTGGCAAATCCGGCCAATATTTCAGCCGGTGTTAATACACCGAAAAAACCAAGAACAACAACAGCAACAAGGAAAGTAAATGTAGCACCAAATATCTCCTTATAAAGAGAAACCAGGATAAAAACCAGGACAACGAATACAAGAATTAATTGAAAATTGATCATATGAAAAGGTTACACCCTGTCAGCTCATTAAATTTTTATTGTTCCGTCTCGTTAAAGCTAACTTGTATAAAAAAATATAAAAATAAGTATTTTACAATACTAACCTAAAGTAAATATTAGGACCTTAAAAGTGTTTTCTAATTAAATGCTCAGCCTGCTTTTAAATGGTAGGAAGGTCATAAAATCCGCATGATGGACAATATAAGCTTCCGTACTTCTTTTTACCAGTTCTCCTTCTCCTGCATGTGCAGCAATGATATGGCAAACCTGTGGTGGTACACCACATTCCTCGGCAAGGGATACTCCGGAGAACGGATGCCTGACGTATTTACCATAGCTTCCCTGAACTGCCTTTCCCTCCTTATCCAGTTCATATTCGAGCAATTTCCCAACATCAGCAAGAATGGCACCTGATAGTAAGGTATCCATGTCAACCGGCAGTTCATCCTCAAAGAATTCATTTATTTTTTCTCCGCTTTCTTTTGCAATATGAACTACACAACGTTTATGACTTATAAAACTAACTTTCATATCCGGTCCGCAAAGTAAGGTAAATGGAATATTACCAAGATCCTCTGGTGTTAAAACACTTCTTTCAAGTGCCAGTTCCCAGGTTTTCGCTGTTTTTTCCCTTAAGTCCCGGTCCTTAATCCATTCCAATTCAGGCCATAATTGATTTACTTCTTCTCTCATATCAGGTATTTGTCAATGTTTAACATGATCAGGTAAATATAAGAATAACTTTTGGTCCCGATTTCTAACTTCAATGCGTTCACAGCATGTATATTATCGGGACGAGCTAATGACTGTCAAATAAAAGATGTGAACTACGAGCTAATATCCAATTGAAGCTAAAATTCCGAATCCCTTCTCAATGCACCAATAATCGCTTCTGCCATTTCCTTAGTCGATGCTGCTCCATTTTTCAAAACATCCTGGCTTCCAGGCATTTTCAGCATATCGTATGTACGAACTATCCCTTCTGCAACCACCTTGGCTATGGCTTTCCGGATTTTGGATGCAATGTCGTTTTCGTTTAAATAATCCAGCATCATGCACGATGATTCTATCATAGCAATGGGATTGACAATGGATTCATCATATTCTGCATATTTAGGTGCTGATCCGTGTGTGGGCTCAAAAAGTGCGACACCATCATATGAGAACTGGGCACTGCAGGCAAATCCCAGTCCACCGATCAGGCCGGCGAATCCGTCTGAAACAATATCACCAAACATATTTCCTGCTACAATTACACCGTAAACTTCAGGATTCTTTGTAAGCCACATCATTTGTG
>CAZEWS010000053.1:7978-14779 GCA_964515985.1 uncultured Rikenellaceae bacterium | reverse complement strand
CGCGAACACATGCTTTTAGCATTCAAACAAGAATACTAAAAAAAAAAGTTTTATTCTTAAAGGTACTCCTGTCAAAAGAAGAGTTTATAAACCAAGTACAAGGGGTAGAGTTGGCGTTGGGGGATATATTTTTAATGATAGGAACGGGCTTGTAACCCGGACAGGAATTCAGTTGACTTATGCATATCATATTTGGCTGGAGGAAACACAACTTTCATTTGGACTTTCCGGTTCGGCATTTCAGTTCAGAGTAAATGATGCAGAATTGACTTTTTTTGATCAGCGGGAACCATTATTATCAGGTGGTTTAAGAAAAGTGATCTATGTGCCGGATGCCAATTTTGGCGTGTACTTGTTGAATAATAAATATCGTGTAGGTTTCTCTGTCGCTCAGCTATTTCAATCCGCTCTTAAATTTGGCAATAAAAGTTTTGATGATTACAGGATGTTACGGCATTATTACCTGATGGGTGCATACCGGTTTGATTTGAATGTTGACTATCAGTTAGAACCTTCAGTATTGATTAAGACCACTGAGCAATTGCTACTCCAGGCAGATATTAATTTTAAAATCTATTATAAGAACGATTATTGGGCAGGACTATCTTTTCGTACCAGCGGAGCATTGATCGCGATGGCAGGTGTCAGGGTCAATCAACTCTATTTTGGATATGCTTTTGATTACACTTTAACCAGTATAAGAAAACACAGTTTCGGTTCACATGAGGTAATGATAGCCCTTAAATTAGGTGATAATGCGAGAAGATACAGGTGGATTGATAGGTATTAATATTTTATGTTCTTTTGCCTTGATGCAAAAGAACCAAAAAATCAAGGCTGCTTAAAATTTCAGATAGTTCTATTTCCTTGATTTTCCCCGCAATACAACTCCCCCGCCGATGGCGGGATCAAACAGTATTGCTTAACGCAATCCAACGTAAAAATCTTCGGAACGAACTATTGACTGAAATTTTAAGAGGCCGATAATTAACTCAATTTATTTATGCTTTCTGCTTATTTTGAGGGGAAAGACTGCTTTTATAGGCTTGATATTCAATTGACAATTATACTTTTACAAATTGTCATAAGATAGATTACCGTTATAATAAAATAAAGAGAATTTTCAAGTATTCCTTAAAATAACTTATGTTTATTAAAGGATTTGATCTGAAAATAATTACATGGACGTTTCATTTTTGGTCTTTTTCCAATTTATAAATTCAACTATAAAAATTCCGATTATCAGGAGAAGCAGTAAAGATGAACTTGGTAATGCAATTTTTCTGCTAATGAAATATGACTTCGGTTCGAATTTGAACTCAATTTCATGTGAACCTTGTGGAATGATCATTCCTCTAAGAACATAATTTACCCTGAAATAATTTGCGGATTTTCCATCAATCCAAACATTCCAGCCTTTATCATAGTAAATTTCAGAAAATATAGCGAGTTGGTCGATATTGCAACTACTATGGTAAAGTAACTTGTTAGGCTGATATTCCAGCAATTGTATAATAGCAGTTGAATCCTCCTGTATAGAATAATCGTATAAATATTCTTCAAAACGTTGATCAATAATAGCTTCTTCAGAGGGGTTGAATTTACCAAGGGTCAGAATCTCTTCATCTGCATTTTCGACAATTCTGTAATTCTTCACAAACCAACAACTCCCCAGAGCGTATGAGTTATTTAAAGGTGGTGCATTTCCATTGTAGATAATGTATTTGGTATTTAGCATATTCAAAACCTGTTGATTTGAAAGGGTTTTGTTTATTGTTTCATGGTCCGGATTATTCCGTAACGTATTGAAAATGTTTTGGATACTGCCACCAATATAGAATTCGATGATTTCCTGGTATCGTTTCATTTTTGCCCCGTGATATCCTCCAATTGATTTGTGAAAATAGGAAGTTCTTGAACTATTGAAAGTGCTTTCGGTTAGATCGAGAACCCTGAAATTCAATTCCTTATCTTTTAAAATATCAAGGTCAGCCTTAGTGGCAGTGTAGGGTTCCCTTGCTTCCCTTTTGGTTACAAAATCATCGTTGTTGAGGTATCTTCTGTTCACGGTCCATAAATCGAGAAGCACCAGAAGCCCAAGACCAATATAGAAAATCTTGGTTGATATTTTTTTAAACCGGAATACCAGTAAAATGACGGCAGTAAATAAAATAAAAAGAAGGGATCTGAAAGCATCGGTCTGTAAAATGTGTTTTCTGTCGGCTTTTATGGAATTTAAGAACTCATTAATTGAAATATCAGGCCAGTTATTAGCCTGTAAACTAAGTACTAAATTTTGGTCAGTAGGTGATTTGAAATTCAGAAAAAGTCCTGGCATAATGGAAAAAATCAAGGCAAGTCCACCGGCAATAATCAGGGAGTATTTTAGCGCTTTGTTGAATTCAATTTTTGATATTTCGTTTTCAGCCAGTTGTTTTATTGCCAGTATTGCCAGAAGTGGCATTGCAAATTCAGCAATGACCAGGATCATGGATACGGTTCTGAACTTATCATAGCCCGGAAAATAGTCAATAAAAAACTCGGACAGGAACATAAGATGTTTACCCCAGGCAAGTAATATTGAAACAATGACTATTGTGACCAGCCACCACTTTAGTTTACCTTTAACCAGAAATGCTCCGAAAAAGAATAAAAAAACAACAACTGCACCAATGTAAACCGGGCCGGATGTGTATCGTTGAGGTCCCCAATAAGCAGGAAATTGCTCAACGATTTGTCTTGCATTCGGAACATTAAGCCTTTTCAGGGTATTATACGTTTCTGATTTTGTTCCAAGTGGATTGGAATGAGAACCTCCGACAAAATTTGGAATGAACAAGTTAAAGGTTTCTGCAATTCCGTAACTATAATCATTCAGGATATAATCCTTATCCAATCCTGTGGTTTTGTTTTCTTTATCAAATGTTAGTTCAGACTTGCTACGGGTTGAATACTTACCATATTCGTAGGTAGTCCAGATTGCTGTAATGTTGGATCCTATGGCAAGAATTACGGCAATAAAAAGAAGCAGAAAGGGTTTAAAGAATTGAATAACCTGTTTTTTCTGAATAGCATCGACGAATTGAAAAATCCCAAAAGCAAAAATAATCAGGAGGGTATAATAAGTGATCTGTAAATGGTTTACATACAATTGAAGGGATAAAAAAATACCGACAATTAAGGCTCCTAATACAGGTCTGCGGGTAAGGGCCAAATATACACCTGCAATAATCGGAGACATATAACCAATGGCAAAAGCTTTTGATGAATGTCCGGCGCCAATAATAATAAAAAAATAGCTGGAAAATCCGAAAGCAATAGCGCCGACTAAACTAAGCCATGGATTTACCCTGAAAATGAGCAAAGTAATGTAAAAACCAATTAAATATAAGAATAAAAAACCGGCAGGTCTTTTATCCAGCAGAATTATATACTTGTGTAAGTATTTAAAAATATTAGGAGAAGGTGGTGTTGAGATCAGGTATGCCGGCATTCCTCCAAACATACTGTTAGTCCACAAACTAACCTCCCCGGTCTGTTCTTTAAAGTCTTTAATTTCTTTAACCATACCCTGATATTTTACTATATCAGGTGGTTTCATCTTTTTACCTTCAAGCAATGGAGTAAAATAGGCAAATGTTATTACCAGGAAGATAATTATGGCAGACAAATGGGGTAAAAGGAGTTTAACAGAAGAGTACTTCATAATGGATAACTTAAATTTATTTGTAAAATAAAGCTTAAATTTACAGTTTACAAAAAAATAACAGTCAGGTTTTTAGTCCAATTTATTCTTCATGAAGATTTTAATGATTCTGGATCGTGAATTTCCTCCTGATTTGAGGGTTGAAAATGAAATTGAGGCTTTACAGCATAAAGGACATGAAATACATTTAGCTTGTTTTACAAGAAAAAACAGGCTATCTGTGGAAAAAATAGGAGATCTTACAGTACACCGGGCACCGATATCTGATTTTATATATAAATCAAGTGTAGGAGCACTAACCTTTCCTTTTTATTTCAATTTTTGGAGGAAATTTCTATATCAAATATTGAAGAGAGAACAATTTGACGCTATACATGTACATGATCTGCCCTTGGTTCGGGTTGGGGTTGAACTAAAGAATAAATATAATGTTCCGTTATTAGCTGATTTACATGAAAATTGGCCGGCTTATCTCCGCATTTCACAACATACTCAATCCATAATGGGGAAAATACTTTCTCCTAATAAAAAGTGGATACATTATGAAAGGGAAATATTGCAGTACGTTGACCGTATTATTGTAGTTGTGAAAGAGGCAAAGAACAGACTGGTAAGGCTGAACGTCAATGAAGAAAGTATCCATATTGTTTCGAATACTCTCAATATAAAACATTTTAATATTGATATCCACAAAACAAATCCTGGTGAAATAGTGTTATTTTATGCCGGCGGGATCACCTACCACAGAGGTATTCAAACAGTAATAAAGGCATTATCCCTTATAAAACACAGTGTGCCCAATATTCGATTCCGGATCCTGGGAGAGGGAAGATATCAATCGGAATTAATGAAATTAACAAAACGACTGGAACTGGATAACCAAATTGTTTTTCACGGGTGGCAGCCTTATAAGAAAATGATTGAATTTATGAAGGAAGTAGATTTTGCAGTTATTCCCCACCTAAAATCAGAACATACGGATACTACTATACCTCATAAACTTTTCCAGTATATGTATGCTGAAAAACCTGTTATTGCATCAAACTGTGAACCGATTGAAAGGATCATCCGTGAAACGAACTCAGGATACATTTACAGGGAAGATAAATATACTGAATTGGCTAATATCCTGGAAGGTTTGACTAAGAACAATGATAAAGAATTAGGAAGGAACGGGAAATTGTGGGTAAAGAAAAAATATAATTGGGAACTGGACTCCCGGGTTTTAATAAATGTTTATGAAAAATTGCAACAGACTTAAACAGGGTCATTTATGAAACAAGCTTTAGTTAAAAAAGGACTTGTAATTGGCGAAGAAGTTCCGGCGCCGGTTGTTTCTGAAGGGTCGGTATTAATAAAGGTAGTTAATAGTTGTATCAGCGCAGGTACAGAAATGTCGGGCATTTTATCCAGTGGAACACCTTTGATAAAGAGGATTCTGAAACAGCCTGAAAAAGTGGCAAAAATGCTAAATCTTGCCCGGACGGAAGGCATCAGCAGGGTTTACCAAAAGGTTAAAGGAGAGCTCGATGCGGGTAAACCTACCGGCTACTCAGTAAGTGGAGTCGTAATAGGAGTTGGCAAAGGAGCAGAAAAATTTAAAATTGGCGACAGGGTTGCTGCTGCAGGTGGTGGACTGGCAAACCACGCAGAGTATGTGGACGTACCTGTAAATCTTGTGGTAAAAATCCCCAATGACCTTGGCTTTAAAGAAGCATCTACGGTGACTCTGGGGGCGATTGCATTGCATGGGGCAAGAAGGGCAGATCTTCGACTGGGTGAATTTTGTGTGGTGTTCGGTACTGGTATTTTAGGATTGCTCACCATTCAGATGTTGAATGCTTCGGGCATAAGAGTAATCGCCATTGATTTGGATAATAAAAGATTAGCACTGGCACAAGAATATGGTGCAGAACGGGTAATCGATCCACAACAGGAAGACCCTGTTAAAATTGTTAAAAGCATCACAAATGGGTTAGGCGCTGATGCTGTGATTTTTACAGCCGCAACCTCCTCAAGTAAGCCGTTGTCCCAATCTTTCAATATGTGCCGGCGAAAAGGAAAAGTGGTGTTAGTCGGTGTTTCCGGAATGGAAATCGACAGGAAGGATATTTATTCAAAAGAAATTGACTTTCTGATATCTACCTCATATGGACCGGGCAGGTATGATAAATCGTACGAAGAAAAGGGGATTGATTACCCGATTGCATATGTACGTTGGACAGAAAACAGAAATTTGAGTGAGTACCTAAGACTATTGGAAGCCGGAAGTATTAACATCAAAGCTATTATTCAAAAAGTATTCAGTATTGACCAGGTTACTGCTGCGTTTAATTCTCTGAAACAAACTGAAGATAAACCTTTAATGGTTTTGTTGGATTATGGTCTTCCGGAAGTGAACTTATTGGATCAATACCGTGATCATAAACGTAAAATTGAAATCAGAACTTCATTTGTAGATAAGGATGTGATTAATGTTGCCCTTGTGGGTGCCGGCAGTTTTGCTACCAATGTACACCTGCCAAACCTTAAAAACCTTAATCGTCAATATAAAATTTATGCAATATCTGATAAAAATGGTCATACAGCCAAAGCCGTAGCTGAACAATACCAGGCCAGTTTTGCTACTACCAATGTAGAAGAAATAATAAATGATAAAAATGTGGATCTCGTACTCATTTGTACAAGGCATGACAGTCATGCAGAAATTACAATAAAAGCGCTGGAGAGGGGAAAGCATGTTTTTGTTGAAAAGCCACTAGCAACAAGTCATGATGAACTAAAGAAAATCGAGGACTTTTTCAATAATCGGCCAAGAGAAAACAAACCGGTTTTAATGGTTGGTTTTAACAGGAGATTCAGTAAATATTCAGTTGAAATAAAAAAGCATACTGACAGGAGGATTAACCCGTTGTTTATCCATTACAGAATGAATGCGGGATATATCTCTCCTGATCACTGGGTACATGAAAATGGTGGAAGGATTGTTGGTGAGGCATGTCATATTATTGATTTAATGTCTTTTTTTGTTCAAAAACCTATTGTCTCGATTAGTTATGAAAGTTTATCACCTTCAACAGGGTATTTCAATAGTT
>CAZEWS010000053.1:6840-7968 GCA_964515985.1 uncultured Rikenellaceae bacterium | reverse complement strand
ATCGAGACAATAGGTTTTTGAACAAAAAAAGACATTAAATCAATAATTCTGAAGTATGAGGATGGATCGGTGGCCACTATTGAATACTTTGCGGTTGGCAGTCGTGAATTCCCGAAAGAATACATGGAAGTTCATTTTGATGAAAAAACCATTGTTTTAAATGATTATAAATCTTTAAAAGGGTATGGTATAAAAATTAATGAGATAAAAACCAATCAAAGCGAGAAAGGACATTTAGAAGAGTGGGAAATGCTTTATGAAAGTTTTCAATTTGATGAAAAAAAATGGCCTATTTCATTGGAAGAACTGATACAAACAACACATTTAACCTTGTTTATTATATGAGAAGAAAAATTAAGAGATATTGGATATTTCGAAAAATCAGATCATTTTTTCCGGCAAATTTCTCAAAGAATTATCAAGAGTATATAAGAATTCGAGAGTTAATAAAAAGGACAGAAAATTTTAGCAAAGATGAATTAAAAGAATTTCAGTTTAAAAGAGTCAAGTTACTTATAGAATATTGTTGGGAAAACATTGAAGGTTATAGGGAATACTGGGAAGAATCAAATTTTCATCCTGAAAAGGTTAATTCATTAGAAGATTTAAAAAAAATTCCAGCCATTTCAAAAGATATAATCCGTGAGAATATCAAAAAATTCTCAAATACTAAATTAAAAAATTTGGTTTTCCATACTACAGGAGGTTCAACAGGAACCCCATTTGGGTTTTACGTAGAAGAAAAACAAGAGGTAATTGAAAAAGCATTTATTCATGATCTATGGTCGAGATTCTATCCTTCAATAAGTTTGAAAACTAAATCTACAATACTGAGAGGCAGGGTGATTCCAGGCAATGTATATTACGATCCTTTACATGGATTGATTTTGTCTTCATTTAATTTGACTTCAGAAAATGTAAAGTATTTTATAAGAGCTATTGAAAAATATAAAACTCCTATCCTTCAAGCTTATCCTTCCTCGCTTTATTTCTTTTGTAAAATGATGGGAAAGAACGATCTTAAGCTGGATCATAAATTTGAATGTATAATGCTTGGCTCTGAGAAATTATATGACTTTCAGAAGGAATTGATCAAGGGGGTTTTTAACGCTCCAATTTGTCATTGGT
>CAZEWS010000053.1:1497-6830 GCA_964515985.1 uncultured Rikenellaceae bacterium | reverse complement strand
GGCCATGCAGAAAAAACAGTTCTTGCAGGAAATTGTTTAACGGATGAATTGTTTCATGTCTATCCGCAGTATGGAATTACAGAAATAATTAAACCCACGGGGGAAGATGCAGATATTGGAGAAAAAGGAGAAATAGTCGGTACCGGATTCTGGAATTTAGCTACACCGTTTATCCGGTACAAAACCATGGATTTTGCAGAACCCGGAGAAAATCATAATGAAAATTGCAGTATTTTTTATCCGGTAATAAGTAATATTGAAGGTCGGCTTCAGGAATTAATTGTAGGTAAATCATTAAACCTAATCTCTCTTACATCATTAGCACCTGTTTGTGGCAGATTTTCTGACATTGAACAATTCAAATTTTACCAAAGAGAAATTGGCAAGATTGGATTTTATTATATTCGAACGGATAAAGAAAAGAAGGTCAATGAGCATAAACTAATTTCAAGTTTAGAGTCAGTATTAGGCGAAAATTTTGAGGTTCGTATAGAAGAAGTGAATAAAATTTCACCAACAAAAGCCGGAAAGTATAATTTCCTGGAACAGAAGCTGGATATACAGGAATTCATGTAATTTTTTTGAAAACGAAGAATAAAATAGCAATTATTGGTCCCTATCCTCCACCTTATGGGGGTATATCGGTTCATATACAGAGGGTCGTAAAATATCTGCCAAAAGATCGTTATGTTCTTTTTAATACAAGTAATTCTAAATGTGAAGGAGCGATATCTTTTTATGGGAAAGTAAAGTATCTAAAGGTCTTTCAATTTATTTTCAAAAAATACAAATTGATTCATGCTCATACCACTGATACTTTTTTAAGATTCCTTTTGGGAATGATCGGAATATTCAAGAAGAATATTTACATACATATACATGGAGCAAGTTTAACAGATTTTTTCCAAAGAAAAAGTATCTTCTCATATTTAATGAAAAAATTGACAAAAAACATCAATATTATTGTAGCTAACAGTGGGATTCTTCATGAGATTGGTATATATAATCCGATCAGTGTTAGAGAAATTGATGCCTTTCTCCCACCTAAATTTGATATCAATAAATTCAATTCAGTAGTACAGAGCTACGAAGATTTTTTCAGGAATGGAAGATTTAAAATTTCTATGACAGGATGGTTTAATCGTTACAAGAATGTGGATTTGTATGGATTTGACTTAGCCGCTAAGGTTATAAAGAAATTTAAAGAGAATGGTATAATAATATTTTTAGTTGCCAGTATTAATGGTATCAGAGACAGAGGATTGTATAATTCCTTCCAGGAATATGTAAATACAAATAATCTGAATGGTCAAATTTTATTAATACACGAAGATATGGAAGAGGTATGGCCAATTTTTATGGCTTCACAGGTTTTCATCAGACCTACTAATACTGATGGTTCATCTGTTTCAATTAAGGAAGCACTCTGGTTTGAAACTAAGGTTGTTGCAAGTGATTGTGTTGTCAGACCTAAGAATGTAATTTTATTCAAAAACAGATCTGAAAATGATCTTTATGAAAAAATATTATATATTTATCAGAAACCGCAATTATCTGTTGAGAAAAAAATAAGCAAATTATCTTCAAAGAATTTTGCAAATAAATTATTTACCGATGTTTATGAATTACAAGGGTAAGAAAATTCTTGTCACTGGTGCAGATGGCTTTATTGGTTCACATTTGGTTGAACTATTAGTAAAATCAGGTGCAGAGGTAAAAGCTCTTTCTTATTATAATTCGTTTAATTATTGGGGTTGGTTGGAATATATTGAGTACGGAGATAAAATTGAAATCGTTAGTGGTGACATCCGGGATTATGATTTCCTGCTTAAGATTACCCGTGATATAGATATAGTATTCCATTTGGCTGCGCTAATTGCTATTCCTTATTCATATCATGCCCCGGGCTCATATATTGATACGAATGTTAAGGGAACAATGAATATTTGCCTTGCCGCTTTACATAATAATATTTCAAAAGTAATCCATACATCAACCAGTGAGGTTTACGGGACCGCTCAATATATACCAATCGACGAGAAACATCCGATGCAGCCACAATCACCATACAGTGCCAGTAAGATTGGTGCCGATGCATTAGCAATGAGTTTCTATCACTCTTTCAATCTTCCGTTAACAATTGCACGACCATTCAATACATATGGGCCAAGACAGTCTGCCAGAGCTGTTATCCCTACAATCATTACACAGATTTTATCAGGGGAAAAGGAAATTAAACTGGGAGATACAACTCCGACCCGCGATTTTAGTTATGTAAAGGATACCTGTAAAGGATTACTTATATTGGGGAGAGGTGATAATACAATAGGAGAAACATATAACATAGGTTCAAACAAAGAATATTCAATAAAAGAAACATTTGAATTGATCCGGAGGATTATAGGGAGGGATGTAGAACTTGTTCAGCAAACACAACGAATACGGCCGAAAAAATCGGAAGTATACCGGTTACTGGCTAATACTGAAAAAATCACTAAACTAACTGGATATAAACCGGATTACACATTTGAGAAAGGATTAAGAATAACTATTGAATGGTTTAGTAAGAAAGAAAATTTGAAAAAATATAAAGCTAATATTTACAATGTCTAAATATGCTATTATATTAGCTGGAGGAAAGGGTACAAGGTTAAAGCCATATACAGTTGCTCTTCCAAAAGCACTTGTCCCAATTGGGGATTTTCCTATTCTGGAAATTATTATTAAACAATTAGCTCATCAGGGTTTTGAAAGAATATCTCTGACAGTGAATCATCAGGCAGACATCATCAAAGCATATTTTGGTGATGGGAGAAAATGGAATGTAAAAATTGACTATTCATTTGAAGATAAACCTCTCGGAACAATGGGGCCTCTTACCATTATTCCTGATCTTCCGGATGATTTTCTGGTGATGAACGGTGATGTACTAACTAATTTAAATTATCATGATTTTTATGAATATCATATTCAACATAAGAATTTATTCACTGTGTCAGGTTATAAAAGAACTATTAACAGTGAATTTGGTGTGTTAGAAATTGGTAAAAATAACCAATTAACAGATTTTAAGGAAAAACCACTTATTCACTACAATGTCTCAATGGGAATTTATATGGGGAACCGTGAAATCTTAAAGTTTATTCCCCGTGATTTACATTTTGGATTTGATCAATTAATGTTAAAACTCATTGAACTTGATAAACCGGCTCAGGTAAAGATATTCGATGGTTTTTGGCTGGATATTGGCCGTCCTGAAGATTACCAAATTGCCATAAATGAATTTGAAAAGAATCCTACATTCTTTTTACACAATGTCTAAAAATATTCTAATCACAGGTTCTGAAGGATTTATCGGACAAGCTCTGAAAAAAAAGATAAAGAAAGAATTTCCAGAATACAAGATTTTTGGATTTGATATTCAAGATGGGGATATATCAACAACTGAACCTGCGTTTGATCATATTGACCATGTTTTTCATTTAGCTGGTAAAACCTATATACCTAAAAGTTGGGAGGAACCACTGGAATTTTACAAAACCAATGTTACTGGGACGAATATTATACTTGAATTTTGCAGGAAAAGGAAAGCCAGCCTAACATATATAAGTGCATATGTTTATGGTATGCCGGAGTATTTACCGATTTCAGAAAAACATCCAGTAAATCCCAATAATCCCTATATGCATAGTAAGATTTTAGCGGAATCATTATGCAGATTCTATGCCCGGCATTACAATGTAAAAATTACTATACTCCGTCCTTTTAATGTTTTTGGGCCGGGGCAAAAACCTAATTTTTTAATTCCACTTCTCATTGACCAATTACTAAGTAAGGATAAGGATATCATTTTGGTTAAAGATCTCAGACCAAAAAGAGACTTTATTTACATTGAAGACCTCCTAAATGCAATTATATTAACACTTCAAGAAGAAAAAGGAATTAAAATTTATAATGTTGGAAGCGGTATTTCAATTAGTGTTAAGGAAATAATTGAAATGTTAATGGAAGTTACTAATATTAAAAAAAATATTAAAACAAAAGAAGAGTGTCGAAGAAATGAAATATTGGATGTAAGAGCCGACATAACAAAAATAAACAATAATCTAGGTTGGAAACCTCAATTTACTTTCAGAGAAGGAATTATTGAAACCATCGAATTGTTATATAGAAATGGTATGTAAATTCTGTGGAAATAATGAATGTTCCATAATAAAAAACATCAAGTCTCCACATAACCAACAAATTTATCATCTTTACTCGTGCAGGTCCTGCAGATGTTTTTTTTTCGATAAAAATCAACATCATGTTTCCCTGAAAGAGTTGTATAATCATCTTTCTGTTAACAGAGGAGATTTCCCTTTTCAATTCACACAATCAAAAAACTGGTATAAGCAAGTTAGAATTATTCAATCACTTCTTGGAAAGAATCCAGCTTCAGTACTGGATATCGGGTGCAGAACAGGAAATTTTTTGATGCATTTTGATTCAACAGTACATCTGGAAGGTGTGGAACTTTCCAAAAGCTTCACCGATATTGCAATTACGAGGGGATTAACCATTTATAATGATTTCCTTGAAAGCATAGAATTTGATAAAAAATATGACGTTGTAAGCTCTTTTGCCATATTAGAACATCTGGAAAATCCCTTTCAATTTCTTGAAAAACTTGATTCGATCATGAAACCTTCAGGATTAGTTGTTATTCTTATTCCAACACATGAAAGTATGAAAAGAAAAATGATTGATCTTACCAATTCATCCTGGCACATGTATTCACCTCCTGAACATTTAAATTTCTTTTCAAGGAAGTTTTTGGATCAATATTTTGCAAATAAAGGGTTTAAATTAGTGTACAGGTATTTTACTTCAGGCGGGATGATCAATATTTTTCCTAATCTGCCTTTTATAAACAGATTATTAAAGAAATCTGTCAATCTTTTTGATAATAGTATTTTCAGTAAATTAGCCATTTTCGATCATATGTATAGTTATTATCAATTTAAACCATCAAGTAACCAGGTAGAGTTCCAAAATGGATCTGCTTCACAAAAAACTTAAATTATAAACGGCAAAACATTTAAATGAATTTTGAACAAATCATATTGGATTCGGTTCATAAGCTCAATGATTGGCTTGAACAAAATGGCTGGTTCGGTTATGACCCATATGATATTAAAAGTGGAAGATGGATGATCTGGTTAACCAGGAAAGGGAACCACTCGAAATTTTTTGCTATTCTCAGAGAAGTGGTTTTTGAATTGTTTTACACTTTCCCAAAATTTTCCAGGAAGGTCTTCAAAATAAAACCTCAAATCAATGCCAAAGCAATG
>CAZEWS010000053.1:0-1336 GCA_964515985.1 uncultured Rikenellaceae bacterium | reverse complement strand
CCAAACGGAATTGTTACCACTTCTGCCGGGGAGGCATTCTGGAGATGGTATAAACATACCGGGGACAAGAAATATCTTGAAGTTTGCAAAAAAACAGGCATATTTCTGGCATCTTTACCAAATAAAACTATTGAAGAGGACAAAATTTGTTTTTCATATACACCACTTTTCGTCAATTTCATTCATAACCTAAATCTTTTTGTTGCTGAATTTCTACTCAAAGTTGGTTTGGAAACCAATAATAAGGAGTGGATAGAACTGGCCCGCAAAGCCGTAAACTACACCATTTCCTGCCAGATGGAAGGCGGTGCATTTGACTATAATGGTCCACCGGAGAAACCTGCAAACATGATTGATAATTATCATACAGGCTTTGTCCTCCGTATGTTATTCTCCATTTATAAGTTAACCGGGAGGAAGGATGTGCTGGAAAGTATACGCAAAGGATATGAATTTTACAAAGAGAAACTGTTCGAAAATTATCAGATTCCAAAGTTGCTTCCCCGTCGGAAATACAGGATTGATATTCATTCCTGTTCCGAGGGTATTCTTTGCTTTTCAACTTTATCTGAGATATTCCCTGAAGCCCTTCAATATGCAGAAAGTATTGCAAAATGGACGATTGAAAATCTTCAGGATGAATCGGGATACTTTTATTATGGAATTTTAAAAAGTCGTTTTATCGGTGTACCTTTCAAATCAAAGATTGCTTATTTAAGGTGGGGGCAGGCCTGGATGCTGCTGGCTCTGACAAATCTTTTACTGGTGAAAAGCAAAAATGCTGGATAATATACGATCGACGGTAAAAAATGCCCTGATCTACGGTTTGGGTAACATTTCGGCAAAACTGGTCGGTTTTGTCCTGATACCTCTTTATACCAGGAATTTTTCCACCGCAGAATACGGTATCCTGGGAATGGTGGAAATAACTACCCAGATTTTTATTGTACTTTTCGGGATTAGTCTTTACTCGGCTTTTTTCAGATGGTACTGGGATAAAAATTATATTCGGAACCAAAAGTCAATCTTTTTTACGATACTGGTTTCTATTGGAATAGTTAGCATCATGATGATCGCAGGGCTTTGGTTTGTCTCTGAAGACCTGGCCAATTTCCTGCTCGAAGATGTGAAATACGCTTACCTGATACGACTGATGCTGATCACTGCCGGTCTTGAGGCACTCGCAGTTATTCCGGCTACACTTATGAGACTGCAGGAGAAATCTTTGCTTTATTCTGTTGCTAACCTGATCAAACTCTCCTTCAGTCTTACCTTGACTGTTTACTTCATCGCTTTTCTGGGATAAGACTTTAATCGCCTCTTTTCCAAAAATTGA
>CAZEWS010000052.1:4988-14874 GCA_964515985.1 uncultured Rikenellaceae bacterium | reverse complement strand
GGGCTGGAATGGTTTTTATTATGAAATAAATACGGAATGGGAAATACAAAAAGATGGTACCCTTGAAGGAAGCTGGAGTATCAGTTCACAATACCCCGACATGGATAAAACAGAGAGTGCATCTTCTGTCGTAAAGGAAGCAATAAACCGGGGTTTTGAGAAGGATTTTATAAGCCATAATGATTGGTGGTTGGATTTCCGGAACCAATCTTCTGTTACGGTACCTGATCCTGTTCTTGAAAAACAGTGGTATCTGGAGATGTATAAGTTTGGTTCAGCCTCCAGGCGGGGAGCGCCCCCAATTTCGCTACAGGCTGTCTGGACAGCCGATAACGGCAGAATTCCACCCTGGAAAGGTGATTTCCATCATGATTTAAATACCCAGTTGAGCTATTGGCCGTGCTACAGTGGCAACCACCTGGAAGAAGGTCTGGCATTTCCGGACTGGCTTTGGGAAATTCGTCCGGAAGCAAAAAAGTACACTAAGGCTTATTTTGGAACAAATGGTTTAAATGTTCCCGGGGTCACAACACTTCGGGGACAACCAATGGGAGGATGGATCCAATATTCCTTCTCCCCCACTGTCTCTGCCTGGCTGGCTCACCACTTCTACCTTCACTGGCGATACAGTATGGACAGGAATTTTCTGCAGGACAGGGCTTATCCTTTTATCAAAGATGTAGCAATTCACCTTGAGGAGATTTCTGTGCGCAATAAAAATAATCAATGGAAGCTTCCCATCAGTTCCAGTCCCGAGATCCACAACAATTCCATTCATGCCTGGTTTCACCAGACAACAAATTATGACCTGGCGCTGATCCGGTGGACTTTTAACAAAGCTGCAGAGATGGCTGATGAACTTGACCTTGAGGATGAAGCACTTCATTGGAAAGAAATCCTGTCCGGTTGGCCCGGTTTCGCTGTCTCCGATTCAACCGGAGGCCTCCTGGTAACTCCAGGTGAACACTTGCAGGAATCCCACCGCCACTTCTCACATCTCATGGCGATCCATCCCCTTGGACTAATCGATTGGGACAATGGCGAAAAGGACCGGGAAATTATCAAAAATACTATTAATGACCTTGATAGTCTGGGAACCGACTGGTGGACAGGATATTCCTTTAGCTGGCTTGGAAACCTGAAAGCCCGGGCTATGGATGGCGAAGGAGCAGCCGAAGTTTTAAAAATCTTCGCAGAATGTTTCTGCCTGCCAAACAGCTTCCATGTAAATGGTGACCAATCCGGAACAGGAAAATCAAAATTCACTTACAGGCCTTTTACGCTTGAAGGGAATTTTGCATTTGCTGCCGGTATCCAGGAAATGCTGCTTCAAAGTCACACCGGAATTATATATATTTTCCCTGCAATTCCAAAAAGCTGGGAGGATGTTTCATTTGAAAAACTCAGGGCTGAAGGTGCATTTCTTGTTTCAGCCAAAAAAACCAATGGTAAGTTAGATGAAGTTATAATTATGTCTGAAGCCGGCGGAACTCTCAAACTGGCCAATCCTTTCGGAGAAGATTTTTTTGAGATAGCCGGTGTGGATATGGCATCTGATCAAATGCAAAAGCCGGTAATTGAAATAGAAATAAAGCCGGGTATGGAGATAATCTTTAAACGTTTAACAACCAGACCCTAATCCCGGATACCAATTTTTGGCGTTTTTATAGTATATTTTTGATAATACTTTTTTATCCAGCTTTAAACCCCTGAATTTACCGTTAACACTTTCAGATGTCATCTCCTCATCAGTTGTAAAATATTTCCAATGTTCCAACCATACATCATACAATTGTTTTCTTACTGATACCATGTCTGACTTTTCCTGAACGCCCAAATCCGTACCGTACAAGATACGGTCCTGGTAATCGATTATAAAATTGCGGACTTTTTCACGATCCTGAACTTGAAAATGACATATTCGGGCAGCCATATCCACAGCAAAATTCGGATAACGATCCAGGCATTTCGCAAGCTCATCCACGTCCCACTCAAGACTTCCAAGATGGGCTCCAATAACTTTCAGGCCATGGTGTTTCTCCAGCATAAAATCGCGCGAAAAAATTTGTTCTTCATAAGAGGGATAATCCGGATGAAGATACATATGATATTCAGGATGATCTCGAAAGTATTCTCTGTCATTATTCACTGTCATCGAATCAAGAGGCAACCAGCAATTTCTGGGTTCACCAATATGAGCAACAAGGCTCTTACCTTCAGAAGCAATAAAATCTAAAACAGGATCAAATCGGAGATCATCAATCATGATAAAGTTGCCATTCTGATCACGAAAGGTCATGCCGATGTCTTTCCAGACTTTAACAGCTATAGCACCCGATGCAAAGTCTTTCTTCAGCTGATTAATTGTCTGGTCTTGCCACCCCGGTGTGCCGAATTTTTCCATCGAAAACGTAGTTGTGAAATAAACAGTGTTTGGAAATTTATTCTTCTGAAATGTCGCATATTTTAACTGCTCGTCAATAAATGATTGACTCGACGATCGTGTAACAATCGTCAACAATTGAAAATTATCAGTGATGGCTTGTTCGGCAAATGAAGGATCGTAAGTGCGGATATGAACATGAGCATCGATCTTTGGAAAAGAGACAAAATCAAGAAGCTTGTAATCGCATCTCGCTATGATGATACACGCAGCAAAAATGACAAGATAAGAATACAATTTTACTTTCATATATCTCTCCTTTTAATTGATTTATAAAACATTAACCAGGAACCAGCATCCAGTACCAGGTCTCCGTAATCCTTTCACTTCTCACCTTTTGCTTTTTTCCTTTTATCTTTTATCTTTTATCCTAATAACTTCCTTGTAAAGCCTCATATACATTTCTGATGTGTTTTGCCAGGTATAAGATCGAGCTCTCTTAATTCCATTTTGCTTCATTTCTTCGCGAAGGCTTTTATCTTGTAATAAAGTATACATAGCAGTTGTCATTTCTTCAATACTATTTGGATTAACCAGATAAGCGGCATCAGAAGCAACTTCGGGCATTGCTGTGATATTGGATGTAATAACAGGCAAACTAAGCTTCATCGCTTCCAAAACAGGGATACCAAATCCTTCATAAAGAGAGGGATATATTAAAAATTCCGCCATACGGAAAAGAGAATCCAAGTCATTCTCTGAAACAAAACCTGTAAAAACGATCCTTTTCTCCATGCTGGTTTCTAGTATAGCAGCATCGCAAATCTTTTTCATTTTTTTCTGATAAGGTGCGCCGGAAACAGCTCCGGTTATTAACAATTTCCCAGAATAGTTGTGTAATTTTACCAATCTTGAAAAAGCATGAATCAGGCGAATAATATTTTTCCTCTCATGTATCCCACCCACATTTAGAATAAATGTATCTTCTAATTCAAATCGGATTTTGAGTTCTTGTTCCAGAGACTTATCTATAGGATTAGGCTCACGCAGTCCGTTGGGTATAACCCGGATTTTATCAATTGGAACACCAACTTTATTGACTATATCCTGTTTTGAAAAATCTGATACAGTAGCAATCATATCGTTCAAGCGGCAAGCTATTCTGATACCCGGTTTGTACAGAAATTTGTTACTGAAGAATCCCATTGCTTCTCTGAATGTAAATGGGATGACATCGTGAACGGTTAGTAATGAAGGAGCTTTGCTACGGAAGGGAAAACTCATATTATAGAAGAAATGGATAATATCAGCGTTTTCAGACACAGCGATATCCTGAATAATTGTCGAGTCCAGCTTCACATTTTTCAGAGATATGGAATGGGTGGTCACATATAGAGGAATTATTTTCAGATTATGATTTTCAGAAAAAATATTATTAACATCTTCTATTCTATTTATTTTGCATAGAATAATAACATGTTGACCAATACTCGTTAGATATTTTACGACCTGAATTACACCTTGTTCAACACCCCCGATAACACCATCATATTTTCGAAAATCATAAACAATTTTCATACTTTTTATATTGAATAATTAAAAACTTTTTAGCAGACTTTCAATAGATGTAATGGCAAGTCCTACGGATTCATCGGCTGCACCATAATAGATATAAACCTGACCATCTTTTTCAACTAGGCCATTTGAGAAAACAACATTACCAAAGAAACCTTCTGTTTCAAAAAGCTCAGTAGGAGTCAGTAAGGGTTTTTCCGCCCTTCGAACAACTTTAGAAGGATTATTAAGATCCAAAAGCAAACAGAATAATGAGTATAATGAATTATCGCCTTTGCCGTGATAAAGGATCAACCAACCCTCCGGAGTTTTAACCGGTGGGGCCCCGCCACCAATTTTAATCGATTCCCACTTTATATTCCGCGGACGTATGATGCATTGATGATTTCCCCAATGCAACAAATCAGGAGATTCACTGTACCAGATAGATGCTTTTCCGAAACCTGAATTGTTTGGCCTGTGAAGGGCTATGTATTTCCCGTTCACTTTTTCAGGAAAAATAGTTACGTCTTTATTTTCCGGATGAAATATTATTCCCTTTCTGTCTGTTTTCTTGAAATCTTCAGTTGTTGCAAGCCTTGTTGACCATGAGTCTTCTGATACTACGGTGAAATTAATATAATACTTTCCATCAATTATAGTTACACGTGCATCTTCACATCCGTATTTTTCAGACTCATCAACCGGATAGATGAATGGCTTATCTTCAATAGTAAAATGAACACCATCCTTACTTCTTGCAAGCCGGATGTGACTTATTGATGAAAGATAGTCTTTTCCTTTATAAACCACCCCTCGGGTATCTTTCATGTTAACATCCGGGTCATCCGTTCTAAACTCAATAATTCCAGGAAATGATCTGTCATTTTCGAAATGGTAAACAGGTGTCCGTACATACCCTTCTTTTGATTCACATATTTCAGCCACGCGCAGTAATAAGATAATTTCATCACCAAATGTAGTGGCTCCGGGATTAAATGCTCCAACGACTTTATACCCCTCAAAAGATGGTTTTACATGCAACGGTTTTATAATTGGATTGTCAGGGTGCTTTTTAATCATAATCCATCCTTTTTGTTATTATGGGTTCTGTTGTTATATACTGGAGTTTTTAGTTTGTGAAATTATTTTGGTAATTCAACTTACACACTCCGTACGGCCGCACTATCCCTCGCACCCCACTCTCGCTCAACCACTTGCCCTGCCCCAATCTATGTAAGGTCTCCCGCTCTGCAAGTCTGCCTACAGACTCTTACAGGTTTTGCAGTTTACTGATTAATGTTTACCAATCACCAATTACTTGTTTTTTACTTTTGTCTTTCATCTTTTATCTCTCATCTTTCCTATTCTGCTTCTAGTTCAGAGAGAAGTTCTTTAATAATCTCTTTAACAGTAACAATTTTATTGCAGCGATATGCATTTTGTCCGGCGAAAATAAGACCGTGATCAACATCACCAAGATAGGAATTTACCAGAGCCAGGGCAATGCAATATTGAGCTTTTTCGACCTGACAGACCGAGAGACATCTATAGGGACATTTTATCTTAAGCTTTCCTTTAACTTCCAGGTCCTTTAAAAAATGATTACGAATCGCCCGTCCAGGCATACCCACAGGACTTTTAATAATAACAATATCCTCTTCTTTGGCATCTAAATAGGCTTGCTTGAATTCCTGGGACACATCGCACTCTTCTGTGCATACAAAACGGGTCCCCATTTGAACGCCTGATGCACCCATAGACAACATCTTTGCAATGTCCTTACCATTAAATATACCACCTGCAGCGATAACCGGGATTTTCTTTCCGTATTCATCCTCATAGGGTTTAATGGTTTCCAGAACTTCAGGCAGAAGTTTTTCAAGGGAGTATTTCTCGGGTTGTTGCAGTTGCTCATGGGAGAAACCAAGATGTCCTCCGGCCAATGGTCCCTCAAGGATCAGTCCATCAGCAGTTTTTTTATATCGTTGATCCCAGATACGCAGGATCAATCCAGCAACCCGTGCCGAACTAATAATCGGCACAAGGTTTACACTGGGGTCATGGACTAAATCCGGAAGTTTCATTGGCAGTCCGGCACCATAAACAATCATTTTGATTCCTTCCTCAATCGAAGATTTAATCAAATCATCTGCATTGCTAAGCACACCCATGAAGTTTACTGCCAGATGGCCATTTGTCATACTCCTGGCCTTGCGCATCTCGTTTATTAGCGCTTCCCGGGATATTCTTTCATACTCTTTCTTTGAAGCCTCGATATCTCCCAGGCCAATACTTGAAATCGTACCGATTCCTCCTTGGTTTGCTACTGCTGAAGAGAGTGAGGCAAGAGAAACCCTGACTCCCATGCCTCCCTGGATGATAGGTATATCTGCGGTAATATTTCCGATTTGAAGTTTAGGAATTTCCATTTGTTACTACTTCTTTTTTAATGATTAAACATGCATTTCCTCCACCGAAACCAAAGGAATTACTCATTGCTGCATTCAAATCAACCGATTCAACACCGTTAGTAATGTAATCGAGAGGGCAGTCGGGATCAGGCTCTTTATAGTTGATGGTCGGGGGGATTTTACCCATAGACACACTCAATACAGTCGACACGAATTCCACAGCACCTGAAGCCGCCATCAAATGACCAATCATCGATTTAATTGAACTAACTTTTAAAACTTTTGCAAAATCACCGAAAACATTCATAATGGCTTTGCTTTCACATTTATCGTTTAAAACAGTGGATGTACCATGAGCATTGATATATCCTATTTCTTTCGGGTCCATACCAGCATCCTTGAGTGCCGCTTGCATAACCCGGCACATTCCATCGCCATCGGGGTCTGGTGCAGTAAAGTGGTAAGCATCAGCTGTATTGCCGTATCCAACGATTTCAGCATAGATTCTTGCTCCCCGTTCGAGGGCATGCTTCCGTCTTTCCAAAACAACAATTCCTGCCCCTTCACCCATTACAAAACCGTCACGGTTTTTATCAAAGGGTCTGCTGGCATTTTCGGCAGAACTACTTTGTGACATGGATCGTGTGGCACAAAAGCATCCATAGGGCAGAGGGGTTACACAAGCCTCCGAACTCCCTGCAAGCATAACATCTGCATCTCCTCTCTGAAGAATCCGGAAGGCATCACCAATGGCGTTCGAACCCGTAGAACAGGCTACTGAGGGAGCAGAAAGAGGACCTTTCAATCCATATTTGATAGAAACCATGCATGCTGCCATATTAATAAGCAGCTTGGATACAAAGAATGGGTTCATACCCCTGGGTCCCTCCCTGCTGAGGGTGAAATGCCCTTCTTCAATCGTTTGCGAACCTCCGATACCAGAGCCTATAATGACACCTGCCCTGGTTCTGTCAAAAAAGAATGATTTCAATCCGGAATCCTCGATTGCCATAGCAGAAGCGGCGATTGCAAACTGGGTGAAACGATCCATACGGTTTGCCGATTTCTCATCGATCCATTTCTCAGGATGAAAATTCTTCACCTCTCCCGCGAATTTGGAACGAAAATCCGTAACATCAAAATGGGTAACTTGTGCAATTCCGTTTCGCCCGGCTTTTAATCCTTCCCAGAAATCTTTAATGCCCACACCAATTGGAGTTACAGCACCCAATCCAGTGATAACAACCCGATGTTCTTTAGAAGACATCCTGAATAATCCATTTAAAAGCTAATGATTGCACCCACCGGTTATGTTACCGCCGGTCTTTATTCTGCCGCTAATATCCACATAATAATCCTACTTTTCAAAAAAAATGAAAAATAGTACTATTTATTGGAAACCAATTGTATTTTTTAACTTAAATTTATAGCATAATCAAATCAGCTTCAATCTTAAAATAACCCTGCAATGTTCCACATCGAAACAATAAAATTCGGAGATTTATTCACTTACAAGGTCATCAATAATCAAACAAAAGAATATTTCAGTATTATTCCCGGATTCGGCACCCTTATGAACGAATTAGTCCTTCACAAGGAAGGCCATAACCATCAAATTTTAGAGGGATATCACTCCTATGAAGATCTGCAAAAGAATTTCTCCCGGTTATTTCGTGGCGCTAATCTGTTTCCTTTCCCGGGTAGGATTAAGGAAGCTACATACAATTTTCAGAAAAAAACTTATCATCTTTCAAAGAATGATCCCTCCCAAAAGCACGCATTACATGGTTATATCTATTACGAGAAATTTGAAATCGTTAGAGTTGAAACATCTGAAGAAAAAGGGATACTGGAGACCCTGTTTAAAGAGGATGGCAGCGTGTTGGTTTATCCCTTCAGATTTGAGATCTCCGTTGAATTTAAGCTTGAGAAGTCCGGTTTTAGTTGTTTAACACGGGTTGAAAACACAGGTAAAGATCCAATGCCGATCGGTCAGGGCTGGCATCCTTATTTTAAAGCTGTGGGGAAAACAGATGATATGCTTCTGCAAATCTCATCAGCAAAGTATCTTGAATTGGATCAGGATCTATGTCCCACTGGTGCAATAAAGGATATTAATAAATTTCTTGGACCTGAAAAAATAGGTCAGGAATCATTAGACAAGGTTTTTGTGCTTAAAAAAGAACCAGGAATAAGTAAAACATATCTTTATTTTCCTGATGGTACAGCAAAAATCGTGCTTTGGCAGGAAACCGGAGAGATGAAATACAATTACCTTACCGTTTTTACTCCCCCCGAAAGGGATTCTATTGCTATGGAGCCATGGACATGCCCTCCTGATGTTTTCAACAACAAAACGGACCTGATCACCCTTGATCCGGGGAAAAAACTTGAACTGGCAATGGGGATTTCTCTTGAATAAACCAAATATATAGAACACGGATGACACAGATAACACGGATATACACAGAAAAAAAAGATATTTACGAATGACAGGAAATGAAGTTTATTATGTAAATATTTAAAATCCGTGAAAATCAGCGTTATCCGTGTCATCCGTGTTCTATTCTTATTTGTAATTGCTAAAATTCAATAAAATTCCAGTAACTATGAAAAAATATTTTTTTTTCAAAATCGAAAAAATATTTGGACTTTTTTTAGTCTTATTAACCATTTATGCATGTCAGCCATCGCCAAAATCAGCGACTAAATTTACGAGTACCTGGACGGAAGGTATACAACGCACGTGGTTGGGCCCTGAATACTGGGCAAACCGTCTGCAGGATTGGGAAATATCAGATGGAAAAATCAATTGTCTGATCTCCCACTTTAACAGGAACATAAATCTTCTAACTCACCAAATTGGAGAACAGGAAGGAGAGTTTGAGATGTCCGTTGTACTTGGCTTATTAAATGACACCATTGCCCCATCGGATAAAAACTGGGTTGGCTTTCGAATTGCGGCCATAGGGCAATTTAACGATTACAGGGATAATGCTATTTACGGAAAAGGCATTGATGCCGGTATTACTACATCCGGAGATCTGTTTATCGGAGAACTACCTGTTAAACTCAACGGTAATGCAAAAACTCTTATTCCTCACCTTAACAATGGTTTAAAACTTCAAGTATCCCTTGAATTTTCAGAAGAAAATTACACCCTGAAATTACAGGCACTGGATCTGAAGACTAAGGAAATCCTTTCAGAAATTGAAGAACAAAATGTGCCTAAAGAAAATTTATCAGGGAGTTTTGCCCTTGTGAGTCATTTCGCTGAGATAGAAGGCAACCGGAATATACCAGGTTGCTGGTTTACAGATTGGGAAATTTCGGGAAGCAAAATCAAAAACTACCCGGAAAGGACATTCGGCCCCATTCTTTTTTCACAATATACTCTTAGCAGAGGCTTTTTAAAATTAACGGCTCAAATGCCACCCGTCGGCAGCAAAGACGGACAAACGGTGACATTAAATATTCTGGATGAAACCGGAAAAAACTGGAAAGAAATTGCTGAAGCACCCATCGATAACATGTC
>CAZEWS010000052.1:0-4978 GCA_964515985.1 uncultured Rikenellaceae bacterium | reverse complement strand
AGGAACGGCCACTTTCAGAATTGAAAATTGGGATAATACAAAGGATCAACCGTATCAGCTTTCCTATATGCTCTATATGGGAAAAGACAAGCTAAAAGAATTCACCCGTGAAGGAACTATCCGGAAAGAACCCCTGGACAAAGAAGAAATTGTTGTGGCAGGCTTTACCGGCAATAACGATCTGGGATTTCCCAATACCGATCTGCTTGAAGCAGTAAAACATCACGATCCTGACGTGTTATTCTTCTCCGGCGATCAGATATATGAAGGTGTTGCGGGGTTTGGTGTACAACGTTCGCCTGTTGATAAAGCAGCCCTTGATTATTTACGCAAATGGTACCTGTACGGTTGGGCATATGGAGACCTTATGAGAGACAGGCCGTCCATAAGTATTCCTGATGACCATGATGTTTACCACGGAAATCTCTGGGGAGCCGGAGGAAAAGCAACACCGGAAGGTTTTGTTGGTTCAGACGCCCAGGATCAGGGAGGGTACAAAATGCCCGCTGAATGGGTCAAAATGGTTGAAAAGACTCAAACCAGCCATTTGCCTGATCCCTACGATCCAACTCCGGTTGATCAGGGCATAGGTGTTTACTATTCTGAAATGAATTATGGTGGTATCAGCTTTGCAATCATTGAGGACCGTAAGTTCAAATCAGCGCCAAAGCTGTTGCTTCCTGATGCTAATATTCATAACGGCTGGGCTCAGAATACAAACTGGAACGCCGCAAAACAGGGGGATGTGCCGGGGGCAATACTTTTGGGTGAAAGACAGTTAAAATTCCTGGAAGACTGGGCTGCTGACTGGTCGAATCTGACCTGGATGAAAGTGGTTCTTTCTCAAACCATTTTTGCCAATGTGGCTACGTTACCCAAAAGTGAACATCACGACAGGATCGTACCCAGGTTAAGGATACTTCCTGAAGGAGAATATCCCCCGGATGACCGGCCGGTATCCGATATGGATTCCAATGGCTGGCCGCAAACAGGACGGAATAAAGCCTTAAAAGCAATGCGAAAAGCATTTGCCTTACATATTGCAGGAGACCAACACCTTGGAAGCACAATCCAGTATGGTGTCGACGACTGGTATGATGCAGGATTTGCCTTCTGTGTTCCTGCCATCTCCAATATCTGGCCAAGAAGATGGTTTCCCGAAGAACCCGGTAAAAACCGTGAGCCCGGTCCACCCAAATATACAGGTGATTTTATTGATGGGTTTGGCAACAAAATCACCGTACATGCTGTTTCCAATCCGGTATTTACGGGTAAAAAGCCTTCAAACTTGTACGACAGGGCAACCGGTTACGGCATCGTAAGGTTTAATAAAACCACCAGGGATATTACCATCGAATGCTGGCCCCGCTTTACCGATCCGGCAGATCCAGGTGCAGGACAATATACCGGATGGCCTGTAAAAATTAACCAGATGGAAAATTATAACCGGAAAACTGTGGCTTACTTGCCTGAAATAGTGGTTGAGGGAATGGTTAACCCCGTGATCCGGGTAATCGAAGAAGCCACGAATGAAATGGTTTATACCCTGAGAATAAAAGGAAATACTTTCCGGCCAAAAGTATTTAGTGAAGCAACATATACTATTAAAATTAGCGATCCCGATAATGACAAAGAGAAGGTTTTTAAAGGAGTCCAATCCATTCCGAAAGAATCTGAAGAAAAGTTTGAAGTAACATTTTAGGAGACAATATGATTTAAATGACGTAATATTAACCCACAGTTTTAACTGTGGGTACGAAAGATGATAATTCCCAGGCTAAACCTTAACCGTTTCAACGGTTTTTTATAACATGTAATATGAAAGCTTATAATAAGAATATCGGAATCGGTCTATCCTGTATATCATTCCTTTTACCCGCCTGTTTTCACGGACCGGGGAAGTCAGGGCAAGAAGAACATATTAAGCCCAACATCATCTTCATCCTTGCTGACGACCTGGGCTATGGTGACCTAGGCTGTTACGGCCAGGAAAAGATCAAAACCCCGAACCTCGATAAACTGGCAAGCCAGGGTATAAAATTTACACAGCACTATGCCGGCAGCACAGTCTGCGCACCATCGAGGGCCAGTCTGATGACCGGATATCATACAGGACATACGGTGGTTCGTGGAAACCGTCCAATGAAACCGGAAGGACAATACCCTATGCCGGATTCAACAGTTACGGTTGCAGAATTACTGAAAGACGCAGGTTATGTAACAGGAGCCTTGGGAAAATGGGGACTGGGAGGTCCCGGATCTGAAGGCGACCCGGTAAACCAGGGATTTGACCTGTTTTTTGGATATAACTGCCAAAGGGAAGCCCATTTCTTTTACCCCGAACATCTTTGGAAGAATGAGGAAAAGATCCTGCTTCCGGAAAATAAAGATGAACAAAAAACAACCTATAGCCATGATCTTATAGCTGAGGAAGCTTTAAACTTCATCAAAGAAAACAAGGATAAACCATTTTTTCTTTATATCCCATTTACAATTCCACATGCAGAATTAGCAGTTCCGGGAAATTCATTGAACCAGTATAAAGGCCAGTTTGAAGAAAAACCTTTTCCCGGTGCGCATTATGGAGCCCAGGAGTTTCCAAAAGCCGCGTATGCCGGTATGGTTTCCAGAATGGATGCCGATATTGGAAGAATTATGGAACTGCTCAATGAATTAAACCTTTCAGAAAACACCCTTGTGATTTTCACCAGTGATAACGGTCCGCATCATGAAGGAGGAAATGACCCTGATTTCTTTGATAGTAATGGCCCGTTGAGAGGGATAAAAAGAGATTTATATGAAGGTGGTATCCGGGTACCTTTTATTGCCCGGTGGACAGGGAAAATAAAACCCGGAACTGAAACCGGTCATATATCAGCATTCTGGGATCTTCTGCCTACTGCCTGCGAAATTGCAGGAACCGAAGCACCTGAAAACATCGATGGAATCTCATACCTTCCTGCAATGTTGGGGCAAGAACAGGTGGTTCACGATTATCTCTATTGGGAATTTTTGGAACAGGGAGGAAAACAAGCCGTTCGAAAAGGCGACTGGAAGGCAGTTCGGCTTAATGTCATGAAAAATCCTGACAACCCAATTGAACTATATAATCTCTCCTCCGGTACCGGTGAAGAAAACAATATTGCCGATAAAAATCCTGAAATTGTAAAAATGATGGAAGATATTATGCTCAAAGCCAGATTCGAGGATACACTATGGAGCCTAATTCCATCACAGATAAAGTAAAACGACCCTCCGGGTCGTTATTCTTGAGAACCTTTTAGTCAGGGGTTTACTGTAGTAGCCGTGCCACGGTTTAGAACCGTGACACGGCTTTTAATTTTGGATTGAAAGTTACCTGAACTGGGTTCTTTTTGATTACTTTAAATCCACAGATAAATCTATAGGTTGATATTTCAAAGCTAAAAGGTTAGATTTATTTTCAATTTTTATCCTTATCAACCCACAGTTTCAACTGTGGGCAAAAACACCTAATCTCAAGTAACCCAACAACCATTTTAACGGTTTTTAATTATTGCTATTCAAAAAAAGTTCATAATTTCGATCTCAGAAATCTTTTACCATTCTTACAGAAAGTATAACACTTATACGTTATTAAGCTCAAATAGTGGGGGGTAAAACAAAAAATACGGACAGATTACTAATCACCAGTTTAAAAAAGGGAGATATTACTTCTTTTGACAAACTGTATACCAAATACAGTGAAAAATTATACCTATTCACGGTTGGGTATCTGAAGAAGCAAGAAGATGCAGAAGGACTTGTTCAGGAAGTTTTTATCAAAGTATGGGAAAAACGGCAGGAATTAAAAAATGATCTTTCCTTTAAATCCTTTCTTTTCACCATCGCATACAATGCCATTGTTGATTATTTCCGAAAATGGTCAAAAGAGGAAGAGTGCCTTGAACATTTCAGGAAAACCCTTGACCTGTATCATAATGAACCGGAAAATAAAGTAGAATATTCCGATCTGGAAGAACTTGCCCTAAAAACCATTGAAAAGTTACCTCCAAAAAGAAAATTGATATACCAATTAAGCAGACAGGAAGAATTAACCAACAAAGAAATTGCCGAACGATTGAAAATCTCCATCAAAACCGTTGAATATCATATGTCTCAGGCGCTAAAGTTTCTAAAAGAGCAACTGGGAAAAGAATTATTACCCTCCCTTTTATTTTTTTTCCTGTTTATTTAATTTATAGGTATAGGCGTTTAGGTCGCATATTTAATTATTTGAATAAAAACGTATTGGATTGTTTGCTACCATCCTTTTTAGTAGGGTATTGAAGATTAGCCCTGTATTTTAAATAATAAATGTCGAATGTTAAATAAAAAATGTTAAAGTTTTTTTGCGTTATTGTCCTCCAATGTGATTTGCAGACTTTGTGTTTGGAAGAGATTCAACAAGAAGGATGATATCTATTGCAAAATCTATCAATCGTTCCTGTAAATCATACTTAACTTTATTATTTATCATTTGATATTCGAAATTTGAAATTTATTTCTGAAAATTATTATGATGCTGTCGGATGTTTCCATCCGACAGTTAATGATATGTCAAGATTTTAATTACTCCGGTATTCAATGTCAGGTTGAAACACCTGACATCATGAAACTATAAAACAATCACACCAATTTACCAAGTTAGATTTAATTATTGAATTTGTGCGATCTAAACGCCTATACCTATTAATTTATTTATTATCTTTTATAGTGAAATCCCGTCCGCCCGATTCAATCGGTCAGACGGGTTAAAGATTGGGTTTAATCCACTGGACGGATAATTCAGTTACTCGTCTGACGACTCCAAGTCGTCGGACGAGTAATTACAAAGAACTTCGTAGGTTCCATTATTATAGATCATGCAGTCAATTTAAAGAAGTGCCGAAACTGCCAAATCCAATCAGCACAGATTTTCATGTTTAATATGACACCCTAAAATCAGGATGATGTAGCC
>CAZEWS010000051.1:10472-14990 GCA_964515985.1 uncultured Rikenellaceae bacterium | reverse complement strand
GTACGGAATGCTAAAATAAATACAGCCCGGAAAATCGCTGAAAGTTCGGGATTCCGGCTATGCTCGCCCTGTGGAATTCTGAAAGAACATTCCACAGGGCAAGGATTTCACGGTGTAAATAGTGGCAAAGCCCTGCCCGAATAAGTCAGGCGGGCACTGCTGCAGTGCAGCATTTCACCCCGTAGGATAAATCAATAAATCCAACGGGGTGAACGGGGCAGGCTCCAGTTCGTGCCCTGACTACAAACAATGGCTTAACCAGACCCTAAGGGTCTAAGCAAAATATCAGAACCCGGAGAGACTTAAATACGAATATATCTCATTCGTCTAAGGTGTATTGAAAGAAAACCTCTCATTAATTATGATTTATTTGTCTAAAAGCAGATAATTCCTTAATTTGCAATCAGTTTCATAAATAAGTTTTATACTTTTACATATTTAAAGAAATCAGCTATTATTTTTAAATATTTTTAATTCAAAAGGAAAAGAATTTACCGATGAAAGAGAAAGAAATTGGTTATGTTTCCAACTACTTTAGCAAACTGTCAGTAGCTGCTGTAGAGATAACGGATGAAACGGTATCTGTAGGTGATAATCTGCATTTTAAAGGGCATACAACAGATTTTGAGGTAACAGTAGATTCGATACAGATAGAGCATGAATCCGTGACAGAAGCAAAAAAAGGCAATAGTATTGGTTTGAAGGTACCCGAAAAAGTGAGAACCAAGGATAAGGTCTATAAAATAATCGAAGATTGATTAAAAAACCTTAGGGTCTTTTAGCTAAAGCAACCACGTTTTCCACGTGGTGCGTATGGGGGAACATATCGACGGGTTGGATATGTGTTATTTCATAAAGATCTGAAAGCAGGCTGATATCCCTTGCCTGGGTAGCCGGATTACAACTGACATAAACAATCCGCCGGGGATTTACCTTTTTTATATTTACGATTGCCTTTTTGTGAATACCTGTCCTCGGAGGATCAAGAATAACAACTTCAGGTAATCCGTTTTTAGCAACAAAATCAGGAGTTAATATATCCTTTATGTCTCCCGTGAAAAACCGGACATTATTAGTTTTATTCAATTCACAATTGTTTTTTGCATCCTCAACGGCTTCAGGTATTTGTTCAATCCCAATTACCCGCTTGGCAATTTTGGCTAAATAAATGGCTATAGTTCCAATACCGGTATACAGGTCGTATACCATTTCCTTGCCCGTTAATTGTGCGTATTCCAGTACAACTTTATAAAGTCGGTATGCCTGCTCCGAATTGGTTTGATAAAATGATTTCGGCCCGATTTTAAAAACAAGATCCTCCATTTGTTCAAAAATGTGATCTTTACCTTTAAAGAGTTTAACTTCCTGGTCGGTTATGGTATCATTAAACTTAGGATTGATTATGTAAAAAAGCGAAGTGATTTGTGGGAATTCTCCGGAAACAAATTTCAACAGATCTTCTCTCTTCCTTTTTCCCTCATGAGAAAAGATAAAAATAACCATGATTTCACTTGTCGAGGAAGTCCGGATAATCAGGTTTCGCAGAAAGCCTTCATGTTTTCCCGGATCGTAATAGGTTAGGTTTTTTTTAATAGAATATTCTTTAATGGCAAGCCGGATATCGTTTGAAGGATCTTCCTGCAGGTAACATTTTTTAATATCCAGGACCTTATCGAACATAGTTGGTATATGAAATCCAAGAGCACGCTGATCTGTTATTGTTTCCCCTGATTCTATTTCTTCTTTTGTCAACCAACACTTGTTTGAAAATGTAAATTCAAGCTTATTCCTGTAGTTTGTAGTTTTTCCTGAAGGCAGGATAGGATGGATCATTTTAAGCTTTTCCGGTGGCAAACCTCCAATTCTCTGAAGCTGGTCGAAAACCTGTTTTTGTTTATAGTACAGTTGATCTTCGTACGATAGGTTTTGCCACTTGCAGCCTCCACATGTTCCGAAATGTTCACAAAATTCCTTTACTCTTTTTTCCGAATAGGAATGAAAAGTAACCGGAATACCTTCAAGGTAATTTTTCTTTTGCCGGGTAACCTGGATATCTACGATATCGCCGGGAACCACATTGGCAACAAAGATTACCATGTTGTTTTGCCTGGCAATAGCTTTCCCTTTAGCCCCAATATCCAGTATTTCAATCTGTTCCAGGACGGGTAATGATTTTCTTTTTATTTCCAAGGTGTTTTTTTATAAACATAACAAAGATAGATAAACTATATTAATGTGATAAACCCCGACAGGGTTCAAACCATTTCGTGAATAAAGTGAACGGAATATCTCATGAGCAGGTTTGAGCGAAGGACTTGCCCCGTGAAATAAATCGTAGATTTAATGCGAAGCATTATTTCACAGGGTAAATGGTAGCGAATAGAATGTCTCACGAGCGGGTTTGAGCGAAGGACAGTGGGAGCGAGTAAACCCTGTCGGGGTTCTTAAATGCAAATATAACCTGCTTATAGCGATCCAACGGGTAGAAAAAAGACTTGGCAAAGTCGTGAAGTGAATTACTCGAAAACAACTCTTCCAGGTCTGTAAGACCCTGAAAGGTTGTTTGGCTTAAGATTTTCCAAGATAAATAAATCGTCCAAAAGGAACAGGTTTTAGCATTCTTACTCTACATAAGTGTATGGCAATATTATTTCTTTTAACTTTGGCTTTTATAAAGTAGAATAAGATTTCAATAAACTATAAAATCATCTTCCAAAAAAATGGAAGAAATAATTTTTCAGGAGAAATATACCATTCGTTCTTATGAAACAGATGCTTTTTCAAAAGTGTCATTGACGGCTCTGTGTAATTTTTTTCAGGATATTGCCGGCAAGCATGCCTCTAAATTGAATTTTGGCTTTGATTATATGATAAGTAAAAAGTTATTTTGGGTTCTTTCAAGATTAAAAGTTGAAATTTTTAAATATCCAGGGTGGAGGGAGGAAATCTTTATCAAAACATGGCCAAGCGGAACAAAAGGCTTGCTTGCATACCGTGATTTTCAAATCCTTGATAAGTATTCAAATATTTTAGGATTAGCAAAGAGTGGATGGCTGGCGATAAGCCATACAACCAGAAGACCTCAAAAAGTTGATTTTACAACTGAATTATTACCTGCATTACCTGACAAATGTGCTTTGAAGGATCCATTAGACAAACTACCACAAGTTGAGAACTCAGAGATCGGGGATATATTCCGTGTACGATTTTCCGATCTGGATATGAACAAACATGTCAATAATGTTAAATATATACAATGGATTCTCGATTCCTATCCAATTGAAATGAAAGAACGATTATGGCTCAATTCTTTTGAAATCAACTTTCTGGCTGAGTCAACCATTAATAACGAAATTGAGGTACATATTCAAAGGAATCAAAAAGAAGAGTTATCTTATCTTCATTCCTTGATAAGGAAGGATGATAACAAAGAGATTTGCAGAGCCATAGCTGTATGGAGAAACAATAATTATCGATCCCAAATCAGAAAAGAATAATTATCTTTATTTTCGGAAGAAAATATTTCACCATGGTACGAGAAATAATTTACCTGATTTTTATTTCAATTTTCTTTTTAGCGGGATGCCGCACTGAAACCAGTATCATTACGGATCGGAATCTGGCCTATTTATATAATCCGAGCCTTACATCATTACATCCACGATACAAGGTTTTTCATAATAATGATGAAACATCAACCTTATATGTAAAGGTTTATCCTGTTGAACTTTTGTTCAATCAGGCGAACGAAGAAGGGGTGTATCGTGCAGAGCTGAAGGTATTTTATCGCCTGCATGAATTAGACGATTTCCGGATGATGGTTGATAGCGGATCCTATCATTATTACATCAACATGCAAAATGTAAGAAAGGATTTTATTGCCCAAATACCTATACAGGCTAAACGATCGCGTAAATATAACCTGGAGGTCATAACCCATGATGTCCTCCGGAAAAAGGCAGTTCAGGCATATATTCCTGTAGATAAAACATCAGGCTTTAATGCGCAAAATTTTAAAGTTTTTCGGCACAGTACCGGATCATCGGTTTTTAATCCGATTCTTGACAGCAATTTGGTAATCCGTCTGCAATTTCCAAATGAAACGGTAGATAGTTTGTATGTTCATTTCTACAAAAACTTTCCACCGTTACCTTTACCACCATCATACGGTATTCCAACACGGTCATTAGGGAATAATCCCGATAGTATCTGGTATCTGCGCTACTCAGACACTCTTCCGATTCGTTTAACTACGAAGGGAGTATATCATTTTAAAGTCAAGCCGGATGTCGGAGAAGGATATACACTTTTTTATTTCGGTGAATTTTTTCCCTCCATTAAGACGCCGGAACAAATGATCGAACCACTGAAATACATACTTTCAGCAAATGAAATGAGGGGTATACGAAATCGCTCCAATCCCAAACTGGTTGTCGATAATTTTTGGATTAACGTTGCCGGAAACATTGATAAGGCAAGGGAATTAATTCGGATTTACTACAACAGGGTGTTTTATGC
>CAZEWS010000051.1:7521-10421 GCA_964515985.1 uncultured Rikenellaceae bacterium | reverse complement strand
GGCTGGAAGACCGACCGGGGTATGATCTATATTGTGTATGGGCCACCCGATATTCTTTTCAAAAATGACAAGGAGGAAGTCTGGTCCTATGGTAAGAAAAAGAAATCCGATAAAATATCATTTACTTTCCGGAAGGTAAACAGTTCTTTTACAGAGAATGAATATCGCCTGGTCAGAGGAGAGGAAGTGTATACACGTTGGGAAGATGCTGTTAGTTCCTGGAAAAGCGGTAAAGTTTTCGATATGGATGAACAAGAGACCAGATAGGCAATGGGCAAGTACAAATCAGAAATTATATTCGGGTATCATTCCATTATTGAAGCGATCAGGTCTGGAGAGGAGATTGAGAAAATACTGATAAAACAGGGTGCCAGGGGGAAAATACTTGATGAAATTTTGATTTTAGCCCGGAGGAGAAAAATCCCGTATCAGTGGGTACCTGTTGAGAAGATCAATAAAATCACCCGGAAGAACCACCAGGGAATTATAGCTTTCCTTTCACTTATTGAATATAAGGATATTGAGCAAATTATACCCGGATTGTATGAAGAAGGGATAAGCCCATTGATTTTTATCCTGGATGGAATTACCGATGTCAGAAATTTTGGGGCTATAGCGCGTACTGCCGAATGTGCAGGTTTACATGGTATCATCATTCCCGAAAAGGGATCGGCACAAATTAATGCTGATGCAATAAAAACTTCTGCCGGGGCCTTGTATAATATACCCATTTGCCGGAGCCGGAATTTGATAAAAACTGTACAATTTCTCAGGGAAAGTGGTTTACAGATCGTTTCAGCTACAGAAAGATCTGCAACTTTATATTATAAAGTTGATTTCACACCTCCTACGGCCATTGTTTTGGGTTCTGAAGATAAAGGAGTTTGTAATGAATTGTTGGAAAAGTCGGATAAAAAAGCAAAAATACCATTGTCAGGTAAAATTGAATCGTTGAATGTTTCGGTTGCAGCGGCTATTATGGTTTATGAAGCTGTAAGGCAAAGGAATCTATCCGGCTAATTTATATCCGTCGGACCGCTCGAAGCGGTCGGACGGGTGTTAAGTACACAGAGAACCACGGAGAGATTGATTTATATCCGTCAGCCCGCTCGAAGCGGTCGGACGGGTGTTAAGAAAACAGTCAGGGCTTGCCCTGTGAAATATTCCGACTTGTCGGAATACTTTGTATTTCACAGGGCGAGACTCCAAGTCAAACCCTGACTAATTCAGATTATTTAGCCAGTTTCTGAAAATCATCACCGGTTGGATTCTGGAATACTTTCAGGTCAAATTCAGGAATAACGGCAAGAATGTGATCAAAAATATCAGCCTGGATTGCTTCATAGTTTGCCCACTTCTGGTCGTTGCTAAATACATAAATCTCCATTGGAATCCCCCTGTCGGTTGGCTGAAGGTGCCTGACCAGAAATGTCATATCGTTGTGGATCTTGGGATGATTGATAAGATATCTTTCTACATATTTCCTGAAAATTCCGAGATTGGTTAGTCTTCTTCCGTTCACTTTTACCGATTCATCAATATTTAGCTTCTTGTTGTATTCGGTCAGTTCCTTTTCTTTGGATTCAATATAGTCTATCAAAACATGAATTTTCTTAAACTTCGTAAGCATTTCAGGAGTACAAAATTTAACACTTTTCATATCAATGCTAATGGATCGTTTGATCCTTCTGCCTCCTGATTCTTCCATTCCTTTCCAGTTATTAAAAGCGTCGGACACCAGGGCATAGGTAGGGATGGTACTTATTGTTTTGTCCCAATTCTGGACTTTTACCGTATTCAGGTTAATTTCCTGTACGGTTCCGTCAGCATGGTACTTTGGCATTTCAATCCAATCTCCCGGTTTTACCATATTGTTGGCTGATAGCTGGATGCTTGCAATAAACCCCAGGATGGTGTCTTTAAATATAAACATGAGCACGGCAGCCATTGCCCCTAAACCGGTTAAGAGTTTGCTTAAATCCGTATTAAAAACCACTGAGATGATCAGCATGATGCCGATAAAATACACGATTATTTTTGCAACTTGTACAAAGCCTTTGATATGCCGGTCTTTTGATATGGGCAGGTAGTTGTAAATAGTATGAAGGGCATTGATGAATGAATCAAGCACCAGCAATCCAATGAGGATCATGTAAATGTAAGCTCCGTTCCGGATCAGTTCGATGAATGACGGATACTCTTCAAAGGTGAGACCGGCGGAATAAAATATAACCAGTGCGGGCGCAAAATGCGACAACCGGTTAAATACCTTATTTTCCACGAAAACATCATCCAATTTTGTTTTTGTTCTCTTAATAAAAAGAGTTATGATCGATACAATGACCTTTTTAGCAATATAATTGGCTAAAAAGCTAAGAAAAATAACAATCAGCAGGAAAATGACAGTTTTGATGAATGCGGCCAGGTTACCGGTCATTCCCAAACTGATTAACCATTCTGTGAATTGTGAACCCAATGTTGATTCCATAATATTTTGAAAAAATTATTGTTTATCAGGCAGTTTATTGTCAGGTGGAAACACCTGACAACAAAACAACAAAACAATCCTGAAGGCAAAATTAGTTTTTATTTTGTTACATTGGGAATTCTAAATACCTAAAAAAAAGAAATGCCTAAAATGCCTAAAATTCAGAATACACTTAATTTTTGAATAATAATTTTCTTATTTTTCAATTTCTTTTCATTTTAGTCATTTTTTTCATCACTTAAAATAAATACTATGAAGTATATTGCTACAATCATCGGTTTCTGTTTATATACAGGAACCCTTCATGCACAGGTTAATTTTGATGATTATTTTATACCCAAAACCTTGCGTGTTGATTATATCCTTGCAGGTGATGCAACACATACGGGAATCTATCTGAGTCAGATGAAGC
>CAZEWS010000051.1:0-7511 GCA_964515985.1 uncultured Rikenellaceae bacterium | reverse complement strand
TGGGGAGGCTCCAGGAAGAATCTGATTGATCCTTTTGGATATGGTGAATTTGAGGTCAGGGTAAAAGACCTTGAAACCGAAAAATTGATCTACTCCAGGGGTTTTTGTACCTTATTCCAGGAATGGCAAACTACAGACGAAGCCAAGAAATTAAGCAGGGGTTTTTACCAAACAACAACCGTGCCTTTTCCTAAACATCCGGTTTCGTTTGATTTGTTCAAACGCAATAAAGAAGGAACTTTTGCTCCGCTGTATAGTTTGGAGATCGACCCGGATGATTATTTTATCATTCGTGAAAATCCAAAATTTTGTGAGGTTACAAAAATTGTTGATTCCGGAGATCCTTCCGTGAATGTAGACATTGCTTTTGTTGCCGAAGGTTATAAGAAAGAAGAAATGGATAAGTTCAGGGAAGATGTTAAAAGGGTTTCTGAATATTTATTGAATACTTCGCCATTTGATCAATATAGAAACAAATTTAACATTTGGGCGGTTGGATCTGTGTCGGAAGACTCAGGCCCGGATATTCCAGGGGAGGGAATTTATAATAACACGGTTGTTAATTCCGGTTATTTCACTTTCGATGTTGCCCGTTACTTAACAACATATGATGTTAAATCGACAAGAGATATTGCTGCAAATGTCCCTTATGATCAGATCTACGTATTGATCAACAGTCCCAGGTATGGCGGGGGTGGTATTTTTAATCATTATACCGCATGTACCTCCGGTCATGAGTTAACTCCTGAAGTTTTGACCCATGAATTCGGACATGGATTTGCGGGTCTTGGTGATGAGTATTACTCATCCGGTGTTGCGTATGAAGATTTTTATCCTCTTGACCGGGAACCTTGGGAACCAAACCTAACCACTTTAAAAGATTTTGATAGTAAATGGAAAGATATGATCGAAAAAAGCGTACCTGTTCCCACGCCTCCCGATTCAGTATATTTTGATGTGGTAGGGGTATTTGAAGGGGGAGGTTATGTTACAAAAGGTGTTTACCGGCCTTATTATAATTGCAGGATGAAGAGCAATATAGCCCCGGGATTTTGTCCGGTTTGTCAAAGAGCGATTAAACGAATGATTGAGTTTTACATAAAATAAAAATGATGAAATAATGTCACAAATCGACTATCTTAGTGAAATTTTACCAGTAAGGGATAATTTTTTTCCAAGTGAAACATTTAACCGCTGAGGAAATTCTGGATGGAATTCGAGACAAGAATAATGATATTCTAACATTTGTTTACAAGGAATATTATCCTTTCATTAAAAAATATATTCTGAATAACAGTGGAAATAAACAGGATGCAGAAGATATATTTCAGGAAACCATTATTATGATTTATCGTAAAGTGGAAGAAGGGCAACTTTCCCTGGATTGCAGTTTTAAAACCTATATTTACTCCGTTTGCCGGATATTATGGCTAAAGGAACTGGATATAAAGAAATTATTAAGGAAAGATAATCTGGAACCAAAAAAAATGGATGAACTGGATGTAAAATATTTACCGGAGGATGGTGATCTCGAAAAGAAAAAGCTCATCCAGGAACATGTATTGCGTCTCAATAAAAATTGCCGTCAAATCCTGACCTTATTTTATGATGGCGCATCAATGGAAGAGATCACCGAAATAATAGGAACTAAAAGCACATTATATACTAAATTCATAAAATTCAAGTGTAAAGAAAAATTAATTGAAAGCCTTAAAAAAGATCCCCGGTTCAGAGATTCCCTGATTTCAGAATAATTTTTCGCAGCCGGATACTTGCCGGAACAAAAACAAACAGCAGAATAAAAAACCCGATAAATAACCATCTGGACAAACGGCTTATATATATCCCGGAAGAGTCACCAATGCTAATATACGGAGACCAAAAATACGGATGAGATTTAAGCATACCTGTCTTTTTGAGAAACTTCAGCTTTGCCTTTCTAAGCGCTTTGTCTTTTGAATACCCTTTTTTCAGATAATAGTAGAATTTACTCATTATTTCAGCTCCGGATTGGTCTTCAACCTCCCATAATGTCATAACAATACTCGGACACCCGGCATACATAAAACTGCGGGCAAGACTCATTATTCCTTCTCCTTTTTGAAATTTCCCAAAACCACTGCTACAGGAACTTAATACCGTAAGCCGGGCTTTTAACGAAAGGTTATAAATTTCAATAGCGTTTAAAAATCCGTCTTCCAGAGTATCACCGGGTATATAAGTGAAAGCGAGTTTGGAATACAATGGATTTTCATCGTCAATGAGTGTGTGCATGGCCAGGTGAAGGATATCATATTCTGATGAAAGCGCTTTAAAATTGGATTCTGTAGCATTTTCGCCCATTAGTACTTTTCCTCTGGTCAGTTTTTTAATTGATTTTATTTCATCCTCAACGTAAGGCAAGGGATAAAGCTTATTCCTGTACTCCTGACGGGTTAAAAAAAGGTTTTCAGACATCTCCGGTGGCTCTTCATATCCTGGTGCGAATGCCAAAACTTTGTTGGATAAGGATTTTTTTCCCCGGGAATTATCTAATAACAACGTGGCAGAATAAGAATAAGAAACCGGGTTATCCTTAACGAGGTAAGGCAGATCGTGATATTCTGAACCTTTATAAACCGGTAAATGAGTTAGCAGGATTTCAAAAGGGATATAAGCCAGTATCTCATCCGGTACAATGATCAGGTTTTTATTGTTCAGGTATTCCTCGAAAGGCTTTAATAAAAGTTGATATAAATTATGTGATGCGTGGATAAAGCGGGTGTAGTCCAGTTTTACGCCGTTTTCGAAATTACGGGTTGAAGTATTTGTACGGATGGAACGCAGGTCGAACCAGAACAAACTATCGATTGTTGTATGGTGTACAAGAAATCTGTCCCTGGTGATAAGAAAGGTTACCAGGGAGGAATCGGAAATGCTGAATTCCAAAAGTGCGTCTTTTTTCTTCAGGTGGTGGGATAGTTCTTTCGGGCCGACTACTGCCGTGTTAAATTTAAGGGCAAAGTAATCAGGATAATCCTGCTCGAAGGTGTTAAGAATTGAGTCATACCTGTTTGTTAATGTAAAGACATAATTCTCATACAATTTAACTTTGGCAGAATCCGGATTTTCCGGTTTTTTTTCTTCGAATAAATTCTCTTTGAAAATGCTAAGGTCCTTTTTAATTTCAATTTCTTCCCTGAGCAGGTTCTCCGGAATCCCTCCGAATCGCCTCGCCTCAACACCTCTTAGAGCAGACAGCAAAATAGCCGATTTACTCTTTTCGGTATATTCATATGCCTTTTCTTTGAATTCCTCATTTTGAGTGGATTTATACAGACGAAGCGCTGTTTGGATAATTACATTGTATGTATCTCTCTCATTCTCAGATAGGAACAATTTACTTTCTTCCGTTTCAAATTCCAGCCTTAGTTTTTCAATAACACTTATCGCTGATTCCAGCGTGGAGAATCTTAGTTTAAGGGTTTCAAGGTTATGATTCTCTTTCCCCGACATTTCCAGCAGAATATCAGCCTTGCTCTTCAAGCTGCTTAACAGCCTGAGATAAGAATAGACATTATTCAATGCCGGATTTGAATAAATATCTTCATCATTGAAATCATCGACAACCGCAATAATGGATTTTTGAATATAATAAAGTGCCGAGTCAGGGTTGTGCTGCAGCTTATACGACAATGCAATATTAAATAAACAACGTGATGTTTTGGGATGTTTTGGCCCGTATAGTTTAATATACAAAGTCAGGGCTTTTTGGTACAGGTCGAGTCCCTTTTCGTAATCTTGCTGATTAGTGTAAAACAGTCCGAAATTCAAATAAGCTCTTGCCAGGTTTAAACGATTCTTACTATAGATCATGATTGTTTGATGAATAGCTTTTTGATAGTACTTTTCAGCCAATTGATAATTCCCAAGATATGTATAATTATCAGCTACTCTAATATAGGTTGGCCCCAATTTACCGGGAGCATACGTTGAACTGAATTCCGCACTTTTTAGAAACCAATCCTGTGACTTATCATAATCTTTTAATTTTTGATAAATTAATCCAAGGTTATTATAGGTGCTTGTTATAACATTTTTGTATATATCGGGAATTTTAATTGACAGTTGGATTGCCCTTTCGAAATAACTCAAAGCTTTTGAATAATCTCCCCTTTTGTTATAAATGATTCCCAGATTGTTATAAACATGTCCAACAAAGTGATTTTCACCATACTCCCGGATATATATATTTTTTGCTTTCTCTAAAAACTGTTCCGCTTCTTTATACCTGGCAAGTGTTGTTAGTATGGCTCCCAAATTATATGATGGTGAGGCTAACCTGAGATCACCGGGTTTCAGTATCCTTTCCCTGATTTCAAGGGTTTTTCTAAAATATTTTTCTGCCCGTGTAATATCACCGGTTTGATTATATATATGCCCCAGGTTGCTGTAAGCATAAGAGAGCGGATAATCGTAAATTTCAAGCTTTTCACGGATACGGGCTGATTCGAGATAACAATCCTTTGCTAGGTTAAGTTCGTCCTTAAGAAGTAAGAAATACCCTTTCCGGTTTAAAAAATTGGAGTATAAGGTATCTTCCCGGCTGATGTTATATCTGTTAAATGCTTCCTCAATCCGGCTGAGGATTTCCCAGGCTTCCTGACTGTAACCAAGGTTATACGTAACCCGGGCTCTTTTAACCAGGCAGGAAACATAATAACGCCGGTTTTTCTCCATCGCGTAAATTTCCTGCGCCTGTTTGAAGAATTTATCTGATGCTTCATATTCCCTTTTGTTAAGCAATGAATCGGCTAAACGGTACAGGCTGTCAGTATCCTGTTGACCGGAGGAGAAGAATTCACTGGCACTGGAAGGGTAAACCATACATAATAATATCCAAACGAATATTAACAGGGGAAATATATCCTTTTTATTTTTTTCTATGGTGGATATGAATGCCAAGGATTCTTCTGATTTTGGTTTTCAATAGTTTACGCACAAGCTCTAATTAGCTTTTCAAAATTAGGCTTTTTAAATCTTTTTCTATCGTTATTCGTGGATTATTAAATTTTTCAAGAATGGCTTATTTAGAATATGTTGTAAAACATATAAAATTTCTCGTTTTCAGGAAATAATGGAAGAATTTAGTCCGATTATCATAGAAACGGACAAATTGCTAAGTCGCAGATTATCAGCAATTAATATTTAGAATGAATATAAATTACACTTTTGTTGAAAAAAAGTTGAAAAAACAGTATAACCTTTTGCGGTTTTTCCGGATTAAGGAATGGATTTAGTCAGTTTAATTTAATAAATCGAAATATTTTTTTTTCAAATCAATCAAATGTTTAACTAAAACTTTATTAAGTCATGAAAACAAAAGAAATTTTTATCAGGCAGACGAATTTTTTTGAGAAATTCAACGATTCAAAATTAAGCGTTAATGATTTGTTCATCATCCGCGGCGGAGACAGAGAATTACCCGGTGAACAGGATCCCGGCGATGACCCGCCCACATTTCCGGAAGAAGGTTAAAACAAAGCAAACAAAACTAAATTATTCCAAAACGTAAAAATTTAAAAAAGCACAATAAAAAGTGCTAAGGCAAACGCTGATACGGAAGCTTGGATGGAATGTATTTAATGTGCAATTACATCATGTTTAGATGACTGGGTTTGTGCTGTTGCTTGTGCTGCTGTTTTGGAAGACGGTCATTCTCCTTAAGTAACCCTTTGTAAAAAATGGTATTGTATTTTACTGTTAAAATGAAGTATTATCAATAATCAACACAGAGAACTTATGCATAAAGTAAATTAAAAAACCAAATTATAAATATTATGGATAAAAAGAAAAACTACACAAGGATCATTGACAGGTACCTGGATAGTGATCTGAATGGTTTGGAGTTACAGACGCTTGAAAAAGAACTGGATTCAAGTCCGGAACTCAGAAAGGAACTGCAGCTCCAAAGAGAAATCAATGCAGCGCTTGCGGAAAAAGAAGTGCTTGACCTTCGTGTACAACTGAAGGTCATTCACCGGTCCCTCGAGCCCGTTCAGGAAAGGAACATGGCAAGTAAGCTTGTTCACGGTAAATTGGTCCGTATTGCGGCAGCATCCGTTGTACTGCTTATCACAATTGCCGTGTTAACCGGCAATTTTACCGGAAACCGCATCAGTTATGACAGAATATTTGACAAATATTATGAGACATATAAACCGTTAAATGTAAGATCGGGTTCCGGTGAAATCGATAAAATGTACCGGAACGCATTAACCGCGTATCAGAATGAGGATTATGAAAAGGCTCTTGTTTTATTTGAAGAAGTGCTTGATCTTGATCAATCGCGCATGGAGGCTAATTTAATGACAGGTGTATCCAATATGGAACTTAAAGAATATGAAGAAGCAGGCGCTTCTTTCCGTAAGATTATTAACCATAACGATAACCTGTTTATTGAACATGCCGAATGGTATATTGGTTTCTGTTATATAAAAACGGATAATACGGATAAAGCCATTGAGCAATTTGCAAAAATAGCTTCCGGTAATTCGTTGAATAAAGACAAAGCCAAAAAAATACTTAAAAAGATTAAGTAAACCAAGTACCCGGTTAATTTATGAATTGCAGCAAAGCGGTTCCGCTGCAAACTGATCCCTTTATGGGAATGTCAGAGTAAATCATTATTGCTTGAGAACAAACCGGTTTGAATTATCAAGAGGATTAATTTATAACAGGAGGAAAAAATCATGGAGAAAAAGCAGTCATTTAAAGAGTTGGAAAAAAGGATTAAAAAGCTGGAAAACCTGCTGCAGAAAAAGGAAAATGAGCTGGAGAGAATTAAATCGGTTTTTCTGACGCACATATCTCATGAGATCAGGACTCCCATGAATTCGATTATCGGATTCTCAAATTTGCTGGTTCATGATGAACTTACCCAGGATCAGAAGGATCTGTATCTTCAATACATAAACAGCAGCAGCGAGAGCCTGCTGAATTTGATCGAGAGACTGATCGATTTGGCTATGCTTGAAGCCGGCCAGATTGAGATCCATAAAGAGAAATGTTCACTGAATGAATTGTTCGATGAGTTATATTTTGTATTTAACAGGGAGAAGCACATTCAGGAGAAACATAGTGTGGCGTTATTAATGAATAAACCTTTAAGAAGGGGTGACCCTGTTGTTCTGACAGATCCTCTGCGCCTTAAACAAGTAATGTCCAATCTTTTACACAATGCCCTGAAATTTACCGAAAAAGGAGTGATCGAATTTGGCTATTCTCTTGACAATACCGAAACCATTCGGTTTTTTGTTAAAGATACAGGCAGGGGAATAAGTATGGATGAACAACAAAATGTGTTTGATTCCTTCAGAAAGCAAGATGGTCCGCCAACGACAGACAACAGGGGATTGGGATTAGGACTTGCCATAGTAAAGGGATTGGTTGAATTAATGGGCGGTAAGATCTGGGTTGGACCCAATATTAAGCGGGGATCGGTCTTTGCGTTTACATTGCCCTTACGATAC
>CAZEWS010000050.1:686-15243 GCA_964515985.1 uncultured Rikenellaceae bacterium | reverse complement strand
AATATTATACTAATAATGAGATATAGTAATAAATTTGATCATCTTAGTGGTCAGATATTCGTCAGACCACTACCACTATTTAACTTTATGATTACATTTAAAATATTATACTAATAATGAGATATAGTAATAAATTTGATCATCTTAGTGGTCAGATATTCGTCAGACCACTACCACTATTTAACTTTATGATTACATTTAAAATATTATACTAATAATGAGATATAGTAATAAATTTGATCATCTTAGTGGTCAGATATTCGTCAGACCACTACCACTATTTAACTTTATGATTACATTTAAAATATTATACTAATAATGAGATATAGTAATAAATTTGATCATCTTAGTGGTCAGATATTCGTCAGACCACTACCACTATTTAACTTTATGATTACATTTAAAATATTATACTAATAATGAGATATAGTAATAAATTTGATCATCTTAGTGGTCAGACGAGTTAGACCCATTGGTTTGAATTTTAGTTTGAATTGGAAGCCATAATGTTATAGTGGTCAATAAAAATCAAATACTAAATTTATGAGAACTGAATATCGTTTATACAGAAGATTAGCGCTTGTACTGTTTTTTCTGGCAATATCATACTTTGCCATATCACAGATACGTGTAAGAGATGAAATTGTGTTCCCTGACATTCCGGGATACTTAACACTAAAATGTGATTTTCATATTCACACTGTTTTTTCTGATGGTAATGTATGGCCAACAGTCAGACCAGAAGAAGCATGGAGAGAAGGACTTGATGTCATCAGCATTACAGATCACATTGAATATCAGCCCCATAAGGATGATCTGCCAACTAATCATAACCGTAGTTATGAAATTGCTCTTCCAAAATCAGAAGAACTCGGTTTGCTATTGATCAGGGGAGCTGAAATTACAAGGGATATGCCACCCGGTCATTTTAATGCCTTGTTTCTTAAGAATGTTAATCCATTAGATGTTGAAGACTGGAGAGAAGCAATTATCGCTGCGGTTAACCAGGATGCATTTATAATCTGGAACCACCCGGGATGGCGACAACCCGATGAAATTCCCGTCTGGTACGATGAACATACAGAAATTTTTCAAAAAGGATGGGTAAAAGGAATGGAAATTGTGAATTCAAGTTCATACTATTCAAAGGCACATCAATGGTGTATTGATAAAAATATTACTATGATCGGAACTTCCGATATACATGATCCTGTGAATCTTAACTATAATATACATAAAGGTGAACACCGCCCTATCACCCTTGCTTTTGCTAAAACAAGAACGAAAGAAGCAATTAAAGAAGCACTTCTTAACAGGAGAACAGCCGTTTATTACAACAACCTGCTTATTGGTGAAGAACAATATTTATCACCCGTTTTTTATGGTTCAATCAAAATTATGAACCGGGAAATCACAATAAAGGAAAATCAGTGGAAGAATATCCGGATTCATAATTATTCAGATATTGATCTGGAATTGGAAGCCAGAGTGAATGAAAACAATATTGTTATGCAGAAAAAGGTAACTCTTACTGCTCATAAAACAAGTTTGCTCAGAGTTCAGTGTAAGTCAGAAAGATTGAAAGGCACTAAAAACATTGAACTTCCTTATACTGTAACAAATTTTTTAATTGCTCCTGGTAAAGGTCTTCCTGTAAAATTGAAATTTCAGGCTAACATTATCAGGGAATAATTACAGAACTTTTTTGTGTTTGTTTGTAATGTCGATTAAATAAAAAAATTGGATAAAAAAATTGGATATATTTTGTTTCTGTTGTTTCCGGGAATACTGTTATCTATTAGCCCTGCCTGTAGAAAAACTACCGGTACTCATAGCCAGTTATTACCGACAGACAGTATTACAGCGCAAAAAGCTGTTCATACAAAATATGGTATTTCCTATGATTCTTTAAATGTGCTTGAGGGAACGATCAGAAGAAATCAAAATATATCGGATCTTCTTCGGGATAATGATGTTTCATCCCAAACGATCAATGTTCTCGTGGAAAAGGCTCAACAAGTAATTAACCTGAGAAAGATAAGACGAGGTAATCAATATACTCTTTTTTTTGATAAAGATTCCATTAATAATCTTCAGTATCTTGTTTATGAACATTCGCCAACTGAGTATTTTATTTTTAAAGTACAGGCTCCTGTTTACGTATTAAAAAATGAACGGGAAATAACTTCCGTGCAAAAAACAGCGACAGGAGTTATTCAAACATCTCTTTGGCAAACCATTACAGATCAAAACATTAACCCATTATTAGTCAATGAGTTATCTGACATATTTGCCTGGAGTATTGATTTTTTCGGTCTACAGCAAGATGATTTTTTTAAAGTCATATATGAAGAACAGTTTGTTGATAGCACATCTTTTGGATTGGGTAAAATTTATACTGCTTATTTTAACCATGCAGGAGAAGATTTTTATGCCATACCGTTTATCCAGGATGGAAGTGAAAGTTTTTACGACCAGAATGGCAATAGTTTGAGAAAAGCTTTTCTGAAAGCCCCATTACGGTTCTCCAGGATCAGTTCGAGGTACTCCTATAGCCGAATGCACCCTATTCTAAAAATTCGGCGTCCTCATTTGGGTGTTGATTATGCTGCCCCTATCGGCACACCTGTTCATGCAATCGGTGATGGAAAAATCATAAAAACCGGCTGGAACGGTGAAGCCGGAAGAATGGTGAAAATAAAACACAATAGTGTGTATACTACGGCTTACCTGCACTTGAGCAGGTATGGTAAGGGGGTTAAATCAGGAAAATATGTTAAACAAGGAGATATAATCGGATATGTTGGAAGCACAGGACTTTCAACAGGACCTCATCTGGATTTCAGATTCTATAAAAACGGTCATCCCATTGATCCGCTTAAAGTAAAAGCCCCTCCTGTCAACCCGGTAAAAAAAGAAAACCTTGCAAAATTCAATAAGATTAAAAATGTAATGTTAACCTTAATCAATACCGTTCAGTAGATCTTCAATAACCTTTGGATAAAATTCATACTCCAACTTATGTACTCTCTCCGCTAGGCTTTCGGGTGTATCATCCGGTTCAACACTGCATTTCGTCTGAAAAACAACATCACCTGCATCATAAACTTCATTAACAAGATGAACGGATATTCCGGATTCTTTCTCATTATTTTCAAGAACGGCTTCATGTACACGTTTACCGTACATCCCTTTCCCTCCATATTTCGGTAACAAAGCAGGATGAATATTAATAATCCGGTTATTATATTTTTTCAGGATATTATCCGGAACCAGCCATAAAAAGCCGGCTAAAATCACAAAATCAACCTGATATTTATAAAGTATATTAACCACCTCATCTGATTGATAAAATTCCTGACGTCCAAATACATAAGTACGAACGTTCAATTTTCTGGCTCGTTCCAATACATAAGCATCGCTTTTATTGGATAAAATTAAACAAACATCGATACTCGGGTTTGGCTTGAAATATTCAACAATATTTTCAGCATTTGTCCCTGATCCGGAGGCAAAAATGGCAATTCTTTTCATGTATAGTCGTGGATATTAATATGATAACAAGTTTATAAAACCTGACGTCCAAATTGCATTTCCTCAACCATTTAAATTTATAAATAAATCAGGATAAAAAAAAAACGAAAAAAAACGAAAAACAATTATTTTTGTTTGAATTATATTATTAAATGTATTTCTTTGCACGTATATTTTTTAAAGGTAAAATTTAGTATTCATTAAAAATTTAGGACTATGTCTGATATCGCATCAAGAGTTACAGCAATCATTGTTGACAAATTAGGAGTTGATGAAAGCGAAGTTACACCCGAAGCCAGTTTCACAAACGACTTGGGTGCTGACTCTCTTGACACGGTCGAGTTGATCATGGAATTCGAAAAGGAATTCAACATGGGTATTCCTGACGATCAAGCCGAAAACATCTCCACTGTAGGCGAAGCTATTAAATATATCGAAGAGATCGCCAAGTAGAATAATAGCAAATCTGATCTTATTTTTTTCTTATGGAATTAAAACGGGTAGTTGTTACTGGGATAGGAGCAATTACTCCGCTGGGGAATAATATCCCTGCAACCTGGGAAGGTTTGAAAAACGGAGTAAGTGGTTCTGAACTTATTACACATTTTGATACGGAAAAATTTAAGACAAGATTCGCTTGTGAAGTAAAAAACTTCGATCCAAAAAATCATTTTGACCGAAAAGAGCTTCGAAAACTCGACCGGTATTCCCAACTGGCACTTGTTTCGGTAGATGAGGCCATGAAGGATTCAGGGCTTGACCTTGAAAAAATCGATCAAGACAAAGCAGGTGTAATTTACGGGTCGGGAATCGGAGGTATTGACACTTTCTTAGATGAAGTCAGCGGCTTTGTAAGCGGGGATGGTACACCTCGTTTCAGCCCTTTCTTTATTCCGAAAATGATTTCTGATATCGCCGCAGGCCATATTTCAATGAAATATGGTTTTCGTGGTATAAACTATGGCATTGTATCAGCTTGCGCAACATCTACCCATGCTTTAATTAACGCATTTAACTACATCCGGTTAGGGAAAGCTGATGTTTTCATTACCGGCGGATCGGAAGCAGCAATAAACCCAGCAGGCATGGGAGGTTTTAATTCAATGCAAGCCATTTCTACCCGAAACGATGAATATAAAACAGCTTCACGTCCGTTTGATGCTACACGGGATGGTTTTGTAATGGCAGAGGGAGCGGGTGCAATTATCCTTGAAAACCTTGAGCACGCCACTAAACGGGGGGCAAAAATATATGCAGAATTAGTCGGGGGGGGAATGACTGCTGATGCCTATCACCTTACAGCTCCTCATCCTGAAGGCTTGGGCGCTTCAAAAGTCATGGAAGTCACACTTGAAGATGCGCAAATGAAACCTGATGAAATTGACTATATAAATGTGCACGGAACTGCAACTCCTCTCGGAGATATTTCTGAGGCTCTTGCCATCCTGAAAGTTTTTGGAGACCATGCTTACAAACTAAATATCAGTTCAACAAAATCGATGACCGGCCACTTATTGGGTGCTGCCGGTGCAGTTGAAGCAATTACTTCATTGCTTGCTATGGCTCATAATACCATTCCTCCTACCATAAACTTTACTACAGAAGATCCTAAGATTGACAATAAATTAAACTTCACATTTAATAAGGCACAAGAAAAGGAAGTGAACTCTGCATTAAGCAATACTTTTGGCTTTGGAGGACATAACGCCAGCGTAATATTCAGGAAACTAGGGAACTAATCCTGCTTGCGGGTTAACCTTATTATCGCAGCAGGTAATTTAAGCTTTTTAATTGGTGTTGGAATACTACTCATTACCATTGAACCTCTATTTCCCTAAAAAAGGGAAAATCCGATTCCGTCTGAGGCGCCTTCTTGGTTTCAGACCAAAACAATACCGGTTATTTCAGTTGGCATTTATCCCTAAATCAGCCTCGATAAGACTTCCCGATGGTTCGATCGTAAACAACGAACGACTTGAATACCTGGGAGATGCTATTCTCGATGCAGTAATTTCCGATTACCTGTTCAACCATTACCCCCACGAAAAGGAAGGATTCCTGACAAAAACCAGATCAAAAATAGTGAACAGGGAACAACTGAATACCATCGCCCTGAAAATTGGATTGAATACATTTTTGGCTTCTGAAAATAATCAAAATGACCCGGCAAAAAATATAATGGGAGGAGCATTCGAAGCACTTATTGGAGCTATATACCTGGATAGAGGATATAAAAAAACACAGCGTTTTCTTATACGGAAAATAGTAAAATCCTACATTAACCTCTCTGAAATTGAAAAAACAGAAACAGACTACAAAAGTGCCATAATTGAATGGGTACAAAAAAACAAGAAAGAATTTGTTTTTCATACTTTTAAGAATCCGCATATGCAAAATAAATTAACTCCTTTTGTTTCCGAACTTTTTATTGATAATCAGGTAGCAGGCACCGGAGAAGGTTCATCAAAAAAGGAAGCTGAACAAAATGCTGCGGAAATAGCTCTTCAAAACCTTAAGAATAGAGTAAAGTGAAAAAAAAATCTCACAAACTAATTTATGAACCAGATTATTCATTTTTGTTGATCGGGATTTCTTCACATGAAAACGATTACCATATAAGCTGGTTAATTAACCGTAAATTGGGTCTTGGTCTCCGTAAAGTCAGGAACCTGCAAATCTTTAACAAAAAACTTGGGGAAAACCAGGAATTTTCAATTTATTCATTTGAAAATGATGAAAGAAGTTTGTCGTATAATTTAATTTCAAACCGGTGTGACAATGGATTTCTTATTGAAGAAATCAAAAATATAGACTATTTATTACAAATACTGGGAGACATTTCTGAAAAGGATCAGGAAAAAATAATCAACACCCTGAAAGAAACAGAAAAAATCAGCACCTCTTTTAAAATTGATCCAACAACCTTAAAATCGCGACAAAGACTCCTTTTTCAATAAAAAAAAGGACGGCTTTCACCGTCCCTCTTTCTAATAAACCCTAAAATTAAACCTAACTATAAAAAAACACAACTATTTAGCATTCATGGCTTTCTTTCTTTTCTTTTTTCTTCTTGATAACTTTTTCAATTTCCTTTTCCTGTCCTTCTTTTTTTTCTTTACCTTCTTCAATTTCAATGATCACTTCAATTTCTTCCCCCTCCTCTTTAACTTTCATTATATTTATTTTCTTCTCAATAATTGTGCCATCTTCATCTTTCTCAACAATAATTTTTATCATCTCCCCATCATCAATAACATCAATATCCTCCTTTACAATGGTATGTTTTCCATCTCTGCTTTTATGCTCTTTTGTAATAATATAAGTTCTCTTTTTATCCCCTTTTGTTACATATATTCTATCAAGATGCTCGGCTTCATAATCAGAAAAAATAAAAACCTTTCCTCCTTTTTTCTTCATGATCACATACTCTCCTTCTTCACCTGATTTTATCTTTTTAATAAAATAATCTCCGCCTTTATCCTTTTCAATCCATTTTTCGCCCTCTTCATCTATAATAATGAATTCATGATCTCCTTTTTTTATTATCTTAACCTCAGACTCTTCTCCCGGTTTAACGATTTTCTTATGTTTCTTTATTTTTACCGTATCATCATCCTCAATAACCATAATAACTCCTGCATCTTTCCCAATCCATACAAAATCATCTTTGTCTATCTCAATTTCCATTTCATCAAACATTTCCTTATGGATAGCAGCCAGTTTTTCTTTTTTAGCCATCAGGGAATCCAGATCTTCACACTCCTTATCTTCATCAAAAAAAGTCATATATTTGTATCCATGTTTGCCATGTTTCAGTTCTATACCGGTTAACTCATGTATTTTCTTATGTAGCGCTTCTTTGTCCGTATCCATAACAAAAGAAGTATCCAGAGTCGTCTCATTATTTTTGACAACCTTTAGGCGAACATTTTTTATGTCCTCTTCCTGGGCAAAGGAAAGTACGTTTACCAATAAAAAGAGTGCAGTAAAAAGAAATGCCATTTTACATTTTTCTGTTTTCATGATTGTGGTTTTTTTATGATTCAGTGGAAATTTCCACTAACAAAAGTATATGTAACTTTTGTTAACTAAACTTAATGATTGTTAAAGTTTGTTAAAAATTTAATGCGGAAAGAGCCGTAAACTTATCTTTGTACTGATATGAGCAGAAAGGTCATATGGATATTAGCCGGCGTGATGACGATTGGCTTGCTAAGCCTGATCGTTGTTCAAAGCTATTGGATCAGGAATTCCTTAAACCTTAAGGAACAACAATTCCGTCAACAGGTCAACCGGGCTCTTACATCGGTTATTAACGAGCTTGAAAAACAGGAAACGATTTATCAGATCATCAGAGAAGTTGATAATTCACAAATATCCGATTCGGTCCATAAGCGTATTATTATTGGTGCATACTCTAAAGGACGTGATAGTCTTTATGGTGAAATAAAAATTGAGGCTGATGCCATATTCTATGAAACGGAACAAAACTATATTCATCTGCCGGACAGATCAGTTGAAATAATGGATTCGGTTGGTTTTACAATTGTTAGTCCGGCGCCTGGAATTGCAAAACGGGAAGTTTACTCAACAAGAGTAATCACCAAAAAGGAACTTAAAAACAGGTATTCCAGATACCTGACCAATAAATCATTATTTATTGAAAGCATTGTTGATAAACTGATTAAAGTAAATCCTGTAATTGAGAAAAGAATAAATCAAAATTTACTAAACAAATTGATCAGCAAAGAATTAAATGAAAATGGGCTCTATCTTAATTACGAATTTGCTGTAAAAAGACCAAATAATGAAATCGTATTTAAAACCGGTGGATTTAAAACATTTACCAATTCTGTTATATATCAACGACAGCTATTTCCGAATGATCTAACCTCCAATAAAGATTATATTACCCTTTATTTCCCAAAAGAGAAAAATTACTTTATAAAGTCCCTTGGATTCATTGGTTTATCCTCCGCTTTCCTGATTCTTTTCATCATTCTTATCTTTCTCACTACTCTTTATATCATATTCAGGCAAAAGAGATTATCAGAAATGAAAACCGATTTTGTCAATAATATGACCCACGAACTAAAAACGCCAATTTCTACAATCTCTCTTGCATCTCAAATGCTGAAAGACAAGAGTATTGACACAAAGGATAAAAACCTTGATCATATCACAAAAGTCATTGACGACGAGAGCAAACGACTGGGTTTCCAGGTAGAGAAAGTCCTTCAAATGGCTATTTTCGAAAAAGGAAAAATTAAGTTGAAAATTAAGGAGCTTGATATACATATAATAATAACCAAGGTTATCGCCAATTTTGATATCCAGATCAAAAATAAAAATGGCCTGTTTCATCTGGAATTAAACGCCGATCCATCCTTTATTGAAGCCGATGAAATACATTTTACCAATATTATTTCTAACTTAGTGGATAATGCCATTAAGTTTTGCCGGGAAAAACCTGAAATAAGCATTTCAACTGAAACCGGAACGAAAGGTTTGCTTATCTCTGTAACCGATAATGGTATTGGTATTAAAAGTGAAGATCAAAAAAGAATATTCGATAAATTTTACCGGGTACCTACAGGAAACATTCATAATGTCAAAGGGTTCGGACTTGGATTAAGTTATGTAAAAAAAATAGTGGAGGAACACGGAGGGAAGATTTCAGTTAACAGTCAATTAAACAAAGGCACAACATTTAGGATATATATCCCTTTTAACGGCTCTAACCATGATAAAAACCAGGATTTTGCTAGCTGAGGATGATGAAAATCTGGGCTCATTACTGAAAGAGTATCTTAACATCAAAGGTTATGAAACTGAATTATATCCAGATGGAAATAAAGCCTTTAAGGGCTTTATCAAAGAACACTTTGATCTGTGCATTCTGGATATAATGATGCCCGGGAAAGACGGATTTACCGTTGCCAAAGAAATCAGGTTAATAAACAGCGATATTCCTATTATATTTCTAACGGCTAAATCACTCAAGGAGGATGTTCTGGAAGGATTTACAATTGGTGCAGACGATTATATAACCAAACCTTTCAGCATGGAGGAATTGTTATCCAGAATCGAAGCCATACTCAGACGGACAAAGCACGGACTGGATGGTGATTCCCGGGATGTGTTCCAATTGGGCAATTATGTATTTGAAACAAAAAAACAATTGCTTACGCATGGCACAAAAGTGCAGAAACTAACCACCAAAGAATCTGAACTCCTAAAACTCCTCTGTACTAATAAAAACAGGGTGCTTGAAAGAAATTTTGCATTACGTACCATCTGGATCGACGATAATTACTTTAACGCCAGAAGTATGGACGTATATATTACCAAATTGCGGAAATACCTGAAAGACGAACCATCGATCGAAATAATCAATGTTCATGGGAAGGGATATAAGTTGATCTGTTAAAGGATCAACCCCGACAGGGTCTCTTCCATAGTTCCAAAGGAATCCCCCGGGAGGAGAATACCTTTGGCACAACCCTGTCGGGGTTAAACGAAAATAGTCAGGGCATGACTTTGAATCAGACCCTGACTGCATTACATGCTGCTTCCTCAGTACATGGTTATAGAACCTGGCTCTGTAATTCTACCAAGGCAGGCAAGCGTATCAATCAGGTGTATGTGGTTAGTTCGAAATACTTGAAAGCAAAGAATAGCCTCTAAGTTTCCCCTTTTTATTATACGATTCACTTTTTACCAAACCCACATCCTTTGAGTACCATTCAGCAGCTTTCGCCCTTATGGTAAGTAACATTTTGGTCTCGATATCATACGAAATCTTAAAGCATTCAAAGGTTCCGGCAGGAGTTGTGACTTTTTCAATTGCTTCTACTTTCCTGTTATAAATTTTAACGGTTATGGTCATCAGGGTAATATCTTCATTTTTTATAGTCATGGTGATACTCCCATCACCCAAAAGATCACCTGCTTTTGGATTTCGCGGGATGGTGACATTTTCACTTTCAACAATGATGTCCATGTTTTCATAAGCCTCCATATTCACATCCCCCATGTAATTATCCATATCGACATAAAATTTACCCTCTTTGCAGGTAAGGGTTATTTCCTTGCTCGGGAGTTCAACATCTTCACCAGGGATTTCTGTCTGGGTTTCAACCGTAACCGACAATCCACCCGGAAAAGATTCTTTTTTCAATATTTTTTGAGTTGTAATGCTGGTAAACTTTCCTTTCTTATCAAAGTAATCGGTCTTAATAACCGTACCTTCTTTCGTTGGGAAATAAAAGGTGCAGTCCTGTGCCAGAATGGTGATCACAGGTACAAAAACAAAAATAAGAAATAAGGCAAATCGTACAATTTTTTTCATAATATAAAAATTTTTATTTTGTTAAACATAATAGTAGTCCTTTTACTTAATCGAGCTTTAAGACAGCCAGGAAAGCCTGCTGTGGTACTTCCACGTTGCCTACCTGGCGCATTCTTTTTTTGCCTTTCTTTTGTTTTTCCAATAATTTTCTTTTCCGGGTTATATCCCCACCATAACACTTTGCTGTAACATCCTTCCGTAGGGCTTTCACCGTTTCCCGGGCAATGATCTTTGCCCCAATTGCTGCCTGAATGGCAATATCAAACTGTTGACGCGGAATAAGATCTTTCAGTTTTCCACATATCCTGCGCCCAAAACCATAGGCATTATCTTTATGAATCAAAGTGGATAATGCATCAACTATTTCATGGTTTAACAAAATATCCAGACGAACCAGGGTCGCAGTCTGGTAGCTTGATTGGTAATAATCAAAAGAAGCATATCCTTTTGAGATACTTTTAAGCTTATCATAAAAATCAAAGACTATTTCTGCCAAAGGCATTTCGAAAGTTACTTCAACACGATCGCTTGTAAGATATACCTGGTTTTTCAATACGCCACGCTTGTCGATGCAAAGATTCATAATCGGTCCTATAAACCCGGATTTAGATATGATCTGGGCGGTTATGTATGGTTCTTCAATACGGTTTACATAATTAGGCGCTGGTAAACCTGACGGATTATGAATTTCGAGTACTTCACCTTTTTGGGTATACACTTTATAGGAAACATTGGGAACTGTGGTAATTACATTCATATTAAATTCCCTGTCGAGGCGTTCCTGAATAATTTCCATATGGAGAAGCCCCAGGAAACCACACCTGAATCCAAAACCCAGTGCTGCAGAGGATTCGGGTTCATATGAAAGAGAGGCATCATTTAACTGTAATTTTTCCATCGAATTCCGCAATTCCTCATAATCATCCGCATCAACGGGATAGATACCTGCAAAAACCATGGGTTTTACATTTTTAAATCCTGCAATTGCATCGGTACACGGATTGTCCACATGAGTTATGGTATCGCCTACCTTTACTTCTTTTGAGGTTTTTATACCCGAAATAATATAACCGACATCACCGGTTCCTAACTCTTCGCGTGGTTCCAATTTTAATTTCAAGATACCGATTTCATCGGCGTGATATTTTTTACCAGTTGCCACAAATTTTACATAATCTCCCTTGCGGATACCCCCATTAATGATTTTGAAATAAGAATGAATTCCACGGTATGAATTATAAACTGAATCAAAGATCAATGCCTCAAGCGGAGCCATTTTATCCCCTTCAGGTGGTGGCACTTTTTCGACAATATCCTTCAGTATCCTTTCAATACCCATACCTGTTTTGCCGCTTGCTTCAATAATATCTTCCCTGTCGCATCCGACCAGATCCTCAATCTGATCCTTTACCTCTTCCGGTTGTGCAGCTTCCAAATCCATTTTGTTCAAAACCGGAATAATCTCAAGATCGTTCTCTAAAGCCAGATAAAGGTTTGAGATAGTTTGTGCCTGTATTCCCTGGCTGGCATCAATAACCAGAAGTGCTCCTTCGCAGGCAGCAATTGAACGTGAAACTTCGTATGAAAAATCAACATGGCCTGGAGTATCAATCAGATTTAAAAAATATTTCTGCCCCTCAAAAAGATATTCCATCTGAATGGCATGGCTCTTTATGGTAATCCCCCTTTCCCTTTCCAATTCCATATTATCCAATACCTGGTCTTGCAACTCATGCTCAGAAAGAGTGTTGGTTTTTTCCAGTAAACGGTCGGCTAAAGTGCTTTTTCCGTGATCAATATGAGCAATGATGCAAAAATTTCTGATGTTATCCATTTGTATAAAAAATCCGTCTGAAAGAATCCATAAAGATATTTATTTCATATAACAATATGCAGTAAAAAAACATAAACCTACTCAGGTCACGTCAGATTATTGAAGCATTTATTCCTGTAAAGAATTTCATAGCACCGGGAATTTTACTTTCTTTTTCCAGGTTAAATATGATTTCGTTTTTTAGATGATAATATAGTCAGATTTCCCCCTGTTTTCTTTTTCAATGGAGATTTGATAACTTTATACAATCTAAGTAAAAATCCACCCTCTAAGAAGGTGGCTTTGAATTGCACCCATTGGGCGCTTTATTAATAGTGATCAAGGAATGATGGAAAAATGGAAAAATGGAAAAATTGTTACTTTCAAAGACTCGAATAGGGGCCAATTCCAATATTCCAATAATATTATTATGTATAACAAAAAAAGAACATAACCACCATCAAAGAAGGTGGATTTCTAATTCAAATTAAATTTCTTAGTATGAAAACAAATCGTAGAAAATTTTTAACAAGCTCTTTAGCCGCAGCAGGAACCTTAGCTTTCAGCTCGATTTTTAAAAGTTCTTACGGAAGAGAACTGAAACAAGCCCTTAGCAGAGTTTCCCTTTTATCGCCTGGTACGGCTGCCAGGGATGAAGATTTTTGGTACTGGGTACAACAATCATTTACCGCTTCACCCAATGTTATGAATTTAAACAATGGTGGTGTTTGTCCTCAGCCCAAAGTTGTTCAGGATGCTTTCGAAACCTATAACAGGATCAGCAATGAAGGCCCTGCCTACTATATGTGGCAAGTGGTTGGGGAAGGCAGAGAAATAGTTCGAAAATCACTGGCTGACCTGGCAGGATGTTCACCTGAAGAAATTGCTATTCAAAGAAACACAACCGAGGCACTGGAAACGATTATTTTTGGGTTAGACCTCAAAAAGGGAGATGAAGTAGTGCTCACCAAACAAGATTATCCCAATATGATCAATGCCTGGAAGCAAAGGGAAAAAAGGGATGGGATTGTTTTAAAATGGATTAACCTTCCCCAACCCATTGAGGATGATAACCAGATTGTAAAATTGTATGTCGATGCATTTACCTCCAAAACAAAAATCATTGAGATCATGCACATGATTAACTGGACAGGACAAATTTTACCGTCGAATAAAATAGCCCGTGAAGCCCATAAAAGAGGTATAGAAGTATTACTGGACGGCGCTCATACATTTGCACATATTGACTTTAATATCCCGAATACCGAATGCGATTATTTTGGCACCAGTTTACACAAATGGTTATATGCTCCTTTTGGAACCGGTGTGCTCTATGTGAAAAAAGAAAAAATAGAAAAAATCTGGCCTCATACTGCACCATCTGATCCTAAATCCGATAATATAAGGAAATTCGAAGCCATGGGTACACGCTCGTTTCCTGCCGAGCTGGCTATAGGAAAAGCCATTGATTTCCACTATATGATTGGTTCGAAAAGAAAAGAAGAACGACTAAGATATCTGAAAAACTATTGGATGGAACGAATAAATGAAATTCCCGGGGCAAAATTTTTTACTTCGTTTAAACCTGAATATTCCTGTGGACTTGGAAATTTTGCAATCGAAGGAATCGACCCCGGCGATATTCAAAAAGACTTGTTTAACAAACACAAGATCTATACTATTACAATAAAGTGGGAAAATATAAATGGAATAAGGGTTACACCAAATCTATATACTACAACCAGGAATCTGGACACCTTTGTTAATGCAGTAAAATCAATTGTTAAAGATAAGGTGTCATTATCCTTTCCCAAACCCTACTTTGACGCAATAGCAGAAATTTCGATGATGGCGCCCAG
>CAZEWS010000050.1:0-676 GCA_964515985.1 uncultured Rikenellaceae bacterium | reverse complement strand
GTAATTATCTTAGGTGAAACTGTTTGATTCGCCGGCAGGATTGAAACACCTGTAAGCTACAGCCCTATAAAGGATATTCTTCCTGTTCCGGTCCATGGAATGGTTTCTCCCTGATGAGCAATGGTAGTTGGATCGGTATTCTAATTTATACGTTTTTTTCTACAATAATCCGACCCCTCCAGGGTCGATGTTTCGGAGCAACTCTTCCAGGTCTGTGCCAAAGGCATACCTTTTTCCCGTAGCTACTTTGACGCAATAGCAGAAATTTCGATGATGGCACCCAGTGGTAAGTGCACTACCTGGATGGCTTCCCTGGCAGGATATTTACCCTTAAAAAAGCTGCCATAAACTTCATTTACAGCACTATAATCCTTAATATCGGTAAGAAAAACAGTACATTTTACAATATTGGAATAATCCATACTATTTTTCTTTAATATGGCTCCAATATTTTCCATAACCTGTTTAGTGGCTGCTTTGATGGCCCCTTTAACCAGCTCTTTTGTTTTTGGGTTTATTGGTATTTGTCCGGAAATAAAAAGTATACCGGAATTAGTCATAACCGATTGGCTATAAGGAGCTACCGGTTTGGGCGTGTTGATTTCCTGTCCTTTAACCAGCAATCCGCCGGCGAGGAAAACGAAAAGTAAAATCCATTTTTTCATAATGATAACAA
>CAZEWS010000049.1:6150-15302 GCA_964515985.1 uncultured Rikenellaceae bacterium | reverse complement strand
TAATCATATAAATAAGATAGAATGTATACCTGGAAAGAAAATCAAAGGTATATAAAAACAATAAAGACAAAAACCCTATTAATTCGAAATAATTTCGTTTTTTTATAATTAAATTATACTGTCTCCTGACAATTGGTTTATATGTGGGATACAATTTCCAGGAATATTAATTTTTTACATTATAAAAGGTCTGGTTTTAGGTTACAAAATTCAGTTTGGCTATTTATTATTCTGTTTGTTGGAATTTCATTCAGCTACAGATTTCATAAAATACTATTTTCCCCTCCCCAATCGGTCCATCAGTGGCGGCAATGTGATTGTTTATCAATCACTAAAAATTTCTATGAAGAGGGGTTGGATTTTTTTAATCCAACAGTACATTGCCAGTTGAGTGATGGCGGTAAAAGTGGTAAAGTCGTTAGTGAATTACCGATAATCTACTTTTTTGTTGCTTTACTATGGAAAATATTCGGAGAGCATGAATTTATTTTTCGTTTAGTTAATTTATTGCTTACCTTTTTAGGATTGTTCGCTTTTTTTAAAATTTTGGAGGGTTTGTTAAAAGACACCTTCTGGGCTTTGGCAATTTCTCTTTTGTTTTATACATCACCTATGTTTGCATATTATGCAAACAATTTTCTTCCCAACGTTCCGGCTCTCAGCATGGCTTTAATTGGCTGGTATTTTTTCTATCAGTTTTATACAAAATCCAAAAACAAATGGCTTTATTTGACTATGGTTTTCTTCCTTTTAGGAGGGTTGCTTAAGATCACTGCCGGAATGAGTTTTGTAGTTCTTTGTTTCATATATCTTACCGAATTATCAGGCATTTCCAGGTTCAGAGGTCAGGAAAAAATTTTTAAGCAACCGTTAAAGCAAATTATCCCCTTCATAATAGTTTTAATTTGCTTAGTTTCCTGGTATTCGTATGCCAGGGTATATAATCAAAAGCATGGGATTGTGTTATTTCTTACAAGCATCTGTCCAATATGGCACGTGGATGCTGAGCACATAAGAAAAACATGGGAGAATGTAAAAGTTCTATGGGTTAATGCTTATTTCAATAAGACAGTATTATCTCTTGCTGCAGTTTTTTTTATTCTTATTTTGTTTCGTCATAGAAGAATAAACAAATTTTTTCTTACAAGCACAATCCTCTTATTCATCGGTTCCATTGCCTACTTAATATTATGGTTCTGTGCTATTAAAGACCATGATTATTATATCATTAATTTGCTTATACTGATTGTCTTTATTTTTGTGACATTTTTTTATTATTTAAAAAGTAATCACCTTAAGTATTTTTGCTCCCCTGTGTTCAAAGTGGTTTTTTTATTGTTCTTAGGTTATAATATCTATTATTGTTCAAATCAGATATATGACAGGTATTGGGGTGGTTGGAACAATAATTGGGGTAGAAGTGATAAATTTAATAAGCAGGACTTCGTAACTATTACTCCTTATTTACGTGAGTTAAATATAAAACGAACTGATAAGGTGATCTCGATACCCGATTTGAGCGTCAATATTTCTTTGTATTTTATGGATCAGAAAGGCTGGACCAGTTTTGGAAACAGCAAATATGATAGCACTATAATTGCTGAAAAAATTAAGCTTGGAGCGAGATACTTAATCATTAATGATAGCACACTTTATAAAGAAGATTTTTTACAGCCATTTATTAATCAAAAAATAGGAAGTTATAAAAGCATTGATATTTATGATTTACGCAAAATATCAGATATGAAATTTGATTGATACTATCCTGGAAACCGGATTACGGTCAATATGTCCTGGTTATTTATTATAACCATCTTGCCGAAAACCTGAGGGCTTCGATTTTTATCATTTATTTCCGGAAATTGGATGTGCGAAAGCGATCACATCTTTTCCGGTGATTTCCTTCTCGCACAGGATAATCAGGCGTTCAAGGACGTTTCTGAACTCCCTGATGTTTCCCGACCAGTTGATTTTCTGAAGTTCTTTTATGGCATCACCGGTGATGCTTTTTGTGTTCATACCATACTCCTCACAAATCAGCTTATTAAAATGCTCTGCCAGCAATGGTATGTCTTCTATACGCTCATTAAGCGGAGGTACATTTATCAGAATTACGCTTATCCTGTGATAAAGGTCCTCCCTGAAGTGGTTTTCCCTGATTTCTTCCTGTATGTTTTTATTCGTTGCAGCAATAATTCTCACATCAACGTTGATGTCCTTGTCGCTGCCTACACGGGTGATTTTATTTTCCTGCAACGCCCTGAGAACCTTGGATTGGGCTGAAAGGCTCATATCGCCGATTTCATCAAGGAATAAAGTGCCGCCATGAGCCTGTTCGAATTTCCCTTTTCGTTGCTTGATGGCTGAAGTAAAGGAGCCTTTTTCATGCCCAAACAGTTCACTTTCGATTAGTTCAGAAGGTATAGCGGCGCAATTCACTTCAATAAAAGGCATCTCAGCCCGTTTGCTTTTTTCGTGCAGCCATCGTGCAACCAGTTCTTTACCTGTTCCGTTATCTCCGGCAATCAAAACCCTGGCATCCGTTGGAGCAACACGTTCAATCATTTCCTTTACCTTACTGATCGCCTTGGAATCCCCGATCATTTCATGTGTTTTGGTTATTTTTCGTTTTAATACCCTGGTTTCAGTTATCAATGTAGATTTATCCAGGGCATTCCGGATGGTTATCAGAAGGCGGTTCAGATCAAGAGGTTTTTCAAGAAAGTCAAATGCCCCTTTTTTTATTGCTTCAACGGCAGTATCGATATTACCATGACCGGAAATCATAATTACCGGAACCTCGGTTGAGATTTCGAAGATTTTTTCCAGTAATTCAATGCCGTCCATTTTGGGCATTTTAATATCACAAAGAACAATATCATATTGATTATTTCTGAATAATTCAAGGGCTTCCATTCCGTCGATCGCGAGATCGACAGTATGTTTTTCGTATTCGAGAACCTCTTTCAGGGTATTCCTTATACTTTGTTCATCATCTATAACCAATATATTTGGCATTGTTGAAGATTTAGTTTTTGTACCGGATCCATTTCCATATTTCTTTATACGAAGGTTTCTTTCCATATAAAAGAATTCCTGTCCGGTATATCTTTGCTGCCATCCAGGTAGTACCAATAAAAGTCAGAATCAGCAATATCATAGAAAGACCCAATTCCCAAAGTGGTACACCAAACGGAATACGTGCCATCATAACGATGGGAGAGGTCAGAGGAATGAGGGAAAACCAGAAAACAATTGAACTTTCCGGGTTTTGGAAAGCACCCATGGCAACAAACAACCCAAGCAGTAAAGGAATGGTAATTGGCATCATGAATTGTTGGGTATCGGTTTCATTGTCAACTGCTGCACCTACTGAGGCAAACAAGGATGCGTATAACAGATAACCACCCAGGAAATAGAAAATAAATGAAAAGATAATAGTTAACCAGGGTATGTTCCCCAATGTGCTGAAGATTTCCTGTATTTCACTCATTTCCTGAATTTCAGAAACCTGAGTTTGACTAACAGGACTTGATGATAAAATATTTTCAGTTAATGGTTGTTCGGTTATTGCTTTTATATCAGGAATTAAAACGGATTTTGCTATGGAAATAATGATAAACGTAATTAAAATCCAAAAGAAAAATTGTGTCAGGCCAACCAATGCAATACCAATGATCTTTCCCATCATTAACTGAAAGGGTTTTATTGAGGAGATAATAATTTCAACAATCCGGCTGGTCTTTTCTTCAATAACTCCTCTCATCACCTGTGCCCCAAAAATGAAGGTAAGCATGTAAATCAGAATACCGCTTATATAAGCTAAACCCATTGCAATACCCGTACTCGTTTCTTTTTCTTCACCTGTATCACTTATCTTGATGGTTTGAATTTTAACATCTGTATCAATTTCTTTAAGGATTTCATCAAGATCTTCGATGTCATAGGTAAGCAGTTTGAGTCTTTCGATTTCTTTTTCAATCGCGTTCGAAATGTGCTCCGTAATATCGAGTGGAGGTTGCTTGTGGGAAAATATCTGAATGGCGTTTGGAAGATAGGTAACCTTAGGAGAAATATGCAGGATACCATAATAGCCCAGTTCGCCGAAATTGCCTTTGATTTCCTGAAGGTTCACATTCTCAAGGTATTCAAATTTCAGGTATTTTGCTCCTGGTATTTTTCCTTTAAACATCTCTGTTCCGTCCTCGATTACAGCTATGGTTTTTTCATCGGTGTCTGAACGTGTCATTACCCAGACAGGAATAATAAACATAGCCGCCATAAACAAGGGCGCCAGAAGTGTCATTATGATAAAGGATTTCTTTTTTACCCTGGTAGTGTATTCTCTCCTGATAATAATGGATACCTTATTCATTGTATTGGAATTTATTTCAAACTATGTTCTTGTTTGTTCTTCCTGAACAACACGGATAAAAATATCATTCATGCCAGGGACAATTTCATTGAATGAAACAATTTTTCCGGATTGTAGCAGTGATTTCAATATATCGTTGGTTGAAAAACTGTCCTGAAGTTTTATTCTAACGATACTTTGACCATTTACTTTTTTGTGTTCAAGAATTTTATATTGCGAACGCAGGGTAGCCGTTAACAGGCTTGCTTCTCCCTCAAATCCAATTTCGTACTCATTGGAGGCATACCTTTTTCGTATTTCATCGATACCTCCTTCGAGCAATGTACGGGCTTTGTTTATTAAGGTAATATGGCTGCAAAGTTCTTCAACCGATCCCATATCATGAGTTGAAAAAATAATGGTTGCCCCCTGGTCCTTAAGCTTCAGAATTTCCTTCTTTAAAATTTTAACATTGATGGGATCAAATCCGGTAAAAGGTTCATCAAAAATAAGTAGTTTGGGTTCAGGAAGGACCGTAATAATAAACTGAACTTTCTGTTGCATTCCTTTTGAAAGTTCTTCAACCTTCTTGTCCCACCATGCCTCGATCTCAAATTTCTCAAACCAAACCTTTAATTTTTTCAAAGCATCTTGTCTTGACAAGCCTTTAAGCCGGGCGAGGTAAACGGATTGTTCACCAACCTTCATTTTTCTATATAAGCCTCGTTCCTCGGGTAAATAACCGATATCATAAATATCATCTGATTTAAGTTTATTCCCTTTGAAAAATAATTCGCCGCTATCGGGTGCAGTTATTTGATTGATAATTCTAATCAGGGTGGTTTTCCCTGCGCCATTTGGCCCAAGTAATCCGTAAATGCTCCCCTCGGGAACCGATACGGTTATCTGATCCAGGGCGAGATGATTAGCAAATTGCTTTACAATGTGCTGAGCTTTAAAAAGTTCCATTAATATATCAATTCTTTGGTTTTGGGTTACAAAGATAAAAAATTTGAAAGGATAAAAAAGATTAGCAAGTGTAAGGTAAATATAACTCTGCAAGTAATTAAAGAATTTGAAATAGGCTAAGGCTAGGCTGTTGAATATGTATGATTTGTAAAATAAAAATCAGATATGAATTATGCTGTGCCGGTAAAAATTTATTCAAAATAGTTTCTCATTTTTTCAAAAAAGCTTTTATCAGACTTATCGGGCCGTGGGATAAAATTTTCCGATTCGTTTAGTTTAACCAGAATTCTTTTTTCTTCTTTCGTCAGATATTTTGGTATCCACACATTGATATTAACAAGGAGATCACCTTTTCCATAACCATTTACTTCAGGTAGTCCTTTTCCCTTTAATCTCAGAATTTTTCCGGGTTGGGTTCCGGGATCAATCCGAATCTTGACTTTTCCGTCAACTGTTGGTATTTCGGCATTGGTTCCAATAGCCGCGTCAGAAATACTCAGGAATAAAGAGTATAGTAAATCGTTTCCATCACGAATTAATTCAGGATGTGTAACTTCGTCAATCAAAACCAGCAAATCGCCATTAATTCCACCACGCCTGGCTGCATTTCCTTTACCTGTAACCGTCATTTGCATTCCACGGGAAACACCTGCCGGTATATTTATTGATACGATTTCATGATCTCTGATAATACCTTCTCCGGCACAATGAGGACATTTTCTTGTAATAACTTTCCCTTCACCTCCGCAAGCCGGGCAGGTTGTACTGGTTTGTATTTGCCCAAAAAAAGTATTGGAAATCCTGGTAACCTGGCCACTTCCGTGACAAGTATGACAATTCGAATAAGCTGATCCATCTGCGGCTCCGGTTCCACTACAATTATTGCAGGAAATGTATTTTTTTAACTTTAATTTCTTTTCAACACCCCTTGCTATTTCTTTCAGATTAAGAGCGACTTTTACTCTTAAGTTAGTTCCTTTATTAACACTTCTTGACCTTCTGCTGCTCCCAAACCCTCCAAATCCAAATCCACCAAATATGTCACCGAATTGAGAAAAAATATCCTCAATAGTCATTCCTCCTGCTCCAAAACCCTGACCTGACCCACTTAATCCGGCATGGCCAAATTGATTGTATCTGGCCCTTTTTTGATCATCACTTAAAACTTCATAGGCTTCAGCTGCTTCTTTAAACTTATCCTCTGCACTTTTATCACCGGGATTTTTATCGGGGTGATATCTTAATGCCAGCTTCCGGTATGCTTTTTTAATTTCCTCATTTGATGCATTCCGTGATACTCCTAATACTTCATAGTAATCTCTTTTCGCCATCGTATTATTCTCCTATAACCACTTTGGAATAACGTATTACTTTGTCATTCAGGAAATATCCTTTTTCCACTATATCTACTATTTTTCCCTTTAGCTTTTTATCAGGAGCCGGAATCTTGCTGATTGCCTCGTGGTAATCAATGTTAAAATTTTTGTGCAGGGCATCGATTTCCTTTACACCATTTGATTGTATGAATTCTTTAAATTTTCCGTATATCAAGTCGATACCCTCTTTCATGGCAATACAATCGGTTGTTTCGTTCATTGATTGTATGGCTCTGTCAAAATCGTCCATTACAGGCAATAGTTTTATTAAAATCTCTTCGTTAGCCAACTTAGTTAATTCAATTTTTTCACGAAGTGTGCGTTTCCTGTAATTATCAAATTCTGCCGAGAGTCTTAAATATTTATCCTGAAGTTCCTTTATTTTTAATTCATTCGACTTTTCCTTTTTAACCGATGTCTTTGCCTTTTTTTCAAAACGATCGACCTTAACTTTTACCTTGTCTTTTTTTGTTTTTTTTGTTGCCTTGCCTGATGATGTTCTTATTGGATCACCGTTTTGACTCTTCTTTTCACTTTTTTCAGTTGTACTGCTTTTATTCATCTGTTAATAATTTTAGTTATTTTTTTGGTCTGACTCTATCAAAATACCATTCCTTAATTTATTCAGGATTTTTTAGTTACTCACTCCCACATGCCTTCCCTCAATCCTGCTCGTGAACCTTCATGCCTGGTTACATAAGGCAGTAGTATTTTGTCCATAACTTAAAATAATTATCATAGTTATTTGTGTAAAAAGTTTTGCATGAAGGTTTCATATATTTAAATTTTTCTGTTCAAAATATTTTGAAATAAATTTAATCATAACCCCTGCCTGTCCGACAACTGGCGGATGTATGTCGGTTATGACTGTTTCATCTTCTAAAATGGTTTATTGTTTCAACATGTGGGTATTTGATCATTGCCCAATCAACAAATAATTTGCCATACTTACAACTACGACAAATTGGCATGTAGAAAAAAAGGTGGAAAGGGTTATTTCTCTCTCTTAATATCAGCTCCGAGTTTGTTTAGTCGCTTGTCGATAGCCTGATACCCCCTGTCTATTTGTTCGATATTATGAATAATGCTTGTTCCTTCGGCGGAAAGGGCAGCAATTAAAAGCGCAACGCCTGCACGAATATCGGGCGAGGACATGGTAATACCGCGAAGTTTTAATTGTTTATCAAGCCCGATAACTGTTGCCCGGTGAGGATCACATATAATGATTTGGGCGCCCATATCGATGAGTTTGTCGACAAAAAACAAACGACTCTCGAACATCTTCTGATGAATAAGGACACTTCCTTTTGCCTGTATTGCAACAACCAGAAAGACACTTAGAAGGTCAGGGGTCAGACCCGGCCAGATGGCATCGGAGATTGTCATAATGGAACCATCAATAAATGTTTCAATCTCATAGTGCTCCTGCCGGGGAACGTATATATCTTCATTTCTATATTCCATTTTTATCCCAAGTCTTTTAAAGGAGTCGGGCATAATCCCTAAATTCTTAATTGAAACATTTTTAATGGTTATTTCCGACCCGGTAATAGCGGCAAGACCAATAAAGCTGCCAATTTCGATCATATCGGGCAGTAATGTATGGGTGCAACCTGTTAAAAAATCGACACCTTCGATGGTTAACAAATTTGAGCCTATCCCTGTGATATTAGCTCCCATTTTGATCAGCATCCGGCAAAGTTGTTGAACATAAGGCTCACAGGCGGCATTATAAATGGTTGTTGTACCCCTTGCCAAAACAGCAGTCATTATAATGTTTGCCGTACCTGTAACAGAGGCTTCCTCAAGATGAATATACGTTCCTTTAAGGTTTTGTGCTACGACTTTGTAAAAATGTTTTTTTGTGTCGAACTCAAATTTTGCTCCTAACTTCTGAAAGCCGATAAAATGGGTGTCGAGCCTTCTTCTGCCAATTTTATCTCCACCTGGCTTGGGAATATAACCTTTTCCAAATCGTGCCAGAAGTGGACCAACAATCATAATGGAACCGCGAAGTTCTGATGCTTGTTCCTGAAATTCCTGAGTAAGCAGATATTCAATATGAATATTAGCAGCCTGGAAAGAGTATTCTGAATTTGATGTTTTTTGGACAGTAACCCCAAGTCCTTCTAATAGATAGATTAATTTATTAACATCCCTGATATTCGGTATGTTTTTAACAGTAACCTTTTCGAAGGTAAGCAATGTTGCGCAAATGATTTGGAGAGCTTCATTTTTTGCGCCCTGTGGTATAATCTCGCCTCGGAGTTGATTGCCCCCGTTTATGATAAAGGTAGCCATAAAGAGTGGTTGAGTGTTGTCTTGAAACCTGTAACTATTACTATTTACTTTTCCTGGCCATTCTCTTTTTCTTGGCTCTGGCGAGAATTTCTCTTGTTTCTGTTAATTTCATGTCATCAGGTATTTCAATTTTCCCGACTGACAGTTCCTTC
>CAZEWS010000049.1:617-6140 GCA_964515985.1 uncultured Rikenellaceae bacterium | reverse complement strand
CGGAGTTGATTGCCCCCGTTTATGATAAAGGTACCCATAAAGAGTGGTTGAGTGTTGTCTTATAATAAAGCCTTCGGTATAGCTGATAACTTCAACTTTTAGTTAATACAAGTTACGGGTTACATGTTTTCGTTCTGCCGGGTGGAAAGGCAAGTTTTAAAGAATAACAATTTTAATATTTTAAATTTAGTCTGCTTTTTAAAGATTGTTAACAACTAACAGGTTATCAAAATGATTATGGATAGATTAACTTGTAACTATTACTATTTACTTTTCCTAGCCATTCTCTTTTTCCTGGCTCTGGCGAGAATTTCTCTTGTTTCTGTTAATTTTATGTCATCAGGTATTTCGATTTTCCCGACTGACAGTTCCTTCATATTATTAAAAATGAAGTCATCGTTTACTTGGTTTCTGTTCCAGTTGAGATAGGATTTTTTCATATGGTTCAAAGTGAGCATAATCAACTTATTTTTTTCTTCTCCTTCCTCAAGTTCAGCAGCTTTGTGAATTAATTGTTCGATTAGCCTACCATAATGTAAATATTTTATTTTGCTATGTTGATAAGGGATTTTTTTCGGTTTTTCAAGGAGGGTTTCTTTTGCAATGGTTTCATAAGGATAGTCGATATCCAATTTGAAATCTGAAATCAATGCTAAATGATCCCACAGTTTATGCTTAAAATCACTTATATCCCTTAAATGGGGATTCACGTTTCCCATGATCGAAATAATTGTCTTTGCCGCCCTGTTTCGTTCTTCCCTGTCTTTAATATTTATAATATGCTCTATCATCTTCTGAATATTCCTGCCGTACTCAGGAAGTACCAGTTTCTGTCGTTGGGTATTATAATTGAATTCCATAACCTGATATTTTTCTGCAAAGCTAATTTTTTAACACTATATAACAAAGAATTATTAATTGATTGTATCGGAATTTACTCTCCGCCAGCTGGCGGATCATGAGATCGCCCCGCCCAGGCGGGGCTAAGTTAACGATTTTTGAAGTTTTTTACTTCATCATTCATTATTCCTTGTTGGATATTGGATATTCATTTTTTCATCAATTAATTTGTTTACTATGTCCTTATTCGGGAGGGTCTTTCGTATATTCAGATTAATCGTTATCTGTTTCTTTTTCTCACAACACACTGATCAAATACAATAATTCTAATGTCTTATTATTTTTAGCTTAGCAAACTTCAACAATAATTGCTTTTGTCCGTGGTTTGGAAAAAAAACCATTGCTTTGATGTTAGGGGGATCCCCTTCCAGTTTGATCACTTTACCAAATCCAAACCTTGGGTGTTCAACTTCCATTCCGGTTTGAATCAAGCCGGGATCATCTGCATTAAAGGTCTCCTTATGAACGGTATCTTCAATTGCTTCGCGAATTTTTATCAGTTTTTTGTTCCTGACAGCCGGGTCCGGATTGTTTTCGTTTCCGGAATAAAATTTTTTTTGAGGAAATCCATTGAATGATGTTCTTTCCTTATCAAAATTGGGTTTGGATCCATAATTTTCTAATTCCGGATAATCAAGGTATTTTTCATCAATTTCATGGATAAAACGACTTGGATTACACTTTATAAGATTTCCCCATTTAAACCTGTGTTCTGCATAAGTCACTGTAACTTGTTTTTTTGCACGGGTAATGGCTACATAAAATAACCTGCGCTCTTCTTCAAGGTCTTTTATATTTTCGGAAGATAAATGTGAAGGGAATAAATCTTTTTCAACTCCTGCAATATAAACATGCTGAAATTCCAATCCTTTGGCAGAGTGTATGGTCATTATCGCGACCTTATTTTTATCATCTTCTTTTTCCTTATCGGCGTCAGTTAAAAGTACAACATTTTCCATGTATTCTTCCAGGCTTACAAATTTGCCGGATCTTTCAGGATTTTGGGTGAATTCTTTTATGCCATTTAAAAGCTCCTGAATGTTTTCATACTTGCTGATTTCTTCGGGAGATTTGCCGTTGTATAGATCTTTTAGCAAACCGGTTGAGGAAGCAATTTCAAAAGCCAGGTCATAAGCGTCAATCTTCTTTAGCTTCGATGAAAAATCGACGATTATTTGAGCAAAGGATTGGATCTTGTTCCTTATACCCTTATTCAGTTCCACAGAATATTGGTCTGTTTCTTTAATAATATTCCATATATTTATGTTTTTGGCGTTTGAGTAATTGTCCAGCTTATTCAGCGTAGTTTTGCCAATACCCCGGGCCGGATAGTTTATGATTCTCTTGAATGCTTCCTCATCCTGGTTATTTATAATTAACCGGAAATAGGCCAGTAAATCTTTTATTTCTTTTCTTTGGTAAAATGAAATGCTGCCATATATTTTATAGGGGATATTCTTTTTTCGAAGGGACTCTTCAAAGATTCTCGATTGGGCATTAGTCCTGTAAAGGATTGCAAAATCCTGAAATTGCAACTGTTGGGTGAGTTTTGTGTCTAAGATAGAGTTGGAGATTACAAATCCTTCCTCAGTATCTGTCAAAACCCTGATCACTTTAATATTTTCCCCGGCTTTGTTTTTTGACCAGATCGTTTTATGGATCTGGCCCCGGTTTTTTTGGATCAGGCTATTGGCTGCCTCGACGATTTTTTGTGTAGAGCGGTAATTTTGTTCAAGTTTGAAGATGGTATAACCGGGATAATCGTTACGAAAGTTTAAAATGTTTTCGATCTTGGCGCCTCTGAAAGAGTATATACTCTGTGCATCATCACCAACGACACAAACGTTCTTATGCTTTTCCGCCAATTTGTTAACTATCAGGTACTGGGCAAAATTAGTGTCCTGGTATTCGTCAACAAGTATATAGCTGAATTTTCCCTGGTACTTTTTTAATATTTCAGGAAAATCACGGAAAAGGATATTTGTATTTAAAAGCAAATCGTCAAAATCCATTGCTTTTGCTTTGAAACAACGTGCAGCATAAAGCTTATATAGTTCTGAAATCCGTGGAGTCCCGGCTATTTTATCCCGTTCTTTTAATTCCGGATTGTTATCGTATGCCTGTGCGGTTATAAGACTGTTTTTAGCAGCCGAAATCCGGTTTAATACATCATTTGCCTTGTAAACCTGATCATCGAGATCCATATCTTTAATTACCGATTTTACTACATTTTTAGAGTCGACCTTATCGTAAATAGTATAGTTTGACGGATAACCGAGATGTTTACTCTCAAATCGCAGGATTTTCGCGAAAATCGAATGAAATGTCCCCATCCACAAAGCCCTTGCCGTTTCAAAACCTACAATTTGTTTTACCCTGTCTTTCATTTCTTTTGCTGCTTTATTGGTAAAAGTCAGGGCGAGAATTGATCCGGCTGGAACACCTTCATTCAGTAAATAAGCAATCCTGTATGTTAATACCCGTGTTTTTCCGGAACCCGGACCGGCAATGACAAGAGATGGCCCCTTGTAGTTAACTACAGCTTCCCTCTGGGCTTTATTCAGTTCGTTTAAAAAATCCGGTTTCTGTAACTTTGCGGTTTTCAAGTGTCTCTCAATATTGGTTTTTGGTTTATAGTTTCTAGTTTTTGGTTTCTTAAAAATTATACGTTATAAGCTTTCAAATTAAACATATAACAGTTAACATATAACGTATAACATTTAACCTATAACCAAAAAATACTCCGGTATAACCGTTAATCATACCGGCTAATTTCCTGTTTTTTGCCACAGCCAAAATTAAAATATGTTTACCAATTGGTGAGCCGATTACCGGATTTATTTGGTAAAGTTATTAACACTATTGGAATTTATGCAGGTGGGCATACATGATAATATGTTTAGAAATAAATGATCCTGTGAGAAGAACTTGCCTCGTGAAATGTATATTTTTTCTGGTTCTTCAGGATAATGCGTAGTTATCCTGGAACATTGGAAGGTTGGAATGTTGGAATAATGCCCGCCTGACCAGACGGGCAGGGAATATGGATTTAAACGTGAAAATTCACCATTAATCCTCTTTAATTTGTTAGAATTTATCATCCCAATTACCCTCCTTCATTTTCTTTTGTAAAGATTTAATTAATTGGATTAACTCATTTTCGGTTTTATAATGAAGTTTGTCCATTTGTTCAAATTCTTCCTTTGTTATCTGGTTTGCTTTATCGAAACTAATTATGCAAGAATGATATTCTCCACTTGAACCCAATGCTATATTTAAAAAATTAAGATATTCTTTTATACTTCGTCTTGAATATCCTTCTGCAATATTTCTACTGATACTATGAGAAGAATCAATATCTTCATGAGCGATCAGCGAATAATTAGATACTGTTTTTTCTTTCCATTCTTCCATCATTCCACTATTCCATCTTTCCATTATTCCATTATTCCACCTGACACCTATTCATTTTCCGGATGAACCTTTTTTCTTTATTAATATTGCAATGCATGTCTTGGGTTTTAATACAGTTAATATTATCTCATTGAGTTTTTGAGATATTTTATATAATTTGCAAAAACAATATCTTGTAATTGTATTTTTGACTCCTTGGAGTCGGGTGTTTCCACCCGACTGTGTAAAACCTCTAAAAAGATATATGGCTTTTCTCACATTGTCAGTATTAATGTCAGGTGGACATGAGGCAGACAGGCACCTGACAACATAATAATAAAAAGGTATAATAATATCGCTGATTTCAAGTTAATAAAATATTGGTGGTTCGATATGAAATCCATTTATTCCCGATATAAGGCTTGGTATTTAATTTGTCTTCTCTGCATTGGCCTGAACTTAACCGGTTTTGCTCAAATAACTTCTCCCTCGGCGGATTTTATTAAACCGACAAGTACAGGTTCTATATATATATTCTGTTCATCAAATGGAGAAACGGATGGAGCACTACTGGCAAATCCGCCCAGAGGCACACCGGGTTGGACCTTTGAATGGAGGAAATACAATCCAGCAATTCTTTCTTTCGATACCATTTTCTATTCTGACTCGGTTGTGAGTTCATCGGAGATCAATGATCTTGGATCGGGAGGTTACCAGGTAAGGGTAACGGATGGTAGTTTACTGGATACTACATTTGTCGCATGGGTATTCATTGATGAACCGTTTGACAGCATAGCCATACTAAATTTTACATGCGATTATTTAGCCTTAGAAGGTTTTGCTTACCCTGATACGTTTAAATACTATGATTTGGATGATGATACCATGATAATCCTGGAGAATGGAATTGCTTTCAGGTGGAGTTCTGACCCGGAATCAACCATACCTTACCCTACACTTGAGATTAATCCGGTTACATATCAACCACCTTATGAGGATACATGGTATTATTTATCCATATCGGATAGTTTTGGCTGCACGAACGAGGCTTCCTTGTTTTATGAGTCTATTCATGTAAAGGCCGATTTTGAAGCCGATCCAACCAGCGGGGAAGCGCCCCTCGAGGTTGAATTTACAAATAAGTCTATCAATGCAGTTAAATTTGAATGGATTTTTGAAGAAGAAAGAATTGCTGGATTGTATTTCCTCCATTCAAAGGTCCAACCCGGT
>CAZEWS010000049.1:0-607 GCA_964515985.1 uncultured Rikenellaceae bacterium | reverse complement strand
AATGGATTTTTGAAGAAGAAGATACAACTGCAATTTCAATCCTTAAAGACCCCGAGCCATATACATATTACATACCCGGAAATAATTATGAGGCGATTCTGGTTGCCAAAAGTGAGAATTGTACTGATACATTTAAATATCAGTACATTGTAGTTGAGCCTTCCTCGTTGGATATTCCAAATGTTTTTACACCCAATGAAGACGGGTATAATGATCGCTTTATCGTTACCGGAAAATCATTGAGAAGCCTGTATGTTCAGATTTTTAACCGGACGGGCAAAAAAATTTATGAGTTTTCCGGTTACGGTTCAGACCTGAAGGACTGGGAAGGATGGGATGGTAAAATTAATGGGAAAGCAGATGCAAGTCCCGGCGTATATTATTATATAATACATGCCGTAGGATGGGACGATGAAGTGTATAAAGGTGAATTGTACCGGGGAGTGGTGTATTTGTACAGGGAGAAGAGATAGTTTCTGGTTCGTGGTTTGTGGTTACTGGTTCGTAGTTCCCGGTTTTTGATGCTGGATACTGGGTACGATGTACAAGTTACGGATTGCAGGTTTGTGTTTTACTAACAAAAAATACTCTTTCAGTCCCTAACAGG
>CAZEWS010000048.1:943-15404 GCA_964515985.1 uncultured Rikenellaceae bacterium | reverse complement strand
AATTCCTGATTTGCAAACAATTACTATCTTTGTCGAAAAATATTTCGTAAAGTCCTGCTAGGAGGGAAAACATACCTGTCTGGAAGCGTGAAAACCGTCACCTCCTTGGATAAAGCAGTATGGAGCAAGGAGTCAGGCCCCGGCAAGGTAAAATTCGAGGATCCGAAGTCACTTGAAAGCACAGCCGAGTTTTCTGAAATCGGTGATTACGTACTTACACTGACTGCCATTGAAGGCAAACAGAGGTCCTCCTCATCAATAAAAGTCATTGTCCGCCACCCCCCGCAGGAAGAGCGACTCGATGTTGTCTATACCAAGCGTTACAAGATCGATAGCCCGCTGTGGAATAACAGGGTCAAAGCGATAATCGTAAACTGGATTCCCCATTGTATTGACCAGATCAACAGGACGGACCTTGAAAGGGGACAGGGCGGAATTGATAATTTCATCGAAGCGGCCAAAGCATTACGGGGAGAACCACATAGCCCTCACCTGGGATATGTTTTTTCAAATGCGTGGGTACACCAGACTGTTGAGTCCATGTGCATCGCTCTGATGGTGGATCCTCAGGGAGACCAGGAGATCTATGATGCGCAGGAGAAAATGAAGGCGACACTGGAGGACTGGATACCCAAAATTCTTGCCGCACGGGAGCCTGACGGCTACCTTCAAACCGCTTATACACTCCGGGATACCAGCCGCTGGAAAGAACGATGGTCCCCTGAGAACCGGTCCACCCATGAGGGCTACGTTGCAGGATATTTTCTCGAATCGGCGATCAACCACTACACGCTTACTGAAGGGCAGGACAAAAGACTATATGATGCAGCCAAGAAACTGGCCGATTGCTGGGTTGACAATATTGGTCCCGGGAAAAAAACATGGTATGACGGCCACCAGGAAATGGAACAGGCACTGGTGCGCTTTGGCCGTTTTGTGAACGACATGGAAGGCAATGGCCGGGGGGACAGCTATATCGCACTTTCCAAATTCCTGCTTGACAACCGGGGTGGCGGAAGTGAGTACGACCAAAGCCATGTACCCGTACAGCAGCAGTATGAAGCTGTCGGGCATGCCGTGCGGGCGGCGTATAGCTATTCCGGCATGGCTGATGTGGCGGCTGAGACTGCAGACATGGATTACCAGAGTGCGGTCATGTCGCTTTGGAACAACATTGTCAATAAGAAGTATTATGTGACCGGGGGCATCGGAAGCGGTGAGACTTCGGAGGGATTCGGACCGAACTATTCGCTCCGCAACCGTGCATACTGCGAATCATGTTCGAGCTGTGGCCTTATCTTTTTCCAGTATAAGATTAACCTGGCCTATCACGATGCCAAATATGCCGACCTTTACGAGAAGACCATATATAACACCCTGCTGGGCTCTCTTGATCTCGAAGGAAAGAATTTCTATTATACGAATCCCCTTTCGACATCCCGGCCACGTTATGACTGGCACAACTGTCCCTGCTGCGTAGGAAATATACCACGGACATTGCTTATGGTACCGACCTGGACCTACGTCAAGAGCCAGGATGGCATATATGTTAACCTTTACATCGGCAGTACAATCAAGGTGGAAAATGTCGCAGGCACCGATGTGGAGATGATACAAAAAACAGACTATCCCTGGAATGGCCATGTATCTATTACCGTTAATCCTGACCAGGCAAAGGAGTTTACCGTTCATGTCCGCGTACCAAATCGTACGACAAGTGTATTGTATACGCCTTACCCGCAGGTAAACGGACTTGAATCTCTGGAAGTAAATGGAGATCCCCTTGATCCGGATTTAGATCGCGGGTACGCTGCCATAACCCGTACATGGGAAGCAGGCGACAGGATTGATCTGCAGATACCGATGGAAATCCAGCAAATTACGGCCGACGAAAGAATTGAAGAAAACAGGGGCAAGGTTGCGCTCCGTTATGGTCCGATAATATATAATGTTGAACGTGTTGACCAACAGGACATAAACCAATCCCTGGGTTCTGGACCGCTTGCTCTGGAATGGCGTGCCGATTTGCTTGAGGGCGTAATGACCATAACGGGATCCTGGGCTGATGGTACACCTTTGCTGGCAATTCCCAATTATGCACGCAATAACCGGGAGGACGAATCCGGTGATAATAATGCGCCCGTTTCAATTGTATGGATAAATAAATAATTAATACTCACAATATGCATAAGATTCTCTGTTCCCTCTAATTATTGATTTTGATATTTGTCATAATAAATAAAGAGAACAGTTAAAACAAAAGATATGAAGTATAATTTGAACGGACCTTTAATTGTCTTTTAAAATACAATTTTTACTTATGTCAAATTAATACAAAAACTAAAATAAAGCTATTGCCAATATGGTTTAGCGGTAACACAAGGATATTATGAAATTTGATACAAAAATACTATTTTTAAGCTGTTTAGCGGTCGGATACGTAAGTGCTCTTATATCTTGCACTACCGCTACACAACAACCGTTTTTATGAAAAATAAAAAACCAAGCTTTGATTTACTAAAAGTATAGAATTTAAATTTCTTGAGTTGTTATTAATTTGAAAAACCAACAACGATTTTTTTAGGTTGCATACCATATAATGATTAAGATTAAAAATATAGACTTGAATCATCGTATTAATCAGTATTTCAGCCTTGGAATTTTTATTTGTACATTCCTATACATCTATTTTGCATTATGTTATATTGTGTATGACATTTTTACAATCTCTCCAATGTTTTTATGGACAAAAGACTTTTTTTTCCAGCACGTTACCCATCCTTTTATATTAACTAATTACATCTCACTTTTTTTTATTCAATTTTTTACCACAAGGTTTGCCGGAGCTTTAATTCTTTCTTTTCTTGCAACCCTGTTTTTTATTGTATTCAGGAAGATACTAAATCTTCATTTACCATTGCCGGCGTTATTGCCTAACCTGTTCAGTTTCATACCGTTGTTATTTCTACTTTACCTATTGAACACCTTAGCTATAGAGAATATTACCAATTTGATATTAATCGGGATTTGTTCTATACTAATATCGAAAATTAGAAACACCAAATTTTTTCCACTCTGGTTTATTTTTATTGAATTTTTTCTTTGGTGGTGCGCCCAACCCCACTTTATACTTTTTTTAATTTGGAACCTGGGTTATATTCTTCAGAACAGAAAAAACAACCGTGAAATTTTATTTTCAGCTTTGTACTTACTTTTTGCTATTTTGCTTTATACAGGTAATCATTTTTTACCTAATTCCTCGCCGGCACTAAGTCAATGGGCATTTCTAAAAAGATTTTATTCATCGGAATTTATTCTGTTTTTTATTATTGTAGCAATAATTCCAGTATTAGAGCCTTTATTAAACTCATTAAAAAAAATAAAAATAATTCAATATACCAGTTTATGTATATTATTTATTTTATTGGTATTTAACGGATTAAAAGTAAATTCAAAAAAAAATCAAAATAGCGAGGCAATTATTAAATACAAATTTGAAAATGAAAACTGGAAAGATCTCATTCATTATGCGATAAAGCAAGATTTTCTTAGCCAGACTGCTACAATTTGCACAAATTATGCCTTGTACAAGGAAGGTCGTTTACTTGATAGTATGTTCAAAATTCTACAAAATTATTCTGGTCACGGACTGCTGGCCCAGTATCACTTTTATAAACCGGACGATAATGTTGCCTTGAATTTTTTCTACAATAAAAACGCAATTTTACTTGGCAAAATCTATTTCGAATTGGGTTTGCATACCTGTGTACAACGCATTGCTGTTGACTTTCTGGCAAGGTACGGTAACCAGCCACAAGCCTTAATGCTACTTATAAACAACCATTTAGCATACGGAGAAATTGAAGCAGCTCGAAAATATATTTCAATATTAGAAAAGAATCCTTTCTATAAAAAGCAGGTAAAAAAATTTCAAGAGCTTGCAAAAGACAGTGTAAAAAAGCAACTTACATCATATGAAATTATTGAGGCATCATTAGCTTCCTATCCCTCAATTAACCTGGAACTTATCCTGGAATCGGATGAGAAAAACGAAATGGCCTTTGAATATTATATTGCTTACTGCCTTCTATATAAAGATCTTTCAAAACTCTCCTATATAGTAGACAAACTCATTGAACGGGGATTCAAAACCATGCCTGAAAACTTCGAAATCTGTACATACATTAACAATGCATTTTATAATAACCCTATCAATTTAAAAGACTTAAAAAGAAATCTTGATCTACACGAGCAATTCCTGACATTTTTTCGTAAACTCATGAATACTCCAAACAAGGAGATAGCTAAAAAGGAGCTTAGAAGTTATCAGGGAAGCTACATGTATTATTTTATTTTCACAGAAGTTAATTTGCTTGTAGACGTTTCTTCACAAAGTAGTCCAGACCATTTTAATTAAAATAACGCGTTGTGCGGTTAGACCATTTTTCTGATTATTATGTAAGATAAAATTTCAACTACCAACGGGTTAAAATAATAAAAACCATGAATATTAATCTCTGCCAATTTATATTTAGCATAGCATTTCTTAACTTATTATTTACATCATGCACCAAGGCTCCAACCAATTTCTCAGAAATTGAAGATTACATATCTATATCTCCTGAATATAGCAACATTACCATTCCGCCAAACATTTCAGCTATGAATTTTTTAGTTAATGATTCTGCCGATAAATACTTTTTCAAAATATGGGCTGACAATGGCAATACAATTTGTAGAAAAAACAAAACCGGAAAACTTGAATTAAGCAACAAACAATGGAAAAAATTAGTTGCAAAAAGCAACAAAATTTATACCGATATATTCCTGAATAAGAATAATATTTGGTATAAGTCAAAAACCATTGAAAATTGTATTGTTCTCGATTCAATTGACACGTATTTAACTTATCGCTACTTCCTTCCATCATTCCAGGTAGTGAAAGGGATTGGAATTTACCGTAGAAACCTGGTCAATTTTAAATCAAGACCTTTGGTCAAGACCGAATATGAAAATTTATGTTTCAACTGCCATGTTTACGCTGCCAACGATTCACGTACAGCAATGTTTCATGTAAGGGAATCGAAAATCGGTGGTACTATCATTTTAAATGATGATTCAATTTACAAAATTAAACCTAAAGTAGCCTCAATGCTAAATAATGCGACTTATCCGGCATGGCATCCATCGGGGAAATACATCGCATTTTCGGCAAATAAAGTTGACCAGCTTTTTTATGCCTCAAAACTACGTCGAGATGCCTACGATGTTAGCTCGAACCTGGTGATTTATGATGTCGACAATAACAAAATGATTTCAGACAGTACAATTTCTGGCCATGATTACCTGGAAACCTATCCTTGCTGGGATGCAAGTGGCCAATATTTATATTTTTGCCGTACAAATTATAATTTTCATGACTCAGCAAAAACAATCTTTGATGCGGTGAAGTACAGAAACGTTCTGTATGATTTGATGCGATTGAAATTTGAACCTGAAAAGAAACATCTTGGAGAACCTGAATATGTTCTTCATGCCGGTGAAATCGGTAAAAGTATCGTTACCCCGCGCATTTCGCCTGATGGAAAGTACCTGCTCTTTTGTGCTTTAGATTATGGCAACTTCCCTCTATTCCATAAAGAGTCTGATTTTTGGGTTTTGAACTTGCAAAACGGAAACTGCAGAAAATTAGCAAATATTAACAGCCCATATGCCGAAGGATACCACTGTTGGTCGAAAAACAGTCGGTGGATCGTTTATTCGAGCCGTGCTCTCGATGGTGTACATTCCTCAATTTGGATTGCATATTTTGACGAAAATGGTAAAGCCCATAAACCATTTATTCTTCCACAGAAAGATCCTGCTTATTATCAATCATTTGTCAAATCGTTTACATTTCCTGAACTTACAATTAACGATGCAAATATTAATATGCGTAAACTTTACAGAGTAGTTAACAGTTCAGAACAGATACTGCCGGAAGCGGTTGGATATTTATCCGGCTCAACAAATGTTAATGGCATATCAGGAGCAACTTTAATACAATAAAATAACTGGATTTACATCTTTATTTAATTTATGACCATCTAAACCATCACAACTTCTCCTGCTTCGGAGACAAACTGTGCAGCAAGCTAAATTAACTGCCGGTCCCGGTTAGTCGGCAAGCTGGTTCTCCATGAGCCGGCTGATCCGGATCAGTGCATCTTCAAGTGATTCTTCGGGGATCAGGTAGTTGTAGGGCCCCCAGAAAGCCCGGTCATATCCTCTCAGCATATCTGCAAAGATGTCCTTTGCATTGGCCGTCTCACGCATGCGAAATCGGTTTACATCCTCCGTTACCAGTCCGGTTACAGCCATTTCGGAAACCGTGCGGAATTCATTCCCGAATAGTTTTTTGCGCTGCCTGACCCTGAAACGGTTGTCCGCCCGTATCATGGACAGGTAAAATTTACCTCCTTCGGACTTATACCTGACAACATAAGAGGCTGAGAGGGGCCTGACTTTCAACTTCCTTGGCTTTTTGAGAACCATTGAATTTGCAGCGCTGGATATGGTTTTAGGGTTTAACTCGAATTCTACCCCGCGGAAGGCAAGGCTTTCAAGACCGATGTAGATCCTGCCTTGGTAATGGGGAGGCATAGTGCTTTCCTTCTGGTGAAAATCAATTGCATAGGTACTCTTGTCCTGTATGACCACAATATCCGACATGCGGTATTCATACTTGTAAAAAAGATCCTCCCGGAGGAAATCGGGTCTGTTACGGATGAGATCAAGCAGGAAACTGGTTTCCAGTCCTGCCTTCAGCTTTAACATGACCGTATCTGTTTCCTTGAAATCATTGTTCTTCCTGCCCCTGAGGACCCTGACCTGCTCGGTTGATAAGGATTCAACCCCAGGTTTGTATACGTCAATAACTGCTTCAGAAACCGCAACATACCTGTCGTTTTTTTGTATGGTTTCCCGGTAGAATGCAGTTTCGATCACAGGTTCCAGGGAATTGTTCTCCGGGATCCTTCTCAGAGCCTCACGCAGCAGGTGGAGTGGTTCGGTCCGCCGGATCACTACCTCCTGTATGGGGATGACTGAGATTTGCAGGTGGATAGTATTCATGGAATCGCTCAGCCCGGCAAGGGGAATATTTCTTGTTTTATATCCCATGCTGCTAATGGCCATGGTATCCGCTGCACCTGCCGGGGGAAGATTCAGGATGAAGAATCCATCCATATTGGCTATAGTGCCTTTCCATGTGGATGGCAACCAGACGGTTGCATAGGCCAGGGGTTCATGTCCGGGACTGCCGAGAACCCTGCCCCTGACCTGCCTTTCAGCCGGTGAAAGCACTTCCCGGCCAGGGGAAGGAAGGGGTGGCTCATGGTCTTTTTCATAGAACACGACTTGGTTGCCGATAACCGTGTACAGGATCTCCTGCATATGGCTTATCCGGTCAAGGATCTCTTGCAGGCTGTAATTACCACTGTTCCATTCCACCGCGAGGTCACTTTCAAGGATATCGGGATTATAGGAAAAATATACATCCGTATTCTCTTCGATCAGGAACAGGGTGTTTTCGAGTGACAAAATGGTATCGGGAAGCCTGATCCTCATGCTTGCAGGATCCAGTTGCGCCTTCCCCGGAAGGGAAGTTAAGAGCAGAAAAAAAAAGAAGTATTTAGTTACATCCATCTCCGGAAAAAACATATGCCTTGCCGTCACGGGCCACTTCAAGGTCGAAGGCGATCTGTATCACCCTGACAACGGAATCAAGGGGTTGATTATCAAAAGTACCTGTAAATAAGCAATCTTCCAATGCTTCATTTGTAAAACGGATCTTTTGGTTATATGTTCTGTTCATGACTCCGGCCACATCACTCAAGCGGGTTTCCCGGAAAATAAGTTTCCTGGTTTTCCAGGCAAGATGGTTGGGTTCTATGCTGGTATTTTCACTCAGCCGGTTTTGTTCAAGCACCCCCATTTGTCCCGCTTTAAGAGAAAGTATCCTGTCCTGTTTCCGGGAACGGTAGAACTGAACATTTCCGGATTCCACGTACACCTCAATCCTGTCAACCCCGGGAATGGTCCGGACGGAGAACGAGGTTCCTGTCACCTGCACCACTCCTTTGCCGGCCTTGATGATAAAGGGCCTGTACTCATTGTATGCAACATCAAAAAAGGCCTCTCCATCGAGGGTTACCATGCGGATGCCGGACCTTTGAAGTTTATATTCCAGTTTAGAACCTGCGTTCAGGTCCACCCTGGACCCATCCGGAAGGTTGATCCCGAATTCCTGCAGTTCAAGGGTTCTGGCCGTCATCTGAACGTTTCTTTCGGCAGGGACGAAAAGCAAGTAGGAAAGTGTGCCCAGTCCCACCAGCAGGATTACCGCGGCTGCGACGCGCAGGACAGGGGACAACATAAACCGGAGCCCGGGCAGGGTATTTTCCCCGGGGATCAGCCCCTCCCTCTCAAACCTGTTGCGTAAATTCATCCAGACCTTATCCACGTCCACCAGGATCTTATTATCCTCCGCTTTCACAGAATCCCAATTTTTTTTAAGCATATCAGTCAGTTGTTTGTTTTTTTCATTGCGCTGAGACCAGTTTTCGAAGTCGTGCATTTCTTCCGCGTTTGCCTCCCCGGCGAATACCTTTGCTATCAATTTCCAATCCACTTTCATAACTTTTTTCTTCTCTAAATATATTCCTGCAGATTTTTCCTGAACATTTCCAGGGCTTTGCCCATATTGGCTTCCACCGTTTTCACGGATATGGAAAGCTTTTCGGCGATCTCCCTGTATTTCAGTCCCTCGTACCGGCTCATGCGAAAAACTGTGGCCGGCCACTCGGGCAGGTCTTCCAGGGTTTTGTTGACCACTTCCCGGATCTCGCTTGTTTCCAGTACATCGGCAGGCTGGGCTTGAACTGGCTGCGGCTCGCGTGCCAGTTCCGCTTCGATCGCCCTTCTCCTGCTCTTTTTCTTCAGGATCATTTTGCAATTGTTTGATACTGCCCTGTACAGGTATGATTTAACGGAAACGCGGATGTTGAGACCGGCACGGTCACGCCAGAGATGGTAAAACAGGTCCTGCACCACCTCCTCCGAGGAGTCCTCATCTTGCAGGTAACGGTATGCCCACTGGCAGAGGTTTTCATAATATTTCCTGAACAGCATTTCAAATGCATGGATGTCACCCTGGCGTATCTTCCGTATGGTCTGCTTTTCCTTCAATGTTCCGGATACCTCCTCTTACTCACAAAATTACCACTAACCCCGAAATTTGCAATTACATTCTTCTCTTCAATCTTCTGCTCAGTTTCTCTATTGCTTCTTCAATGGATTCATCCGGTTTGATGATGTTGTCATTTCCCCAGAAATCAGAATCTTCAAACTGGCTTACCTGTTCTGTCAGCACATCTGAAACCCTGGATGATTCACTGTACTTAAATTTTCTGACATTCTCCTTTTCCACATCGGTGACGGCCATCTCGCTCATAAGCTCATATTTTGAGCTGAAGAGTTTCTTTTTCCAGCGGCACCTGAAGTCAAGTTCCGAACGTACATAAGAAAGATACCAAGTACCCTCATGCATCCTGTACTTTGTAAGGTAGTTGGCAGACTCAATATCCACTTTCATAGAAGTGGGTTTCCGCTTGATGAATAGTTCGGTTACTTCGCTAACCTTGTCTTCGTCCAGGTTGAAATCAATGCCGATGATGGCCAGGTTTTCGGTATCCAGGAAAATCTTGCCTTCGTATATGGGATCCTGAATATATTCCTTCGGCTCAAATTTAATGATCATGGACTGCCTGTCCTGCACCGAGGTCATGCCTCCATAGGTATAGTTATACATTCCCATATAATCCTCTGACAGGATCTCGCCGGGATGCTTGGCAATGTCGAGCATCAGGCTGATGAAGGGCCCGCCCTGCAGTTTAACAATGACCGTATCCATCTTCTTTACATCCTGGCTTTTGCGCCCCTTGTAAATCCGGGTGCGGTCCGTCCCGGAGATCTTCTTGTAACCGGCTTTATATATATCAAGCACGGCTTCAGCCACAACGACATAATTCCGGTTCTGCTTGATGGTTTCCCTGTAGAATGCCTTGAGCATAACAGGTTCTGCAGAATAATTCTCAGGGATGTTTTCGATGGCCCTCAAAAGCAATTCCTCCGGGTCTCCGTACGAGACCGTAACCTCTTCAATGGGTATGGCTGAGGAAACAAGCATGATCTCCTTCCCATTCTCCTTAAGCTCAGCCAGTTCAATGGTTGTGGACCAGTACCCGATGTGGGTGATCTCAAGTTCCTCTACGTTCCTGTCCGCCGGGACCTTGATCAGGAATTCCCCGTCTGCATTGGTCACGGTTCCAATATTGGTCCCCTTCAGTACCACATTTGCAAAAACGATGGGTTTCCGGGATTTGCTGTCCAGGATCTTTCCGGTATATGATTTATAGGAAAGAGGGTCCTGGGAATAGGCTACCGATGCATAGGCAAGCGACAGCAGCAACATAAACAGAAATGCTATGATCAGCGGATTCCCTTTGCGCTTTTTAGATGTTTTTGTTTTCATTTTTTTGGTATTTTTTGGTTTTCTCTGTATCTATGATGCACGGGAACGGAAATACCCTATCTTTCCTCTGTAAAAAGTTTATGAGTACTTAAGGTATATGAAGAATCATCCGGGGGTGGGCGCCAGAAATTAGGCACAGGACCCGAAAGGAGTAATTCCTCGCCTTCAATTGTAAAACTTGATTGATATTAGGTATCAAATAGGAAAACCCAATCAAGAGTGTTCTGTTGCCACATGTAAAAAGAAAAGGCCATCATATCTGGCAGATCCCGCTGATTTGACGGTCTTAACTTCAGTATTATTCAGAGGTTAATAACCTGGATTCTGAATAAGCAGTGAGTTTTTATTCATTTCGTCGCGCATGATGGGGAAGAAATATGCCTTATCCAACCATGCCCTTGCATCACCCGGTGTCTCCTTTTCCGCGAAAATCGGATCGCCCCAGGTACTTCCGTCAGCCTGCCGGTAATTGGTGGCAGGTTGATCGGTTTCGTAGCGCACATCCACCGCGTGTGTCTGATGGTATGCATCCGGTCCGATCAGCCAGCGACGCACATCCCAGAAACGCTGATCTTCATAGGCCATTTCAATCCGGCGCTCACGACGGTAACGCTGGCGTAATGCATCACCCGATTCTGTTATATCAGGCTGGCCAGCCCGTTTCCGGATCATGTTGATATAGGTGAGTGCTTCGTTATCTTCACCCAGCTCAATGCATGCCTCGGCGTAATTCAGCAACACCTCGGCATAGCGGAAATGGCGGAATGGCACATCCTGCTTCACATATTGCGGATCGATGGAAGGATCAACAAACTTCCTGACATAGAACCCGGTTTTGCCACCATTCCAGTCTTCAATGGTACTTTTACGGGTATCCACACCCGGAACAATCATTTCGCCGCTCATATCATAGACATGTCCCACCTGGATCCGGTCCCACGGATCAATGCCCTGCACATCCGATGGACGTTTTCTCCACGGGCAGCCTTCATACAGAATGGTGGCATAGAACCTTGCCTCCCGGTTCGTATAGGGCGAAGCTTTGTGGGCTGGGTTGTTCCAGTCGAAACTGGAACCATCCTTTATCTCATAATCATCCACCAGTTCCCCCAGTGGGACATTATTACCCCAGTTATGATATCCATTAGGGCCGCAATACAATGCCGGGTTATATCCCGACCAGCTTTCATCGGTTTTCGGGGTAAAATACTGAAGCAGGATATCCTCATTTTCATAGCCATAAGAAATGAAGTAATCCACAAAATTCTGCGCCACAGAATCCCCCGGAGCCGGGTCAGCTTTATACAAACCATAGATTCCAAGGTCAATGATTGCTTTAGCAGCATTTTTTGCAGCCTGCCAGCGCTGAGTCTGGGAATTATCCGTATATCCCAGTAGTTCTGGATTACTGAATCCAGCGTCGTAGGATGACATCGTGGTGCAGGTCACTGGCGGCATAGAGCAATGTTCTTGCCTTCAGATGCATGGCAGCACCCTTGGTGATCCGCCCTGCTTTTGAAGCATCATATGTTTCCGGAAGGTACGTGGCAGCCAAATCAAGCTGTTCGACGATAAAATCAACGGTCTCGGCATATGTATTCCTGGCAATTTCAAAATCATCACTCAACCCGTATGGTTTTGTAATAATGGGTACACCGCCGTACAAAGCCGCCAGGTAGTGATACAGATATCCGCGAAGGAAATATACTTCTCCCGTCATTCTGTCTTTTTTCACCTGTTCTTCCTGTTCTTCGAATTCGACACCTTCCATTTTATCAAAGTAGATATTGCACGCCCGAATAGCGCTGTACAGGGATTCCCAGCGAAAATGCATGGTATAGGCTGTCGGGTCTCCCCCCCCCCAGTCTACATCCCAGCCCATCAGTCCATCGGAGGTAATAAGACATTTGTTGAAGTTGGTCACATCCCAGTCCGGTGTGAAGTGAGACTCATCCACATAGTCTGAAAGTCTCTCAATGGAAAAAGGCTGATTCAGGGCACCCCGGTAGATGTTATTCACAAAGGTTTCGATCAGGTTAAGGTCATTCCAGACCGCAGCATCCGAATAGTCTGACAGTGGATCAAGCTGCAGAAAATCCTTCTGGCATGAATTGGTTAAACCAACCACCAGAAATAGTATCAATAATTTATATAACTTTTTCATTATCTAATTTTTTAAAAGGTTAGAGTCAGTCCAAGATTAACAATCCGCGGCAGAGGATAAGCTGTTCCGGATGTAAGCTCCGGATCGATCAGTTTCACTTTGTCAAACGTGAGCAGGTTCAATCCGTTGGCATAGATACGGAGTCCTTCAATACCCAGACTGTTAATGACACGGGTTGGAAGATTGTACCCGATCTCAAAATTCTTTAGCCGTATATAGTCAGTAGGATGGAGCCAGAAGGTATTGCCCTGGCTTCTCCAGTATTCATTGTCACGGTTCCAGGCCCTTGGGTACTCCGAGCTTGGACTGGTAGGAGTCCACCGGTTGGCAGCATACTCCTCATAGTAGTTCCCGATCTCACCTGATTCAGGACTGATATACGCCACAGCTCCTGCAGTTCCCTGGAAAAGGATCGAGACATCGAAGTTTTTGAAATAGAGGTTTGCTGACAGTCCTCCCGTATAGCGGGGAAGACCGCTTTTCTCATTCCGGACCCTGTCCAAGCCATCAATAACACCATCCTCATTTACATCCTTAAAGATGACATCACCGGGCTGGGCATCTGCCCAGGTGGGATAAGCATCCACGTCGCCCTGGTCTTCAAATACGCCAATGGCTTCGTAATACAAATCAGATCCCATGGGCCGGCCGGTGGACTGCTGATAATCGGGTATACCCGGTGTTTCGTCCCAGAAAATGATCTCGTTCTTTGCATAACTTCCGTTCAGGGCAATATCATACCTTAAACTCCCCGATGTCCCCCTGAATCCGAGCACAAACTCAAATCCCTGGTTGGCCACCTCGCCGATATTTTCAGGCGGCAGGCTAAGTCCGGCACTGGCCGGTACGGAAGCACTCCGTCTCCAGAGGATATTCGTCCTAAGGTTATGGAAGTAATCTGCTTCCAGGGTCATGCGGGAGTTGAGGAATGTGGAGTTGAAACCGATGTTAAACTGGTTGGCCACCTCCCAGGTTACTTCCGGGTTAGGGATCGCCTGTTCATAGAGCATCTTGTTGTCGTTGCTCACTCCAAATACATAAGTTTTGTCAGAGAATCCATACAGGGTAAGGTATTTATACGGCTGTAACTCATCATCGTAATAGATCCGGTCGTTTCCGGTCTGTCCCCATGAACCCCGGATCTTAAAGTCATCGAAGAAACTGATGTTACTGCTCCAGAAACCCTCTTCGGAGATGCGCCATCCCACTGAGATCCCCGGGAAGAAACCATACTGGTCATCAAACATATAGGAACCGTCATACCGCATCACCAGCTCGGCAAGATACTTCTGTCCGTAACTGTAGTTGAAACGGCCAAAATAACTTCTGCGGGCAAACTGGGTAGCGGACCCGTCATTGGACATGTACTGGTCGGTTGCTCCCGCAAAAAGTTCGTCGATATCACCGGCTACGTAATTCTTCCGGAAGGCATTCATCCAGTTATCAATTCCTTGCTGGCTCTCGGTTCCGGCCATCACCTTGATGCTGTTATTTGCAGCGGTATGTTCGTAGGTCACAAACGCGTTGGTGGTAATTTTCTGTGCATCGCCGGCATTCTGTGTTAACTGGGGCGTTTCCAGTCCCCGCGGCCCCGAAATCGTAACGGGATCCGAAGTGGACCCATTCCATGTATAAAGATACCATGGAGTTTCAAACCGCTTGCGGTAACGCATATGTTTGTCAAAGGAGAAATTACCCTGTACTGTAAGGCCTTTCACCCAGGG
>CAZEWS010000048.1:0-933 GCA_964515985.1 uncultured Rikenellaceae bacterium | reverse complement strand
AAGGTGATAGTTTTTGTCATCGTCATAACCCGTGGCATCCGTGGTGGTAACCGCAGGGTTATGCCCGTATTCAATATCCGGTCCCGGATCACCGTTGGGCCAGAAAGCGGGCATATTGGGTTTTCCGCGCATCAGCATTCTGAAGCTCTCTCCCTGGCTCACTGTAGGAAAATGCCTGTTTTCTGACCGGCCGGCAACATCAAAGGAAAGATCGATATTATCTGTTATTTTTCCATCAATGTTGCTGCGAAAATCCTGTTGGGAATAATAGGTGGCACTGTTATAGTAGATTGCATCCTGAAATTTGTTTCCTAAAGACAGGTAATATTTCAATCGTTCACTACCCCCCGATACGGAAACATTTTGATAATGCTGCATGGACCATGGTTTGAATACTTCATCGAACCAGTCTGTATTGGGGTGTCCCCAGGGATCGGATCCATCCCTGTAAGCCTGGATATCCGCCACGGTATAGACCTGGTTCAATCCCAGGCTGGGATCCCTGTAGTAAGCAATCTCATTCAGCATGGTGGAATAGGTGGCAGCATCGGCCATGTCCGGTATTACGGTAGGTTGCTGGGCACCCATATTCATATCAATAGTGATCGTCGGTTTGCCCACCTGTCCACGCTTGGTAGTGATCAGGATTACCCCGTTGGCAGCCTGAGTTCCGTAAATGGCAGCTGAAGCGTCTTTTAGAACAGTAATTCCGTCAATAACAATCAACGGGTTGTTATCTCCCAGTGTGTTTGCACCACGTATTCTGAGGGTGGCTCCGTCGTATCCCGGTTCGCCGCTCCTGTTATACGCAAACAGACCGGGAACACGACCCACCAGTGTGTTACTGAAGTTGGTGGAGGGAGATTGTTTGAGTTCTTCACCTCTTACGGCACTAACCGAACCTGTCATTGTGGCCCTGCTGGCAGTACCATA
>CAZEWS010000047.1:728-15457 GCA_964515985.1 uncultured Rikenellaceae bacterium | reverse complement strand
GATGACTTTTAAGAATATTGCAATGAATCATATGGAATTTAGACTATAGCCTCAAATGATCATCCGGGGAACCATTGATAAGATGGCTGTCTTGGGTGTGGATGAATTCATTCTTACCTCCCACAAGATGATTGAAAATAATTTTACCCGGGATCAATTCAGTGAATCTATGATTTACACGATCCAGGAAATATGCAATTATGCCATGCAATATAATATGAAGGTTCATTTCCGGATCTCACCGGGAAAATATACTCAATCCATTAAGCAGGCAACAGAATTGGTTAAATCAGTGGATGAACCTAATTTTTATATTGCACCTTCCCTGGGATTGCTGTTAGATCGTCCGGATGAAATAGAAAGGAATCCAGGTCTTCTGAAGAATCTCAAATCGGACATGCTATTTGTCTGTGCTCCGGAACATGACATTCAGGGGAAATTATGGAATATAAACAAGCCGGTATATGCCTGTCCGGATAAACAAAAAATGAAGAACCTGTTGCAGGCTTATCCTGGAAAGGTGTATATCCTTGACGGGATTTATAAAAATAAGGATGAAGAATACCTGGATATAAAGACCTTAAAAAACTTCTAATAGGAATTTGTATTCAAAGGGTATTCTATATAATTTCCCTGTCTCTTTATCAACCGGCATTAGTGAGTTGGTTTTCTTCAAATGATCCGTAAGGATCCGGGCCAGTTGTTCCGTCTTATCTTGATATTCAGCTAATATTATTTTATTGCCAAGGGAAAAGTATGCCCATTCATGAAAACCAGAACTGCACAACAAACAGATAATTAGATAAATAGGGGGGGGGGGTAAAATGTGGTTTTTAGAAAAAACCGAATTATATTTGTGTCAAACAAGGGACCGGAAAAATAGGTTTTTAGAGGTGCCTTAATATGAATTAGACATGGAAACATTAGCAAAAGTAATTATATTGTGCCTGGTTATAGCCGGTTTACAAGGATGTAACAATACTGATAATGATAATAAAGGGGATGTGCCTGTTTGTTCCGATCCTACCATGCCACTAATTCAATTGCCTGTAATGTTTAAGGCATTTCGACAAAATTCGGATCCCGGAGATATTGAAGCAGGAGGATATTATGATATATTGAATGTGAAAGGCCCCGGTTGTGTGCGGAGCTTTTGGTTCCTGATGGCAAAAAATAAACGTATTGAAATTACGGTTAATGATACCGAAACTCCACAGGTTAATATGCCATTGGAATCATTTATGGGAATATTGTTGGATAAGGAACCTTATATAATTAATTCTGCTGCATTTGTCAGCTTGCCCAACGAGATAATTAAAAAGGAATATGGAGGTGGTATGCCGGGATATACCTGTTATTTGCCAATACCGTTTCAAAAATCATGTCGAATAAGGATCTATACCTCTGTTAAATCAAATCTCGCAGCAATGGTTAACTGGCATAAATACGATTAAGGGACGATAATCACCCCACATCGGTTACATGTTACTCACAATGTTAAGAAACCTGCAGCACCCCGCGGAGGTACAATGATAATGGCTGATGTAAGTGGGGAAGGTTTTATTGCGGGAATCTTTCAGGGGGTTGTACAACATGATCACAGAGATTGTATGTATCATAATGGTGGAATAACCTGGTTAATTGATGGGGAAACTGATCCGTATGCCATCAGGGGGCATAATATGGAGGATGATTACGGTTTTACCTGGGGCTTTCATCCCCTACAAACACACTGGTTTGGTGTTCCTTATCATGTGTACGAGAACTTTTTTAAACAGGAAGCTGTTGTGTACCGGTTTATGGGCCCCGATCCGGTTTCATTTTCGTCTTCAATTTCCATGCATGTCGGAACGCGGGAAGATGACACAGAAACTGTAGTATATTATTACAAAAAAGAAGGGACAACTGCACCTAAGATAAATTCCCCAAAGAAATGGCAGGTAACAGGCCCTTTCCCATGTAAAACAAAAGAGCAATTTGAGAAAAGTGAATTCCCGGAAAATATAGTGGGTGACTGGGGTGATTCTATTAAAAACAACGATAAATATTTTAAAGTACATAACCTCTCTTCTGAACATACATGGATAAATTTTCATAAGCTGTATTATACCTCATGGTACACACCTATTGCTTTAACAGAACATTCTGTTTATGCTAAAACAACAATTGAAAGTGAACAAAATAAGTCGGCAAAAATCCGTGTGGCATTCGACGATTGGATAACTGTTTGGCTTAACGGGGGGAAAATTACAACTCTATATCACGAGAAAGATTTTGGATCAGCTGAGATACCTGTAAAATTACAAAAAGGGAGCAATGGGTTGCTCGTGAAATATTCCAATTTCCATAAAATACCCAATAACAGGTTTTGGGCATTTAGTTTAGTAATCGATTGAGTAGAGTGATACTTAAAAAAGTAATTTAAAAATGCGTAAAAGTGATGTATTTTGCTTATATTTAACGTGTTAAAACAAAAAACGCAAACAAAAAAACATCACTTTAAAAATGAAAAATACAAAGGAAAAGTTAAACTCAAAAACCTTACCAATTTACTGCAAGCTCAAGAGTGGATGGATGTAGAAGGGGTTAAAGATGTTGCAATATGTGAGTTTAGCTACCAGGCAAAATCCTGGCAACATTCCAGAGTGCTGAAAGCAATGCGATCAGTTAAGGAATATGTTGAAATATCATATCCGGGAGAGAAAAAAATAGTTCCGGTTTAAAAAATTCAAATTAGATTTTTAAGTTCAATAATAACTGTATCGTAAACCAATAGAAAAAAATATTATGAGAAAAATTTATTTGTTGTTTTTGTTAATTGGCCTTTGGGGGTCAACAATTTTTGCCCAGAACAAGGCTGAGTTAGAAGTTATTGCTAAAATCCGGGAAGAAGGATTCCAGAACTCTCAGGTTATGGACATTGTAAGCTATATTACAGATGTACATGGGAATAGACTTGTGGGATCTTTGGGAATTAAAAAGGCTCAGAAGTGGGCAAAAGAAAAAATGGAAAACATTGGTTTGGAAAATGTTGAAATTGAACCAATATTAGATCATGGTGTTAGCTGGGACAATGAATACATATCCCTTCATATGCTTAAACCAAATTATTATCCTTTACAGGGATTTCCATTGGCTTATACTCCGGGTACCAAAGGAAAAATAACTAAAGAAGTGGTAATTGCCAAAATAAATAATCGAATGGATTTTGAAAAGAATAAGGGGGAGTTTATAAATAAGATAGTTTTAATATCTCCTCTTTTGGTAATTGATCCTACAAGTCAGATAATAGCAAAGAGGAGAACAGAAGAAGATTTAAAGAACCAGGAGAAACCATCTTTTCCTTCTCCATCCAAAAAACGACCCAGAATTGCTAATCCTGATCAGATATCATCTGTAGAACGAATAAATTATTTAAAATCTGAAGGTGCATTGCTATTAATTGAATGTTCAAGCGGAAGGCTAGGTGTGGTAAGAACCTTTGCAAGGCCGGGATGTAAACAGGATGGCTGGTCACGGGAGGGAATGATCAATTCTATACCTATTATATCACTTCTTCCAGAACAATATAACCGAATGTACAGAAATATTCAAAGAGGTATCCCTGTCATAATGGAAGCAGAAATACGTAATAATATTGGTGATGAAACAAAAGTCAATAATGTACTTGGGGAAATCCCGGGCACTGATTTGAAAGACGAACTGGTAATGCTGGGCGCGCATTTTGACTCTTGGCACACCAGCCCCGGGGCATCCGACAATATTTCAGGCTGCACTGTTATGCTCGAAGCAATGAGAATTCTGAAAGCAATAGATGCAAAACCCCGGCGTACTATCAGAATTGCATGGTGGAGCAGTGAAGAGGATGGAATTCGCGGTTCGGGAAATTATGTAAAGGAACATTTTGGGAATCCACAGACTGGTAAAAAACCTGATTATGATAAATTCTCGGTTTATTATAATCAGGATTATGGTAAAGGACAATTCAGAGGAATTTATATGCAGGGAAATGAATATGTAAGACAGATATTCACCAGTTGGACAACTCTATTTAACGACCTGGGAATGAATACCGTGAGTATCAGAAGTGTTGGAAGCACAGATCATGTTCCTTTTGACAGAGCAGGATTACCAGGATTCCAGTTTCTGCAAGACAGAATTGGACAGGGAACAGGGCATACAAACCTGGATTTTTATGAGAATCTTGTTCAGGAAGACTTAATGAAAAATGCAGTAATAATGGCAAGTTTTGTTTATCTTTCGGCAATGATGGATGAAAAAATGCCACGAAAAAAACAATGATGAATTAAAACAACCTGCAAACAATATATTTAATCGCGGATTTAAACTAATTTGGCCGTAATTGAATAGCTTTTGCAGATATATCGGATTAATTCCGATTCAAATATTTCAAATTAGATAATTAAGTATGAATATAATATGGTAATTTGCAGTAGAATATATGTTAACCGCAGTGACAAAGTTAAGAAAGGAGTTAGAAATGAACCGTCGAGATTTTTCTAAACAGAGTCTAATGCTTGGAATGGGCGTTTTAGCTGGCTTCCCAAAGGACAGTGAGGGAAGGGCTCTGAATCGACCTGTGAATTACTACGCAGAACCTGCGAAAAATTTGCCTGTAAGGAAATTTGATGTCGTCATAACGGGTGGTGGCACGGCAGGCGTTGTAGCAGCCTTAGCCGCAGCGCGTCAGGGAGCCAAAACCGCATTGATCGAGGTAAAAGGTTATCCGGGCGGGACGGTTACAGAAGGCGGCACTGCCCTTCACAGCTTCTATAACCTCTGGAAGGCCTTTCCCGGCGTCAAAAAGCGTCAGGTCGTGCGAGGGATTCCACAGGAGATTATCGACCGCCTTATGAAGGTCGGCGGTACAACCGGATATGGTGAGATGGAAACCATGTATGATTATGACTCCGTCTGCACAGCCGTGGACACTGAATTATATAAACTGGTGACATTCGAGATGCTGGCCGAAGCGGGGGTTTTTGTGGCGGTGAACACCATGTGTGTTGGGGCCATTGTCAGCGGGACCGTTGTCAAAGGAGTAATCACGGAAAGCCGGTCGGGGCGCGAAGCCATCCTTGCCCGTTCCTTTGTGGATTGTTCTGCCTACGGGGACCTGGCTGCCCATGCCGGGGCGGAGTTCACTGTTCCCAACGATTACGCCTCCTGCAACAGTATTGGGGTGGGAAATGTAGGGATGGACGATTACTACAAATTCCTGAAGGAACATGACGCCATTGGCGAAATGGCGAGGGGCATGCGAAGCGGTAATGAGAACCAGCTTGTCAGGCTGAGCGGAAAAAGAGTGAATCTCCCTGAAGAATTTTCTGCAGAAGCGAGCGCTATAGGAATGGCCACTGTTACCACAACGGTACATGATAATTACCTGATGTTCATTAAATTCAACTTAAAAGTCAACGGTAGTGTGTTGAATCGTGACGATATGGCAAAGGCAGAGCTCCAGTTACGCCAGCGCCAGTACCGGGGCATACAGCTGTTCAGGGAATTTTTCCCGGGCTGTAAAAATGCCTTTATCGCCCGGACGAGCCCCAATCTTTGCATCCGGCGAGGCAGATTAATCAAGTCCGACTATGACATATCGAATGAAGATGTCATTGAAGGCAGGCATTTTGACGACGACGTCATGGTTTACGGTTTTCACGATCTTGCGCCCCGCTTTCAAGTGAAGAATGGCGGCACATATGGAATACCTTACAAAGCGCTGCGTGTAGCAGGAATCGAGAACCTCCTGGTGGCCGGTATGATGATTACGTCCGGCTACCGAGCCCATAATTCCACCCGAAACACGGTATGCTGTATGGGACAGGGACAGGCGACTGGCACTGCGGCGGCTCTCTGTGCCCGCAAAAACTGCGGGACACGTGAGCTTCGATACAGAGATTTAAGAAAGGCTCTTGAAAACGGCGGCGTATATTTTGAAAGCTAAGGTATATTCGCGCCAAATCGTGGTCATTTGACAGGGCTATGAGGTGAATCGGTTCAACTTACTGAGGCGGATAACAACGGTTTGCAGTCGGACTCGACCGTGTTAGGTTTTCGAGTGATAATAAATATAACAGAATATGTTTTCAAAATCGCAAATTTCTCAATAAATAACAATAAATAAAAATAAAATTATGATTATTAAAAAGAACTTTTTATTGTTCAGCCTATTAATGGCTGCAAATTTATCAGCACCTTTTGCTCAGGAAGCAAAGGTGAAAGAATATGAGGCAGAATTTCCTACTTATTCATTTAGTGACCCTGATCCGGTTCCCAATATAGGAAAGATATATCCTTACTTCCGTTTTGATGGTTATTCCACCATTGCATCACCACGAGACTGGAAAATGGTGGAAATGGAAAACGATTATCTCCGGGTCTTTATCAACCCTGAGATTGGTGGGAAGATATGGGGAGCCATTGAAAAATCCACTGGGAAAGAGTTTATCTATTTTAATCACGTGGTGAAATTCAGGGATATTGCCATGAGGGGGCCATGGACATCAGGAGGCATAGAGATCAATATCGGATCGATCGGTCATGCGCCTACCTGCTCCACACCGGTTAATTATCTTACCCAAACCAATCCCGACGGAAGTGTCAGTTGTATTGTCGGGGCCTTGGACCTCCCCTCCCGCACTCAATGGAGAGTCAAAATTACCCTTCCTCCCGATAAAGCATGGTTTACAACCAACGCCCTTTGGGTAAACCCTACACCGCTTGAACAATCGTACTATCACTGGATGAACGGAGCCGTTAAAGCGCAGGGTAACCTGGAATTCGTATATCCCGGACAATATCATATCGGTCATGACGGTAAAGCCTCACCTTGGCCCACAGACAGCCTTAATCGAAAAATATCGTGGTACAACAAGAATAATTTTGGCAGAAGTAAATCCTATCATATAATTGGTAATTATACTAATTTCTCTGGCGGCTACTGGTATGATGATAAATTCGGGTTTGGTCATTATGCCCCATATGACGAAAAACCCGGAAAAAAGATATGGATATGGAGTCTTTCCCGGCAGGGAATGTTATGGGAGGATATACTTACCGACACCGATGGACAATACGTAGAGGTTCAAACGGGCCGATTGTTTAACCAGGCAGGATCAAGCAGCACATATACACCCTTTAAACACCGTGGATTTACTCCTTTCGGGGCAGATACCTGGACCGAATACTGGTTCCCTGTAAAAAACACACAAGGCATACGCCGGGGAATTCCAAAGGGTACTATCAACTTTGTTCAGGATAACAATCAACTTAATTTCTGGTTCTGTGCCAATGAGCCGGTGGATAACCGGCTATTATTCTTTCACAAAGATACCACTGTTTACACCACACAAATTCAACTGGATCCCATGGAGGTCATAGAAGGGAACTTCCTATTCCGGGGAAAACCAAATGATCTTTCTGTCCGGCTGGACAATAAATATATAATAGAGCCGGGCGGAAAAAAGAACCATGATCTTTCCAGGCCGGTAAAACCTGCCAGTGTTGACTGGGGATCACAGTATGGATTGTACATCATGGGGAAAGAAGCGGAAAGACAAAGGATGTACCAAAAAGCTATGATAAAATATCAGGCTTGCCTTGATCAGGAACCCTGGTTTATTCCTGCACTTAACGGTATGGCACATTTGTACTACCGCCATATGGAATATGAGAAAGCATTAAAGTATGCCACTAAAGCATTGCGAATGGATACTTATGATCCACAGGCTAATTTCCTTTACGGAGTGATCAATAAAACTATTGGAAATACCTATGATGCCATGGATGGTTTTTCTATTGCCTCCGCTTCACAGGAATACCGATCTGCTGCCTATACTGAAATGGCCGGAATCTATATTAAACTTCAGGAATGGAGCACCGCCCTTGATTATGCCAGGAAAAGTCAACAATACAACAAATTCAACATCCAGGCACACCAGATGGAAGCCCTAATCCTGCGAAAAATAAATAGCTCCGAAGAAGCAGAAAAAAAACGGAAGAAGATTTTAGAGCTTGACCTGCTGAACCATTTCAGCCGCTTCGAATCAGGATTGACTGATCCCACTATGAGATCTTCGCTGATGGAGGGAATTACTGCTGAATTGCCCCATGAATATTTTCTCGAACTGGCTTTGTGGTATTATGAATTGTGTTTGCCTCAGGAAGCAAAACAAGTGCTCCAGCAAGCACTGTCAAACCCAGTGGTAAATTACTGGCTGGCCTGGTTAAACCATCAGGAAGGAAATACCGATAAGGCAGCATATTACCTTGAAAAAGCCAATAGTGCCTCCCCGAAACTGGTCTTCCCATTCCGGCATGAAACTGTCCCGGTACTCCAATGGAGCATTGACCATTCTGAATCATGGAAACCCGGTTATTATCTGGGGCTTGTCTACTGGAGCAAACAACGCCTTGCAAAGGCCCGTGAACTGTTTCTCTCCTGCGATGATAAACCTGATTATTATCCTTTTTATCTTGCCCGGTCAAAATTGTTCCTTAGTACCGGTCACGATTTAGTGCTGTCTGATCTGAAAAAAGCTGCCTCACTTGCTCCGGGAGAATGGAGGACAGGTCATGATCTGAGCCGGTATTACCTCGATATAGGAAAAACGAAAGAAGCTCAATCGGTAGTAGAAAATTATTACCGCCGGTTTTATGATAATTATTACCTGGGATTATTGTTAGCCAAAACTCTATTGCTCAATCAATATTACACCCAATGTGTAAAACTGCTTGATGAACTGCAGGTCCTTCCTAACGAGGGAGCCACTGAAGGGCACCAGATATATCGTGAAGCCCACCTGCAATTGGTCATCGATAATTATGAGAAGGGTAAATACCAGATTGCTATGAAGCATGTGGACCAAGCACGTTTATGGCCGGAAAATCTGGGTGTAGGGAAACCCTACTATCCCGATGAACGAGTGGAGAATTATTTGACGGCCAGGATTTTCGAAATACAGGGGAAAAACGTTAATGCACGCGAGTATTACCGGGAAACGGCTTCATCCATAAACAGAAATTCCACCTACTGGGCATCCAAAGACCTTCTCTCCATATTGTCGTTAAAGAAAACAGGGAATACGGAAAAAGCTGACCAACTGATGGAAGAGTGGAAAAATGAAACTCACGATGGTCAAACATATCGTTGGGCCATGGCATGTATGAATAACCAGTACAACCAAGCCAGAAAAATATTCAGCGAACAGGGGGAAATATTAGAAGTAACTCCTTGGGAAACCATCCATCAGGATACCGACCGTATTCTAATATGGAATATCCTTCAAATTGACCTTAAAAAAGAATAGTCCCCAATGAATATGATAATCCAACTTACAACTTTTTTTGTTCAAAAGTAAAATAATGGTTAATTTCATACGTAAATTTATAATTAGCAAATAATAATAAACCATCATCAAAATGAAACATTTCAGTATCTTGTTTTTCTTTTTACTGCTGTTACTTAACAGCTTCTGTCAATCATCTTCCTCTGATTTTAATATTGAACCGGTATTACCATATGGAACTGGTTCCTGGGATTCCGAACAACTGGGAAATCATCGGGTGGTTCTATATGTAAATTCTCCAACTGATGCCGTACGTGTACATATTCCATGGCGCCGGAGAGATAAGCATCCTGAACAAAAACGTATCATTTTAATGGATACCACAGGGAAGCAGATAGAAAATCTTATAAGAAATAAAATTAGCAGAACATCCGCCGACCTGATATTCCAACCAGTCAGTGGATCCGGGTTGTATTATTTGTACTACCTGCCATACCGGCTGAAAGGATCACACTATCCCACTACAGTGTATTTCGAGCCGGATGACCAGTCCGATCCTGAATGGATACACAAAAATAAGCTTGATCAACCTGAATCGGTTTCAGGATTACCCGAAGCCAGAGCTATTGAGATGCAATCCATCAACGAATTCAACAGTTTCTTCCCAATGGAAGTTATTGCTACAAATGAAGAGATCGATGCATTGATTAATCAGCATTCTGAAAGATCCTATCTGGTTTTTCCCGAAAACAGAAAATATCCCATCCGCATGCAACAGGATCTTCCTTATCGATGGATTATCAGGGGACTATCATCCGATTTTAAAGGAACTGCCTGCAGAAATGAGTATTATGCTTTTCAGATCGGGATATTTGCTGCATCAGCTGATATTCCTGATATTAAGGTTTCTTTTAATGATCTGAAAGCAGAAAACGGGTCAGCGATAATTCACGCCGGTACTCTCACATGCTTTAACACAGGAGGAATCAATTGGGATGGGAAACCCTTCGACAAGATCTGCACAGTAGAAAAGGGGAATGTGCAACCTTTATGGATAGGCATTGACGTTCCACGCAATCTGCCCTCCGGCACTTACCGCGGAACTCTCACTGTACACCCTACAGGGCTTGACCCCAGTGAAGTGAATATCGTCCTGAAAGTAACTCCTCAAATTCTGGAGGATCGTGGTGATGGAGAACCATGGCGGCATTCCCGGCTACGCTGGTTTAATTCAAAACTGGCAATGGATTATAATCTGGTGTATCCATTCATACCACTGACCCGCTGCGGTGACACCCTTTCATGTCTGGGCAGAGATCTGGTACTGGGAAAAGATGGTTTGCCCCGGCAGATATTATCCCGCTTTACCCCGGAGGTTACTCACCTTACCGACCATGCACATTCACTATTGTCAGGACCTGTTAACTTTCGCATCACGGATGAAAACAATAAAACCCTGACTACTGATCCTCAAAGTTTCCAGGTAACAGAAACGAAAGAAGGAATTATCAGATGGATCGCACAAACACAGCAAGATGATATAAGCATCACAACCGAAGGAAGCCTTGAGGCTGACGGATTTGCACGATTCCGTATCAAGGTAGAAGCCAGTAAAAAGACATCTGTGCAGGATGCAGAACTTATAATCCCTATGCAGGAAACATTTTCAAAGTATATGATGGGACTGGGTCACAAAGGGGGATACCGGCCGGAAAATGTACAATGGAAATGGGATAAAACACACAATCAGGAGGGAGCATGGCTGGGAAATACTAATGGAGGTATCCAGTTTTCATTAAGAGGCAGTAATTATGCCCGGCCGCTGAATACAAATTTCTATCTGACCGATCCGCTTAACATGCCTGCTTCATGGTATAACCATGGTAAAGGCGGGATTACTATTCAGCGTGTTGATAATGGAACAATTCGGGTGAGGGCATTTTCGGGTTCCCGGACACTTGAACCCGGACAACCACTTTTATTCGATCTTTTGCTATGGATAACACCTTTTAAGCCTATTAATACGAACGACCATTGGAAAAACCGGTATTATCATAGTTATCAACCTATAGATACAATTAGGGAAACCGGGGCCACTGTGATCAACATTCACCATGCCAATGAGGTAAATCCCTATATAAACTACCCATTTCTGAGCCAGGAAAAAATGTATAATTATATTACCGAAGCCCATCAAAAAGGAATGAAAGTTAAAATTTATAATACAATCCGGGAATTATCAAACCATGCCCCGGAGTTGTTTGCCATTCGCAGTCTTGGCCATGAAATATTTTCTGAAGGTCAGGGAGGCGGTTATTCATGGTTGCATGAACATGTTGGAGAAGATTATATCCCGGCGTGGTTCGTAGCTCACCTAAAGGATGCAGCCATCATTAACTCAGGAATGTCGCGTTGGCATAACTATTATGTAGAAGGACTGGATTGGCTTGCCAGGAACATGGCCATTGATGGATTATATATCGATGATCTTGCCTTTGACCGGACGACCATGAAACGTGTTCGCAAAGTGCTGGATCGTAACAGACCTGAAGCACTAATTGACCTTCACTCCGCTAATCAGTTTAATATACGCGATGGGTTTATCAACAGTGCCAGTCTCTACCTCGAACATTTCCCTTATATTGACCGCTTGTGGTTTGGAGAATATTTCGATAAAGATGCTCCACCCGAGTTCTGGCTTATTGAAATGTCAGGCATCCCATACGGACTGATGGGTGAGATGCTACAGGACGGAGGTAACCCATGGAGAGGTATGATTTATGGTATGACAGCCCGGCTGCCAAGGACTGGTTATCAGAGGGCTCTCTGGAAGATATGGGATTCATTCGGTATTAAGGAAAGCCGTATGGTGGGTTATTGGTCACCTGATTGTCCGGTACAAACAGGAAATAATAAAGTCCTTGCTACAGCTTACATAAAGCAGAACAGTGTAATGATCGCCCTCGGCAGTTGGGCAGATAATGAAGAACAGGTGAAATTGGAAATTGATTGGAAATCTTTGGGTATTTCTCCAGAACAATCCAGACTGTATGCCCCTGATATCCAAGATTTCCAGCCCGCCGCTTCATTTGATCCAAAGGAAACCATTCCTGTAAAATCCGGGAAGGGGTGGCTACTGATGCTTAAGAAAAATAAAGAACTGTTATAAATCAAGAAATATTAAGAGTAGTGAAATGAAAGAGGAATATAAATACATACAGATAATTGGCACACAAAGATCGGGTTCAAACCTGTTGCGTGTAATGCTCAACCAGCTACCGGAAATTGTTGCCCCTCATCCGCCGCATATACTTCAGAACTTCCTGCCAATAATTGATAAATATGGCGACTTGAAAATTGATGATAATTTTAAGCAGCTTATTGAAGATGTATGCAGGTTTGTAGAATTAAATCCGGTTCCCTGGACTGGGGTTGATCTTATCCGGGCCGATATTTTCTCGGGTTCGAAAAAGAGATCTGTTTACGAAATCTTCAAGTTGATTTATGAAGCTTATACCAACAGCAAAAATGGATCGATATGGTGTTGCAAAAGTATGACCAATATTAACTATATTAATGAACTTGAAAAAAGTAAGTTTGATCCATTTTATATCTATTTATTCCGCGACGGCAGGGATGTTGCACTATCATTCAAAAAGGCAATTGTTGGTGAAAAGCATATTTATCATTTAGCAAAGAAGTAGAAGGATGACCAGGAAATTTCATTAAACTTTTTAAAAAATATTGATGACTCAAGAAAATACATGCTTAGCTACGAAGAGTTGATTAAATCTCCTGAAAAATACTTGAAACAGATTTGCAATAAGTTGGATATTAACTTTGACCGTAAAATGTTAGCTTATTATGATTCTGATGAATCTAGAGTTACAGCTACATCAGGTGAGATGTGGGCCAATGTACAAAAGCCTATAATAAAGAGCAATACAAAAAAATATCGGAAAGGATTAAGTGTTGCAGAGATTAATCTTTTTGAATCTGTTGCAAAAGATACCTTGAAAAAACTCGGGTATTTGCCCAATTATTGTAAAAATGGTCATAACCATGAAATAAAACAAGAACAGATTGCATTGTATAGTCTGGAAAATGAACATCTAAAGCTTGAAGTAAGAAAAAAGGCTAAAAAAACTGATCTGGAAAAACGAAAACTTCAGACAGCTTTCTTATACGAAGTTATGAGTAGGTAATTATGCGTTACGATATAGGTGGTTCGATTTCATACCAGGGCAGTATTGTACCCTGGGATCAAAGTAAGGTGTATAAAGAGAACTATTAATTTCTTTTACTTATTACACATCTATTTCTGAATACAATAAAAATTAATTTTAATTTTGAATCCACTCCGAAAAGTATTAAACTACGAATTTTGCCACTAAGACACCAAAATTCACAAAGAAAAGAAATCCAGAACCTTAAGCTTAGTGTTTCTTTGTGCCTTTGAGTCTTTGTGGCGAGAAAATTACTTTTCGGAGGGGGCTCAATTTTTGGTGTTCACTGAATGATAATGAGCAAAACTTATTACAATATAACTAAACCGAGTGGCAAGAAATAAAACAATATCCAAGAAGAGAATTGACAACAAGGAGGATAAAGCAGTTAGCTTAAAATACTTATTCTTCACCTTTTTAAAAATTGGCTCTATTTCATTTGGGGGTTTTATGGCACTAATATCAATCATTCAAAATCAATTGGTGGAAAAAGACAAAAAAATAAAAAACGAAACTGTTATTGATGGAATTTCACTGGCCAGTGTTTTACCCGGACCTGTAGCAGTAAATGTTGTAACGTTTATCGGGTATAACTTGAGAGGTTTCTTCGGAGCAATCATCAGTATGATTTCAATTGTTATTCCCTCATTTCTGTTGTTATGCCTTTTGTCATATGCATATTTCCAGTTTGGGAGTTTGCCAACTTTTGATAAGGTTTTTAATGGAATTATGCCTGCAGTATGTGCAATTATTGTTGCAGTTGCATTAAATATGAGCAGGAAAAACATACAAGATTACAAACAAATTCTCATTTCTATAGCATCAGGATTGGTTTTACTCTTTATTGGAGGATTCCTGTCTACTTTTATTATCATTTTCGTGGGAGGACTGCTAGGTGCTCTTTTATATCATAAAAAATATTATGAAGATACAACGGTTGTTGAAAACAGGAAGGACTTAAAATCCGGCAGAAATATCATGCGTTATTTAATACCGCTATTAATATTAGTCGTATTAATTGTATTTATCCCAATTTACTTACCTGAAAAAGGTTTTTCAACTGTAAAAAACTTTAGAAGTATCGCTCTGACATTCAGCGGCTTAAGTGTCACATTATTTGGTGGCGGATATGTAATGATCCCCGCAATGCATGAAATAATAGTGGATAATATGCAGTGGCTAAAGGCATAAC
>CAZEWS010000047.1:0-718 GCA_964515985.1 uncultured Rikenellaceae bacterium | reverse complement strand
AGTGGCTAACCAGCAAAGAATTTGCTGATGGCATAGCACTGGGGCAGGTTACACCAGGACCAATTTATATTAGCGCAGCATTCATTGGTTACAAGGTACAGGGTTTTTTGGGAGCACTTATTGCAACAATCTCGGTCTTTCTTCCTGCGGGATTGATTATGATAATAAGTTCAAAATTTCTAAACTTCTTTAAGAATTCAGCATTAGTAAAAGCTGTTTTTAAAGGCTTAAGGCCTGCTGTTATCGGGATGATATTTTCAGCTTCTGTAACAATAGGGAAAGGTCTTGAGATAAAATGGCCCTCTTTTGTGATTTTTTTATTAGTACTCCTGCTCACTTTAAAATTTAAACTGAACGCTGTGTATTTAATCCCTATTTCCGGGATTCTTGGAGTTTTATTTTTTTAACTATTAATTATGCGGTTGATCTTCATGTAAAAACAAGGAATGAATAAAAACGACAATAAGACAGAAGTAGATAATCAAAGGTATGAAACCTCAGGGTAGAACTCTGAACCCATTATTTCGGAGTAGAACTCCGAGGAATTAAACCAACCTTCTCGTCCGCCGAAGTGGAACACGAAGGAGGATTAAATTAATCAGAAAGTTTTTTCAAAATAATAGAACATAAGTAACGGTTATCGAAGTTTATATAAATTTGTTGGGCTTTAGTCTAATATAGCATGTAAAATTGTATATTTGCATAAAAAAGTGATGGA
>CAZEWS010000046.1:11965-15527 GCA_964515985.1 uncultured Rikenellaceae bacterium | reverse complement strand
GGTTCTCGGTTCTCGGTTCTCGGTTCTCGGTTCTCGGTTCTCGGTTCTCGGTTCTCAGTTTTTGGTTCTCGGTTCTCGGTTCTCGGTTCTCAGTTTTCGGTTTCAGCCGAATACAATTCGGCTCTACTGAACTGGTTCCTGGTCATGTTACGGGTTAAATGTTATAAGTTATGAGTTAAAGTTAACTGTTTTTTTGAGAAGTTACAGGAAAGTTGCTCCTATCAGGAGGAGTTAAAGGAGAATGGGGGGTTATTTTACTTCCCAGACGATACCACTGTTAAACAGGTCATCCATTTTTTTTATCTTCGACTGAGTTTTTACTTTCTCGATTTGTGTTTCAAGACTTGCTTCATATGATGGTGCCTGGACATTTCTTATGACTCCCATAGCTACAGGATAATTGGGATAGCGCATGTTAGCCAGCATAGTATGCATACCCGGATTATTCTCATTTGCCTTATGAACCAGAATATCGTCTTCTGTAATTCCGTCTTCGCCGATTTTCACAACTTTCAGTTTCAACCCATCGAGGATCAGACCTTTATCTCCTTCTTTTCCAAAAATCATGGGTTCCCCATGCCTTAGGATAATTTGCCGGTCATCTTTATACTCTTTATCAGTAAGATAACCATGGGTTTTGTCATTATAAATGACGCAATTCTGTAAGATCTCAATTACCGATGTGCCCTCATGTTTACCTGCTTCAATAAATATTTCTGTAGATAATTTCACATTATTGTCTATTGTTCTGGCAAAAAATTTCCCTTGTGCGCCAATTGCAAGCTCCCCGGGATGGAAGGGCGCTTCAACGGTTCCATAGGGGGAAGTATGTGTAACAGCACCTTTTTGTGAGGTTGGTGAATATTGTCCCTTGGTTAAACCATAAATTTCATTATTAAAGAGAACAATATTAATATCAACATTTCGTCTAATGGTATGAATGAAATGGTTTCCTCCAATGGCCAGCGCATCTCCATCCCCGGTCATTTGCCACACACTCAACCTGGTATTAGCAATCTTAACGCCTGATGAGATAGCTGAGCCTCTGCCATGAATCCCGTGAAAACCAAAGGTATCTAAATAATAAGGCAATCTTGATGAGCAACCAATTCCTGAAACAAAAACAAAATTTTCCTTTTTTATTCCAAGTTCCGGGAGTGCTCGTTGAATAGCGGTTAAGATTGCATGGTCACCACAACCAGGACACCATCTTACCTCCTGATCGCTCTTAAAGTCTTTCGAAATAAGTTTTTCTTGTGTCATTTTATTCCTCTTCCAAAATTTTAATAAAATATTCCTTTAGTTCAATAACCGTAAAAGGAAGACCTTGTATTTTATTGTATTGTTTAAATTCAAATTCCTGAAAGTTCATTCTCAGATATTTAGCAAATTGTCCCAGGTTTAATTCACAAACAACAAGCTTTTTAAACCTGCTTAGTACTTCTCTTGTATTTTTTGGCAAGGGTCTGATATGTCTGAAATGAGCCAGTCCAATCTTTTTACCCTCAGATTTCAATTCTCTTAAAGCAGTTAATAAGTGGCCATAGGTACTTCCCCAGCCAATAATCAGAAGCTCACCGGACTTATCCCCATCAACTTCAAGGTCGGGAACGTCCTTAACAATCCTGTTGACTTTTTCTTCACGGGTTTCAACCATTTTTTGGTGGTTTAACGGATCGTGTGAAACACTTCCCGTAATTGCATCTTTTTCGAGACCACCTACACGGTGTTCAAGGCCTTTTGTTCCGGGAATAGCCCATCCTCTCACGAGGTTTTTTTTATCGCGGGCGTAAGGTTGAAAATTTTCAGTTCCTTCCGGGATCAACGGTGGATTTATCTCCGGCATATCCGCCATACTGGGTATTTTCCAGGGTTCGGATCCATTACCTAAAAACCCGTCAGTGAGTAGTATAACGGGGGTTATGTGTTCCATGGCTATTTTAGCTGCTTCATAGGCGTAATAAAAGCAATCGGATGGAGTGCTTGCTGCAAGTACAGGAACCGGACATTCACCATTTCTTCCGTATAACACCTGTAAAAGATCTGCTTGTTCCGTTTTTGTTGGCAAACCGGTTGAAGGTCCTCCTCTTTGAACATTAACAATGACCAAAGGTAATTCAGTCATTACAGCCAAACCAATTGCTTCGCATTTGAGAGACAAGCCGGGGCCAGAAGTTGTTGTAACTGCCAGGGAACCAGCGAAGCTTGCACCAATAGCAGAACAAATACCTGCGATTTCGTCTTCTGCCTGGAACGACTTTACTCCCAGGTCTTTTCTCAGGGAAAGTTCTTCCAAAATGCCTGTTGCCGGAGTAATCGGGTACGACCCAATAAATATTTCCTTACCCACTTTTTCGGAGGCAGCCAGAAATCCCCAGGCAGTTGCAACATTTCCATTCAGATTCCGGTACTTTCCTTTCTCAATTTCAGCAGGTTTAACTTTTATAACAGGTGCCAGGGCTTCGATTGTTTCAGCATAATTATACCCGGCTTTTAAGACTCTTTTATTTGCCTCAATAATTAGCGGCCTCTTTTTAAACTTAATCTCAAAAAAGTCGAAAGTATAATCCAGGGTTCGGTTAAACAAATAGAAAACCATCCCCAGGGCAAACATGTTTTTTGTTCGTACCGCACTTTTGTTATCCAGTCCCAGATCTTTAATGGCCTCTTTGGTTAAGGAGGTTATCGGAGCATCAATTACGTTAAACCTGCCTAATTTTTCAGCTTTTAAAGGGTCATCAGTATATCCAGCCTTTGAAAACCCTTTTTCATCAAAATTATCTTTATCTAAAATAATGATTCCACCGGTTTTAATCCATTTTGCATTTGCTTTTAAAGCTGCAGGATTCATTGCAACCAGCACATCGGCGTAGTCACCCGGTGTATTGATCTGTGAATGTCCCACATGTACCTGGAAACCTGAAACACCTCCAACCGTTCCCTGGGGAGCACGAATTTCAGACGGATAATCCGGGAAGGTAGAAAGATCATTTCCGAATAATGCGGCAGTATTTGAAAATAATGTGCCCGTTAATTGCATTCCATCCCCTGAATCACCCGAAAACCGGATAGAGACTTCTTCCAACTCAATGGATCTTGGTTTTGTATCCATAATTTTTTATCGTGATAAAAATTTAAATGCATATAAAAACGAAATATTTTCATATGCATTTGGAAAAAATATCAGAATTAATTCTTTGAATATCTGCATGAACTGAGTGAAACGAGCTCACGTAAGTAATATTGCAGGCTAGTGAATTGCCATGCCTGAAAACACAAAATTAAGTAATTCTGTGAATGTTACTTCAATTTCAAAATATATTTTTCAACATAAGAAAATCTAATTCTATTGGAGTTTCGTTGCTAATCAGGCAAATAAGAAAGGGAAGAATGGAATAGTGGAAGATTGGAATGATGGAATAGTGGAAGATTGGAATGATGGAATAGTGGAAGATTGGAACCATTCTGTGAGCTTGCCCTGTGAAATGCTGCTTCGCAGCAGTGGCTTTGCCACTATTTCACAGGGCGGGCGAACAGAATGTCTCACGAGCAGGTTTGAGCG
>CAZEWS010000046.1:0-11955 GCA_964515985.1 uncultured Rikenellaceae bacterium | reverse complement strand
CCCCCAGGGAACGGTTGGAGGTGTTTCAGGTTTCCAGGTACATGTGGGAGCGAGTAACAATGGAATGATGCCCGCCCGTACCGAACGGTACGTTCGGGCGGGGAATATTTTCCTTTGGCTGCACAAATTTGTTAAAGTTGTTTATCTCCAAAGGTCCACTTTTGTTAAATGAATTGTTTCTTCGAAAAACATTTTGGAAATCTTCTTAAAATAGGGAGTGTAATCGGATATGAAAAATTGATTTGTTGTTTTTCCTTCTGAACGCAACAGGTCTTTTGAAATCAGTGTTCTTTTCAGGTCATTCGCAACAATTCGTGCAGAATCAAAAACTTCAGTATCAAAATTGTAAAATTTGCTGATCTGATTTTTTATAATTGGATAGTGTGTACATCCCAGGATAAGAGATTGAATATTTTTTAATTCTTTTTTTGAAAGGTACGCCCTGATAATCGCATTGCTTATATCATCATAGACAAATCCTTCTTCAATCATAGGCACTAGCAATGGTGTCGCCAGGGATTTTACTTCAATATCCTGACTTTTTTCTTTTATTTTTTCCTCATAGGTGCCTGAATTTATCGTGGCTTTCGTTCCAATCACTCCAATTTTCTTATATGTTTTATTTTGAAGGATGTGTTCAACAACCGGGTCGATAACATTCATTAATACTGCTTTTTCCCCTACGTAAGCATTTAAAGAGCTAAACGCGACCGCTGATGCAGAATTGCAGGCTACCAGGATTACCTTACAATTTTTATCCAGCAGAAATTCAGTTATTTTTTTTGAATAATGAAGAATTGACTCTGCAGATTTATCCCCGTAGGGCAGATGTGCTGTATCTCCAAAATAAATAAAAGTCTCATTAGGCAGGAGTTGTTTTATGGCATGTGCTACGGTTAATCCTCCAACACCAGAGTCAAAAATTCCAATGGGTTGTTCTTTGCTTAATGTCATCAGAAAATTTAAAATTAATCATCTCAAATGTAAAAAAAAAAGGCCATCCCGGGACCCGGGATGGCCTTTTTTTAATATAAACCAATTATTCAATTCCTAATTTCTTTTTAACAAGTGGCAGAATATTCTCAGAGTCTTCGGAAAAGTAAAGTACGGTTCTCGTAACTAAATCAAAAATATAAGTAAATCCATTTTCTTTTGCTACTTCCTGAATAGCATTATTAGCTTTCTCATAAATTGGCTGAAACAATTCAGCTTCTTTTCTCTGAAGTTCTTGTTGCGCAGTAGTCTCAAATCCCTGTATCCTCTGGTTAAGATCATTTATCTCCTGTTCCTTAGTCTGTTTAATCAGATCAGTAAGATTTTCCTGCTCATTTAAATAATCATTATATTTATTATTGAGTTCTACCCGCATTGTTTCCAGTTGGTCTTCCAACTCCTTAGCATATTTTTGCAGTATTTGCTGGGCACTATCCCGTTCAGGCATTAAAGCAAATAATTCATTAGTGTTAATATGCCCAAATTTATAGTTCTGCGCAAACACATTAGCACCAGCTAATAATAAAGCTGTAACAAGGACTATTTTCATGTACTTTTTCATTTTCAAATGATTTTCGATAAAAAATTTTTACAAAAATATGCAATTAATTCTTATAACCTAACTTTTCCAAAACATCATCACTCAAGTCGTATTTTGGATTGGTATACAATAAACTAACGCCGCTTGCCGTATCGAAAATCACAGCATAGTTCCCTTCAACTGCAATTTCTTTGACTGCATTATACACTTCGTCCTGTATAGGTTTGATTAGTTCCTGCCGTTTGTTAAACAATTCTCCTTCACGGCCAAAGTACTTATTTTGAAGTTCCTTTACTTCTTTCTCCCTGTTAATTATTTCTTCCTCACGTTTTCTCTTCATTTCGTTGGTGAGGAGTACCTGTTCGGATTGGTAATCCCGGTATTTTTTCTCAACTTCGGCATACATATTGGATATTTCCTTTTCCCATTCTTTCGAATACTGGTCAAGCTGATCCTGCGCAGCTTTGTAAGAAGGAATATTACTCAGTATGTATTCAGTGTCAACAAACGCATATTTTTGTGCAAGGCCTAATCCTGCTGAAAGGATTAATACCAATAAAAAGCTTATTATTCTTTTCATGATGAATTTTTTTAGTTAATAATAATCGGTAATCAACCAGTTTTTATGTATCGTTATTTTATATATTCAGGTTAATTGTTATGGGTTATATGTTATAAGTTATATGTTATAAGTTATATGTTCTTTTTTTCTTTCATTAATTTCTGGTCCCCATATATCATCCTTCGATAGCTAACCAGAATGAACTATTAACAAATAACTTATAACCATTAACTTTCTTCTTTAAAATTGCTGTCCAATTACAAAATGGAATTGGCCACCGTTGGCATCGGGGTTACCCGGGATCTCGTCAAAGCCATATCCCCAATCAATTCCCAGCAATCCAAACATCGGAAGAAAGGCTCTCAAACCAATCCCTGCTGACCGCCTGATTCCAAAAGGATTAAAGTCTTTAAACCGTTTCCATGCATTTCCTCCTTCAATAAATGTAAGGACAAAAATGGTAGCTTGCGGGTTCATGGATATCGGATAACGCAATTCCATTGTAAGTTTGTTATAAACATTACCGGCCTTTTTAGCAATTCCCTGGCTATCCAGGATAGTTGGTGTCAAAGAACCATTTTCATAACCTCTGAGTGCAATGGTTTCCCGGCCATACAAGTTGTATCCGGTCATTCCGTCACCTCCAAGATCAAAACCCTCGAAAGGTGATGGTCCGATATCGTCGTTATAATGACCCAGATAACCAAACGCTGCTCGTGTATTCAATACCAAATTTCCTGCCAATTTTAAATACCAGTCAGCTTTAAATACCCATTTATGATATTCTATCCACTTATATCTCTCTTTTTCAGTTATATCCGGAGCGGAAAAATCTTTACCGCTGATGATGGAATAAGGAGGGGTAACTTGCAGTGATAATGAGAATATCGAGCCATATGTCGGGTAAATAGGATTTACCCCGGCAGCAGCTCTTGTCAGCGATGTTTTGAAGCTAAAGTTATTGGATTTCCCATTGGAAAAAAGGAAGTATCGCCTCCAGTTAGTCAGGTCGTAATTTTGAATACTAATTTCATTATAAAGCGTAAAGTAGTCATCCGGCCAGCTCAGTCTTCTGCCGGAACCAACGGAAATTCCATTTATATTTAAGGACTCCCTTCCTGCATCATCTTTCTTGAGGCCATTGGATTGGGTGGAACGGTAAATTGACAAGGAGAGAGAATTCGGGTTTTTCCCTCCGAACCAGGGTTCGATAAAAGTAAGGTTATAAGCCTGGTAATATCTTCCATTCGACTGAACTCTTACACTGAGTGATTGTCCATCACCTGAAGGGACAGGTCTCCATGCCTTTGGATTCCACATATTTCTTGCAGAAAAGTTATTAAACCTTAACCCGATAGTACCTATCAGCATATTTGCTCCCCATCCTCCGGATATTTCAAACTGGTCATTCGCTTTCTCTTCCAGGTCAAATGCCAGATCAACTGTACCATCATTAGGATTCGGGATTGGGGTGGGTGATATTTTTTCAGGATCGAAATGCCCCAACTGAGCTATCTCCCTGGCTGAACGCATAATTTGGGTCTTACTGAACAAATCGCCGGGAAGGGTTCTTAATTCCCGGCGGACCACATGCTCATTTGTTTTAGTATTTCCGCTAATAATTACTTTGTTAATGGTAGCCGGTTTACCTTCATAGATTCTCATTTCAAGATCAATTGAATCATTTTCAATTGATACTTCCACCGGATCAATGCTGGAAAACAAATAGCCATTATCCATATAGACCGAATTGACTGCATCCTCATCAATAAACAACCGTTTTTCCAATGCGATCCAGTTATAAGGATCACCTTTTTTTATTTTTAAAACCCCGCTCAACAGTTCGGACGGAAATTTAGTGTTACCCACCCATGTAATATTCCTGTGATAATACCTGTTGCCTTCTTCAATTTTAATAACAAGGTTAATCCTGTCTTCTTCAACGGAGCAGATTGAATCTCTTAGTACTTTAAAGTCGCGGTATCCTTTTTCATTGTAAAAATCGGTCAGGCTTTCCTTGTCTTCTTTAAACTTTTCTTCAATAAACTTGGAGACCTTAAAGAAATTCAGGTTTTTTTTCTTTGTATTTTTCATTGCCCGACGGAGTCTTTTGTCGGTAAAGATTTCATTGCCCTCAAAGAAAATATCCTTAATTTTTATACGGTCATTTTTGTCAACATGTACATTTAGAATAACACTGTTACCTCTTTTTGGATCATCTTCCCGGACAAAATTCACTTCGATGTTAAAGAATCCTTTGTCAATGAAATGCTCTCTGACTATTTTCCTTGCGTTGTTTATAACGTTTTCAGTTACCTGGTTCCCTGAAATCAGGTTCAACTTTTCAAGCAGGTCCTGGGTTTCGCTCCGTGAAATCCCGGTAAAGGAGAACCTGGAAAGCCTTGGGAGTTCTTTCAAAAAAATGTCCAGATAAATTTTATTTCCCTCAATTTTGGGAGCGGTAATTTTCATATCGGAAAAAAGGCCTTGTGACCAAAGCTTTTCAATAGCCATTGTAATTCTCTCACCCGGTATCAGGAACTTATCACCAACCTGTAGTCCGGATAATTGAATCAGAATATTCTCATCCAGGTACTTCACCCCTGATATGCTTATATCGGCAATTTCATATTCTGATGGGTACGAATAATCCATAACGGGTAAGTCCGATTGGACAACGTCTTGAGAATACGAACCCTTCAGAAAGAAAAAAATAATTGATATTAAAGTAAGAATCCTATGAATCATCCCTAAAAAAGATTACATTAAATCAGAAATTTTACTCCCGATTATCGGGATTGTTCAAATTTGTTATTTATCTACAAATTATACAGTCATTCGATAGTCATTCAATAGTCATTGGTTGTTTTTTACAATTTAATGACAATGAATGACGCGAAGCAAATGACAATTAATGACTGTTTCTATAAAGCATTGATATTTACCACTGTAAGTGGTTTTAATTTAAAGCTTAATCTTTCAATTTATACTTCAACCTTTTTACTGATTTTTCCAAACCTGCGTTCACGGCTTTGATAATCAAGAAGCGCTGCATAAAAATCTTCCTTCCGGAAATCGGGCCAAAGCTTCCGTGTAAAATACAATTCCGAATAGGCAATTTGCCACAACAGGAAATTACTGATCCGGTATTCGCCACTTGTGCGTATCAACAATTCCGGATCGGGAATACCTTTGGTGCTCAGGTAATCTGAAAACAGACTAAAGTTAATATTTTCAATTTTCGTTTTTCCAGACATTACATCCCTGGCCACTTCCTTCACCGCATTAAGAATTTCCCACCGTGCACTGTAGCTCAACGCCAATATTAAGGTCAGGCCTTTATTTTTTGAAGTTTTGTCAATGGTCTCAAATAATTTCTCACTAACTTTTAACGGCATTCTGTTAAAATCTCCGATAGCTAGTAAACGCACATCATTTTCAATTAGTGTTTGGGTTTCAGAATTAAATGTTGAAACCAGCAAAGACAAGAGTGCATTGATTTCCTCTTTGGGCCTGCCCCAGTTCTCAGTTGAGAATGCATAAAGTGTCAAATACCGGATTCCCAACTCTGCAGCAGCCTCGGTAACTTCTCTCACCGAAATCACCCCCTGTTTATGCCCATATACCCTGCGTTTACCTTTTTTCTGTGCCCATCGACCATTTCCGTCCATAATAACGGCTACGTGGCGCGGTAACTTTTTTCTGTTTATTTCCTCTTTTAGTGCCATTTTTTTCTTAAGCTATCATCCCAGTAAGCCGGACAATCCATGCTGTAATTAAAAATTTTATAGGTTATAAATATTCCTGTAAATGAATACCAGTCGTAATTATGGAGAATAGACGGGTAACCGGGATCATTCCAATTTTCCAAACCGTCTATATCATCATTAAAGGTTCTTCTAAAACCCCATTCCAATCCTGCACTTAGCTTTTTTGCCAGATTTACCTTAAAGCCAATCCCAAAAGGTATAATTAGTTCATATGTGGGAGCAGAGGAGGTGCTATTTATAAAAGAAAATCCGATTCCTCCGGTTACATAAGGTGAGTAATCCCACTTTTTTCCAATAGTGCTATAAGGAAGAAAATTGAATTCAAATTGCAGGGTAACATCCAGGATACTGCTTTCAAAAGGATCCTCTTCTCTCCACTCATAGAAAACGTTATTAAAATCAAGGGGATCTCCCTTTAACCCACCGTAATAAACATTTCCCCTAACTGAATACCTTGGGTTTATATTATAACGGTAAAACCCACCAACGGCAATTGACGGGGCATATATATGACGGGAATGATTAATATCGCCCAGGTAATACGACCCCCCGGTAAACACTCCCAAATCAAATTTCCTTTGCGCATTCGATAACGCAAAAATCATCAATGCACAAACAATTACAACGACTCTTTTCATGAATAAAGTTCATTACCAGGCTATTTAAAAACGGGCCATCCCGTGCGAGAAGTTTTGAGTTTATAAATGAGGTTAAAGACACCAAAATAATAAACATCATTTGATTTCGAATACTGTGAGGTGTATGCATCCAGATAGTCGGTTGTTGTAAACCGTCTTCCTAAATCAAATCCGGCAACCCATTTAGGTGTAATAGTTACCTTCACTCCCACTCCAATAGGTAAAACAAGGGTGGTTTTACTATATTCGAAATCGAAATTTTCAAGGTTTTCCAGTTTTTTAGTGCCAAAAAAGGCTCCTCCCAAACCTGCAAACACATAGGCTGAAAAAGTTGGTTGAAATGTCCCGATCCCTTTGCCTTTCATCATTAAATAACTGCGACTTTCTTTTTCAGGTATAAATGAATATTCAACCTGGACCGAAGGTTCAAATACTGTAGTTGAAAATTTTAAATTCCTTCCTTCATTAACACCACCCTCATCCGTACCATGAAGAAAAGCCAGTGTGAAATTCAGCTTTGCCGAAAGATTTTCAAGTACCTTATAACGCGCTCCTAAATAAAAACCAGGCCGGGTCTGAAACAATCTAAAATCCTTTAAACCCAAGGCATTATCTCCTTTTGAGTAACCGCCAATGTCGCCAAAATAATTCGATGTAACGATTCCACCCAGCGCTTCATATCTTCTCATTTTCCAAACCTGGGCATTAGAAAAATACGGAAAAATTAAAGCTATTAAAAAAATAAGATATAATCTTCTTTTCATAATAAATACCGGATATATCGATACAAATTTAATAAATTAATATTGAATAGATGTACGTTGTAAGTAATAACTAATAGTTCGTTCTTGAAATAACATATCAATTAAAAAAAATTCTAATTGCTCTATCCGTCAGCTGACGGATGACCTAAATAATACCCAAATCCCCAATAACCTAATTGGGACTTGATTTTTGGAATTTATTTAGAAATTAGGTCAATTAGGTTAATTCGATTAATTTAATTCTTCTTTATTTTCTTTTTTCCCTTAGCCTTAGCCTCAGCCTTATTCCACAATCATTCAAATTTAGTAGTTTCATTTGAATAGTATTAACCTTTTTAATTACTTTGCGAAGTTATGTTCTTTATTATGATTTAGTTTCTTTTATCAGCTCCCCACATGAGTTTATTCCTGATGGTACTGAAAAAATTGTAGCGATCCAGTTTCAATATCCTGATCTTGAAATCAGCACGTTTAATTTTTATTTCAATGGAATTATCGATTATTTCGGATCGGTAATCCAAAGTAACAATAAACTTAGAGCTGCGACCACTTACTTTTAAAATCAACTCATTAAAATCGGGAATAACAACAGGTCGTACAGTTAAATTGTGGGGTGCAATAGGTGAAATAATGAAATTATTTGAATTGGGAATTACTATGGGTCCGCCTACACTTAACGAATAGGCAGTCGATCCGGTTGGTGTGGAAATAATTAAGCCATCTGCCCAGTATGAATTTAAAAATTCTTTGTCAACAAAAGTCCGGATGGTTATCATGGTCGATCCTTCCTTTTGAATAGTTACCTCATTCAGGGCATAGTTAAAATCTTTAAACGCCATCCCTGAAGTTTCAAGTTTTATCACGGTTCTCTCTTCAATCGAATACTTGTTTGCAAAAATATCCCGTATTGAATCGGAAAGTTCTTCTCGTGAAATATTTGCCAGGAAACCCAGTCTTCCACTGTTAATTCCAACCATAGGTATTCCCTTATCCCTTACAATTGTAATTGCTTCCAAAAAGGTTCCATCTCCTCCGATACTTAAAAACAAATCCAGGTTTTTTGCAATATCCATGTGATTCGAAAAAAACCCTGAAATATCAGGCTGAAAATTTATTTTTTCTTTTAAGAATTGATAAAAAGGCTGAAAGACAAAAACTTCAACATCATTTCGCGTAAAATTTTCAAAGAGATCATAAATACTCCTATTAAAGTCCGGATCGAAATGTCTCCCATAAACGGCAACTCTCATTGTTTAAAGGGTTTTTAACTTAATTATAAATTAACAATGTTATACGTTATATGCTTGCCACGTGAAATGCGACGCCTGCCCTGTGAAATTTGAGGTACGAAAACATTTCACCAGGGAAGGAGCATATTTCACTGTGGTTATAGGTTATATGTTATAGGTTAGCACCCAGTACCCAGCACCTAACTTATAACAGTTAACATACCAGCCTGCCGCCTGACAGGACTGGCAGGTAACCTGTAACATCCTAAGTCTTTCCCTCTCCACACACTGATTAGTAACGTATAATCAAATATTTAAATACTTCATAAAGGATTCATAACGGTTAGAATAAAAACTATCCATATCCTCATCTTCCATATAGGAAGCTTTAATAGTATAATCATACCGTTCGAAAGTGTGAATAATGGAGGTCAGGTCGTTCTGGTTAATTTTCAGGGTTAATTCCATTTTCATGGAATCAGAGGGTGATGTAAGGTACATACTCAGAATTTTTGCATTGTTGCCTTCAACAATCTGTGAAATTTGATTCAGAGAGTAATCATTTTGGTGCAATTCCAATACAATGATTCCTCCCGGTTCCTTTAATGCAAATAAATCAGCAACATATTGAACCAAATCATTCAGGGTGATTAACCCCAAGTAATCCTTTTTCTTATTTAAAACAGGAACTACAGTTAATTTCAGCCGGGAGACCAGTTCAATAATTTCATAAATATGCTGGTCACTTGTTACAAACGGACTGAATAAAGAAAGGTGATGATTTCCAATGGGTTCATTTGCCATATTCAGGTCGTAAATATCTGTATCTGAAATTAATCCCAAAAACTCCTTGTTATTAACAATAGGCAAATGTGATATCCTGAATATCTCCATCCAGCTTAAAGCCCTCAAACCCGTATCTGATGTTTTAAGGGCAGGAACAACCTTGGAAATTAAATCTTTTGCCAGCATTCCAACAACTTCTGATAAAATACTATAATTTTGTAATAAAAGTACAAAAAATTCAAAACATGACTCGTTTAAGTGTAAATATAAATAAGATTGCCACTCTCAGAAATGCCAGGGGTGGAAAATTGCCGGATGTTCTAAGAGCTGCCATAAACTGTCAGGATTATGGTGCTCAGGGAATTACAGTCCACCCGAGGCCGGATGAACGACATATCAGATACCAGGATGTAATTGACATTAAACCTTTTATTACAACAGAATTTAATATTGAAGGATATCCAACCAGAAAATTCCTCGACCTTGTACTATCCATTTTACCTGACCAGGTTACTTTAGTTCCTGATTTACCTGATGTCATTACATCAAATGCCGGATGGGACACAATAAAACATAAAACTTTCTTAAAAGAAGTAATTTCCGAAATTAAAAGAAAAGGAATACGGGTTTCTATATTTGTCGATACAAATCCCGAACACATTGATCATGCAAAGGATACCGGAACTGACAGAATCGAACTTTATACCGAACCGTATGCAGCACAATATCACATGAACAGGGATAAAGCCATCAAACCATATATTGAAGCGGCTAATCTTGCCCTGAAATCAGGTCTTGAATTGAATGCCGGTCATGATCTGAATCTTGATAATTTACGGTTCCTGTATAAAAACCTACCAGGATTGAAGGAAGTTTCGATAGGACATGCATTGATTTCCGATGCACTTTATTACGGCTTTGAGAACACTATTCAGATGTACCTGAGGGAATTAAGGAAATAGCTTTGCAAATTAATTTAAAAATAGTCATTCACTCGCTTCGCTCGTGTCATTTGCTCTCCGCCAGCTGGCGGATCGCGTAATTAGGTTGTAATTAACTAGTTATTAATTTGTTATACTTTTATCTTTTTACTTTTGTCTTTTATCTTGATCAGTTATGATTTTTATTAATAAACAGGATCTTACTGAAGGCTTTTCAGGATAATAGCCGTTAAAATATTAATTGCCACTTCGTTATTTCCACCCTGGGGTACGATAATATCAGCATATCTTTTTGTCGGTTCAATAAATTGCAAATGCATTGGTTTAACTGTTTTTTCATACCGTTCCAAAACTTTGATCACCAAGCGTCCTCTTTCAACAATATCACGCATAATCACCCGGCTAAGCCGATCATCGGCATCTGCATCAACATACACTTTTATATCCATTAAATTCCTTAACTCGGGATTTGTTAAGATTAGAATACCTTCTATTATGATGATATCTTTCGGTTCAACAATATTGGTCTCTTTCGCCCGGGTGCAAGTCAGATAGGAATAAATCGGTTGTTTTACAGGTTCACCCTTTCTTAGTTGCTTAATGTGTTCGATTAATAGCTTAAATTCAATTGCCCGTGGATGATCAAAATTAATTTCCTGACGTTTTTCCAAAGGAATATCACTATTGTCTTTGTAATACGAATCTTGTGGGATAACCACAACTGCTTCTTTCGGCAATTTTTTAATTATTTTGTTTACCACAGTTGTTTTCCCCGAACCGGTACCGCCGGTAATCCCAACTATTAGCATATTTTTATTATTTTAGTGTAATCTTCAAGGCTAATTTAAACATAAATTCAATGAGAAAACTATATCCTTTAAAATTTAACCCGATCTGCAAGGAAAAAATCTGGGGAGGGAAAAAACTTCATTCGATTTTGAATAAAAATGTTGGAGACATTAAAAAGTGTGGTGAAAGCTGGGAGATATCCGGCGTGCAGGAAAACTTATCCATTGTCTCAAACGGATATCTCACCGGGAATAATCTGGAAGAACTAACAGAGATTTATATGGGAGATCTGGTCGGAGACAAAGTGTTCAAAAAATTTGGGATAGAATTTCCTTTGTTGATTAAATATATTGATGCAAATGATGTTTTGTCCATTCAAGTGCATCCCGACGACAAATTGGCAAAGAAAAGACACAATGCTTATGGAAAAACCGAAATGTGGTATATCATTCAAGCCGATAAAAAATCTGAAATTATTACCGGATTCAGAAAAAAAGTTAATAAATCAACTTACTTAGATCATCTTAAAAACAAATCGTTGGCAGATATTCTCAACTTTGAGCAAGCCAATGAGAGTGATGTCTTTTTTATCCCCTCCGGACGTGTACATGCAATCGGAAAAGGGATATTACTTGCGGAGATTCAACAAACTTCTGATATTACGTACCGGATCTATGACTGGGACCGCAAAGATGACTGGGGTAAAAATCGCGAATTACATACCGAATTAGCTTTGGATGCAATAGATTATTGTTTCTACGATAATTATAAAACCAATTACAATGAAATGTTAAATGAAACTTCATTGTTAATCCATTGTGATTATTTTATTACCAATCTCTTGTATTTTGATCAACCCATTAAAAAAGATTATGATTTCCTGGATTCCTTTGTTATCTATATGGTTTTGCAAGGAGAATTCCGTATTAATTTTAACAATGA
>CAZEWS010000045.1:10523-15799 GCA_964515985.1 uncultured Rikenellaceae bacterium | reverse complement strand
AGATAAGTTTTATTATATACACATAACTTATTGTAAATCAATAAACAATTTTGAACTTAGTCCCGATGGCTATCGGGACGATCTCATGATCCGCCAGCTGGCCCTGTGAAATAAAGGCAAAGCCTTTACTGCGAGGCAGTATTTCACAGGGCTGGCGGAGAGTAAATTCCGATACGTAATGGGTGTTTTTGTAAGAAGAATCAGGAATATCATTTTTGATCTTGGGGGAGTGCTTCTGGATATTGATGTTCAACAAACGCTGGATGCTTTTAACGATCTTGGTCTGAATGACAAAATAATAATGGAGATTTATCACCGGCCTGTAAATTTTTTTTATGAATTTGAGAAAGGACGGATTACTGCCAATGAATTCAGGGATTCACTCAGAAAGCTTACAAACCGGAATATTTCAGATGAAGAAATCGACGTTGCCTGGAATGCCATGATCCTTGGTTTTCCAGAGGAAAAAATTAAATTGCTTATTCATACAAAAGAGAAATACAAGATCATCCTATTAAGTAATACCAATGAGCTTCATTTGCCATATTATTCAAACCGGTTAACTGAACAATTCCCTGGCACGAATCTTGATGATTTGTTTGAAACCACCTATTATTCGCATCTTGTTAAGGAGCGAAAACCTGATCCTGAAATCTATAAATACGTATTAGAAGACAGCCAGTTAAATCCAGAAGAGACCCTGTTTATCGATGATATGTTGCCGAACATCGAAATGGCTCAAACATTTGGAATTGTTACCTGCCATTTTAATAAGACCGACCAGCTTGATGAAGTTTTGGAAAAATTTGATCTATTTTAGGGTTTAATCATCAAAGGTTATGGAATAGTCTCCGTTATATGAACTTCCGAGTAATCCGCCAAGCCTAACGTAAAACTGAGCCTCAACGCTATTGGTATTATCAAGGGAAAGACTTATAACATGACCCTCTCCACCGGTAAAGCTTTTAATAGAGACATGCATTTCGTCATAAGTCTCCATATTTAATTTCATATCCGTTCCCACAGGTGTTGCGGTAGCGTTAATCGTAGTATTGCCCGGCACCATGATGGTAAAAAATTCAAAATCACCGAACGTGTTATTCGCATCTGCATCTGCAACAATGGTTCCTGTAAGGTTCGCAGGGATAGAAGAAATTTCTTTGGATTGGCTGAAAGTGTCATCCGGTTCATTATCGTCATTATCATTGAGACGCGTTCAGGAACAGGATTAATGCTATGGAAAGACATAGAATAAGAGTTTTTTTAATTGATTTCATATTTTTCAGTTTTTTAAGATTCTAAAATCAAGATAAAATTAAACTAAATTAATTTAAAAGTCAAAGAATAAATAAAGTACGACTGCAAAATATACATCCGTCGGACCGACTGAAGCGGTCGGACGGATTATCTCACTTTAAAACCTGATATTATCATCTGTCTGATTTTGAAGCGTATGGAGGCTCTTCCCTTTCTCAGCCGTCAGACCAACTGGAGTGGTCGGACGGGCTTCCAACATCCGTCGGACCGCTTGGAGCGGTCTGACGGTTCCTCACAAGTTAAGGATCAAACCAGTCGCCGCTTTCTTTTATTAAATTAACAAGCTCATTCACAGCATCTTTTGAAGATATATTTCGCTTTAATATTTCCTGTTTCCGGTATAAGGTTATTTTTCCCTTTCCCGATCCGACATATCCATAATCAGCATCAGCCATTTCACCGGGTCCGTTAACGATACATCCCATGATCCCAATTTTTAATCCTTTCAGATGATAAGTTGCTTCCCTGATTTTCGCTGTTGTTTCCAGCAGGTTAAATAGAGTTCGTCCGCATGAGGGGCATGATATGTACTCAACTTTGGTTGTTCTCACCCGGCTTGCCTGCAATATGCCAAAGCCGGTTGAAATTATTTCCCGGCAGGTTATCGGACCCTGATTCCTGATCCAGACTCCATCACCAAGGCCATCCAGCAGTAAAGCTCCGAAGTCAGAAGCACTCTTAAGCAACAAATCTTCAGTCTCTTTTTCCTTGTAATCCCGTTGAATAATAACCGGAATGTGGTTTAAATTATCCATTAACCGGTAGATCAGTGCTCTTTGCTCAGCCATACCATTTTGGTTTTGAGTCTGAAGGATTAAAACCACTGTATCATCTCCCTCAAGGTATTTCAAATCCTTTTCATCCAATCCGGGCAGATCAATTTTAATAAAATTCAGCCGGCCGGATCTGTTCTTTTTCCCAATATACTCATGAAAAGAAAAAAGGGGGAAAAAACGATATTTTTCTCCAGTGTCATTTTTCCAGGCATAATAATCGACAATCATCCCCAATTCTTCCGGCACTAAACATTCAATTCTCCGATCGCCCAGGTAAATAAAATCTGTAGCCTGATCGGAAATGATCCAGCTGTTTTCTTTAACATCGTACTGATATCCCAGTTGTGAAAGAAAAGAAAACGAAATTGATCTTTCTTCACACAGATCAGTCACTACAACCGGCACATTTACTCCACCAATGTTTCGAACCGGGTTTGTTTTTCGTTTTTGATACCGAAACGGATTAACCAATATTCCGGGAACTTCTTTGATTTCCGGATGATCGCTACGACCGGAAAAATAACCAATCAGTTTTTTTGCTACCGGAATTTCGAATTCCGGTTCTTCCGTCAGTGAAACTCTAATTGTATCGCCGATACCATCAGCCAGCAGGCTGCCAATGCCCACAGCCGATTTTATCCTTCCATCCTCTCCACCACCGGCTTCAGTAACACCCAGATGGATGGGATAAACCTGCCCCTCTTTGAACATCCGGTTAACCAGAAGTCGATATGCCTGAACCATAACCATGGTATTACTGGACTTCATCGAAAAAACAACATCATGGAAATTTTCATTCATACAAACATGAAGAAATTCCATGGCAGATTCCACCATTCCTTCGGGAGTATTGCCGTACCGGCTTAATATCCTGTCAGATAAGGAACCATGGTTTACACCAATTCTGATTGCAGTACCATAATCCTTACAAATATTAAGCATGGGGGTTAGTCGTTTATAGATTTTGTCAAGACCAGCCCTGTAGTCATCATCTGAGTATTTCTTTTCTGAAAGTGTTTTTTCCCGGTCGACAAAATTCCCCGGATTTATTCTGACTTTTTCGACAATTCTGGCTGCCATTTCAGCAATATCCGGGTTAAAATGAACATCAGCAATCAGGGGTGTATGGTATCCTTTTTTCCTCAATTCCTTCTTTATATTTACAAGATTTTCTGCTTCTTTTCTTCCCTGAGTTGTCAGTCTTACATAATCAGCTCCGGAATTTATAATCCTTATACATTGTTCTACCGTTGTTTTTGTATCCAGGGTATTGGTATTTGTCATGGATTGAACACGGACCGGATAATTGCCACCCAAAGGCACATCTCCGATGTTAACCCTCCGGGTTTTTAACCTTGAATAGCTAAAAAGACTGTTACAATATTTAAAATCCATATTGTATTGTTCCATTTAAGGATTATGATTTGTAAATTTGTTATGGATAATTTTGTAAAGATAAAGTTAATGTATGAAGTAATAAACCAATAAATTATTAAACCAATGAAAAAGATTGTATTATTTTTTATTATCTCCCTGGTTTTGTTTTCCTGCACCCAAAATGGACAGAAGAACTCTGAAAATGTACAGGCTATACTTGATAATGCAGGAAAAAACAAGGCAGAACTACAGAAAGTTTTGGATGCTTACCAGGAACCTGAAGACAGTTTGAAACTACAGGCTGCCTGGTTTCTTCTCGGAAACATGGATGAGCAGGGGTATTTGTATTATGAAGTTGCCGATTCGAATAATACGGAAATCGGATTTTATGCTCTTGATTATCCTACTTATGATGCCATGACCCGAGCATGGGATTCAATTGTTGAGGTAAGAGGAAAACTGCATCAGAAAAAAGTCAGTTTTACTAAAGATTACGAAATTACAAAAGCCGACTACCTGATAAATAATATCGATCTGGCTTTTCGGGTTTGGGAAGAAAATCCCTGGTCGAAACATTTGAATTTCGATCAGTTTTGTGAATATATCCTGCCATACAGAAGCACCAACGAGCCGTTGGAAGACTGGCGCCCATATTTCATTGAAAAATACGCCTGGCTGAAAGATTCAATGAAGACTATTAATGACCCTGTAGAGGCTTGTATTTGGATAAATAATGATATTAAATCGTGGTTCAGATTTGATCCGAGGTTTTACGAACATGCCACCGATCTTGGATTCAAGGAATTGATTGAGGGAAAGCTACGAACTGTTTTACTGGAATGACAAATGGGTGTTTCTTGGTGTACAGGAAGCTTCAGGAAAGCCATTAATATTTGAGGATGTGCCTTCAGGAGCTATGTACTGGTTAATCAATGTTAAACCTACTAAAGACCGGCCAGAACGGATATTTACATTAGATACAAAGGGTGAGCAGGTTTGGTGGTAAATTAATCCTGTTTTCCATTTAAACCCATCTTTCCCAGAGTGTGCTTACCGGCATAGCTGTCATTCTTTCTTCAAAAGGCAATATGTCTTTTCCTTTGTACAGGACTATTCCCCTGATGAATTTGTCTTTCAATATTGATTTCAGAAATCTCAGGTGGTTAAAATCATCGGTTTTGATGGTTTTGGAATTTTTAACTTCAATACAAATTATATCTCCATTCCGCTTTTCGATCATAAAATCCACTTCCTTATTGTCTTGTGTCCTGAAATGAAACAATTTGCAGATCATATCCCAGTAAATGCGTTAAAAGCAAAGTATCCGTTAAATACATCTTTGGCGACTTAACAAGGCGTTTGCCAATATTCCTGTACCAGGGCTGAACAGTATTAATAAGAAAAACATTTTGCAGCAGTGTTCTGTACCGCCTGAATGTCATTTGGTTCAAACCTGTAGATCGTGCAAGGTCGGCATCGTTTAACAAACCGCCAACCCTGCTTGCCAGAATATGTAAAAGATTGGGTAATTCATGAAGTTTTTCGATATGACTGATGTTTCTGACATCCCTGTAAAGCAAAGTGTTTACATAGCTTTCGAACCATGAATCATAATTTACACTTCTTTCCAATGACACTTGGGGGAAGGTTGCTCTGCGTATCATTTCACCAACATGATAATCAGCACAGGTTGTTTTTCTAATATTTGTGCTTTCAAATGCGGAGAAAACAAAGTTTTGCCCGGTCTGTTCTATCTCAAAGGGTGAGCAGGTTTGGTGGTAAATTAATCCTGTTTTCCATTTAAAC
>CAZEWS010000045.1:8407-10366 GCA_964515985.1 uncultured Rikenellaceae bacterium | reverse complement strand
GCTTCAAATGCCGGAACAGTTCCGGAACTAACTGAATCTCGTCGATAACAACCGGGTTTTTAATACTTTGCAAAAACCCTTCGGGATTGGACTTTGCGAATGAAAGAATTGAAACATCGTCAAAAGTCAAATAATCAGCATTGATTGAATCATCCGCAATTCTTTTTGCTAAGGTGCTTTTTCCTGCCTGTCGCGGACCATTAATAAATACTGCCGGCATTGACGAAAAGCCTTTCAAAATAACGTCTGTGATATTTCGTTGAAGATATGTCATTTTGCAAATATAACAAACACTGTTGTTATATTTTCAATATTTTAATTAATGTCGAGTTATTATGAATAAACAAGGACATGTCTAAATTTGGGGATTGAAAATTTTCTTAACCGGGTTAACAGGAGTTTAAAAAAATTATCATCAAGATCTTGTTCTTTCCGTGCCATTTCTTTCAGGAGGGAATACCCAATTCTATTCAAATTCAGATAATTTTTTTATCTCCCATTCGAAGCTGTCTTTTTTATCCTTGATCTCGATGCCTAGCTTGCCCAAGGCATTACGTATCCTGTCGGCTGTTCCAAAGTCTTTTTTCTGCTTTGCTTCAAGGCGAATATTCAGGATCGTATCGATCAGCTCATCTGAAAGTTTATCTTTACCCAAGGAGATTTCTTCTGGCTGTAACCCAAGTATATCTCCCACGAAGGTTTGATATAGTTTTTTCAGCGTTTCAAGATCTTCCTTATTGATGGATTCCTGTTCAATTTGGATTGAATTGATCATTCTAATCCCATCAAACAGATATGAAATCAGAACGGGGGTGTCCAGATCGTCATTTAAGGCATCGTAACATCTTTTTTCCAAGGATTTGATGTCAAGTTTTGAATTTGATGAAGGTTGAATCTTATCGAGTGTATGTATCCCTGAAAACAATCTTTCCAAACCTTTTCCTGACGCCTGCAGGGCCTTATTGGTAAAATCCAGTGGGCTTCGGTAATGAGCCTGCAGCATAAAGAACCGGATGGTCATTGGGGTATATGCTTTTTCAAGCAATTTGTGCTTGCCGGTAAAAAATTCATCCAGGGAAATGGCATTGCCCAGGGATTTACCCATCTTTTTACCATTAAGTGTAACCAGGTTATTATGCATCCAATACTTTACGGATTCCTTTCCCAAAGCTGCTGCTGACTGCGCTATTTCACATTCATGGTGTGGGAATAGCAGATCCATTCCACCACCATGGATATCAAATTCTTCACCCAGGTATTTTGTGCTCATCACAGAGCATTCGAGGTGCCATCCCGGAAAGCCGGTGCTCCATTTGGATGGCCATTTCATAATATGTTCAGGATTCGCTTTTTTCCATAAAGCAAAATCATATGGATTTTCCTTTTCTTTACGTCCTTCAAGCTCTCTTGTATAGGAAAGCAGATCTTCCAGAACCCTTCCTGAAAGTTTTCCATAATGATATTTACCGTTGTATTTTTTCAGATCAAAATAAACCGATCCATTCACTTCATAGGCAAACCCGTTTTCAATGATTTTACTTAAAAATTCCTGTTGATCAATAATATGTCCTGAAGCCAAAGGTTCAATACTTGGTTCAAGCACATTAAGCTGACGCATATTATGGTGGTAGCTATTTATATATTTCTGTACCACCTCCATCGGCTCCAGTTGTTCCAGCCGTGCTCTTTTGCCAACCTTATCTTCTCCTTCGTCAGCATCCTGCTCCAGGTGCCCCACATCGGTAATATTTCTCACATAGCGAACATTATATCCCAAGTGTTTCAGATACCTGAAAAGCAGGTCAAAGGTAATGGCCGGACGGGCATGGCCCAAATGGGCTTCGCCGTAAGCTGTTGGACCGCAAACATATAAACCAACACGAGGGGGATTAATGGGTATAAATTTCCCCTTTTTCCCGGTTAAGGTATTGTATATGTAAAGTTGGTTGTGCATTTTTT
>CAZEWS010000045.1:0-8397 GCA_964515985.1 uncultured Rikenellaceae bacterium | reverse complement strand
GGAAGAAACTGACCGGTTGGTGGAGGTAAAATTAGCAATAATTTCTTGGAAGTTAAATTTTTTCAGTTTACCTTAGCAGGCTCAAATTCAAATATTCCTTTCTTTTAAGGGTGTTTGATTTATTAAGAAGAGGGGAGAGATTAGGCTCAACGAACCTCTAGCAACCTTTTCCACCGAGCGGGAAAAAAGGTGCTAAAACCTAATCCCGGTTAAACGGGAGATGATAACTTAAACACAAAATCAATGAACAGGTTATTCAAAAGACAACAAACGACTTTCCCGGCAATTATTCCGGTGGGAGTTTCTTTCCATTTAATCTTCAGAGATTTTACAATGCCCTTCATGCCTATGTGCATGCGTTAGACTTCGAACAAATCTTGTTTGAAGACCTGTCTAATTTATTCTTATGACCACACCGGTCAGTTTCTTCCTTACTTTTTATTTATTGTTCAACCTGATATAAAGATATTTTATACCAAACATTGTAATAAAATTCTGCGGATTGAATTTAAGAAATAAGTAGAATATTAATAAGCTTATTAACCTTTTGAAATTTGAAAAAAATGAAACAAAAAAAATCATATGCTGAAATAAATGAAAAAATTGCCAAAGGAGAGGCCATTGTTTTGACAGCAGAAGAAGTTACCCAAATGGCAAAAGAATTAAAACCTGGGGATATTGTTAAGAAGGTGGACATCGTTACTACGGCTACCTTTGGCCCCATGTGTTCCTCCGGGGCTTTTATAAATTTCGGACACACCGAACCACCCATAAGGATGGAAAGCGCTACCTTAAACAATGTTCCCGTTTTTACCGGTATTGCTGCTGTTGATGCCTATATTGGAGCAACGGAAGAATCCCTTCACGATAAAAAGTACGGAGGTGCCCATGTTATAGAAGATTTAATTTCAGGAAAAGACATTGAATTAAAAGCCACAGGGAAGGGAACGGATTGTTATCCGGGGAAAAAAATTGAAACATTGATCAACAAGGAAACCGTGAATGAAATTATTATGTTTAATCCACGGAACGCTTATCAGAATTACTGTGTCGCTGTTAATACAAGCAATAAAATAAAATATACCTATATGGGTATTTTATTGCCAAAATCAGGGAATGCAACATATTCCACTTCCGGAGAATTAAGTCCTTTATTAAATGATCCTGAGCTACGAACCATTGGTATCGGAACCCGGATTTTCCTTGGTGGGGCACAGGGATATGTTTCGTGGAACGGAACCCAGTTCAACACATCTGTACCAAAAAACACCTCTGGAATTCCAAAAAGCAACAGTGCAACAATTGCCGTTATCGGAGATCTTAAAAAAATGCATGCTGATTTCATTAAAGCCGGATATTTTGAAAATTATGGGGTTAGTATTTTTATAGGTATTGGAATTCCCATTCCTTTATTGGATGAGGAGATTGCGGCTTTTGTTTCTGTTCAAAATGAACAGATTGAAACGACTGTTTTCGATTATGGTTCTCCCGAACATACAACTATGGGTACAACCAATTACAAAGATCTGCAATCAGGAGAAATTCAAATAAACGGCAAAAAAATTCGGACCGCACCCTTGTCTAGCATTAGTAAAGCCAGAACCATTGCCAGTGAATTAAAAAAACGGATATCAAATAAAGAATTTTATTTAACTGAACCCGTTCAGTTATTTCCCACTATGACGTCATTAAACAAACTTAATATCAGAGGAGTATAACAATGAAACGAAGATATGTTTTAACATTTCCACCTGGAATTGTTGATGAACCGATAACTTATAATCTTATCAGAAATTACGATTTAAAGATTAATATTCTAAAAGCGGAGATAAACCCGGGAAAAGAAGGAAATCTGTTACTGGAATTTGAATCGGAAAAGGCAAATCTGGACAAAGGGATTAATTATTTAGAGGAAAAAAATATTGCATGTTTGCCGATAGAAGCAAAAATCCGGTTTGACCAGCAAGCTTGTATTCATTGCGGAAGTTGTACAGCCGTTTGTTTTTCCCGTGCCTTAACCATGCATAAACTCAGTTGGGAACTAATCTTTGAACCTGAAAAATGTGTTGCCTGCGGGCTCTGCGTCAAGGCTTGTCCTTTAGGATTATTTCAACTGGATTTTTGAAAAAACAGCATGTATCAACCACGGCTATATAGGGAAAAAATAGGGAAAACCCGGTTCAGGTACTTTACCACAAGTTACCTCGAAACTGATCTTTGGATCGGGATTGATCCGGGTTCTTACCATGAAGAAATAGAGGCATTTACATTGAATAAAATAATTGAATTAAGAAAGATTTTGGAGAATTACGGCAGGAAAAACAATGAATTTTTACGATCTTTTTCACCTGTTGAAAGCACTACAGGTGCTCCGGGCATTATCAGGGAAATGACAAGTGTATCAAATGTTTCAGGAAGCGGACCGATGGCATCTGTCGCCGGTGCGTTTGCCCAGTTTATAGGCAGATCCATTATAAAAAAATACAATGTGAATGAATTGATTATCGAAAACGGCGGAGATTGTTTTATAAAAATAAAGGAACCATTAAACATCTCCGTTTTTGCAGGTAATTCACCCTTTTCGGGAAAAACCGGATTATCGGTTACTCCTGAATATTCACCACTTGGTATTTGTACTTCTTCCGGCAGGTTTGGACATTCCACGAGTTTCGGAAAAGCTGATGCCGTTATGGTGGCTTGTAAGAACACGTTGCTTGCAGATGCTTATGCAACCATTTTTTGTAACAAGATCCGGAGAGAATCTGACATGAAATCTGTATTGGCTGAAATAAAACTGAAAAAGTTAATTTTAGCAGCGATTTTAATTTTCAGGAAAAAAATTGGAATTACCGGTAATTTTAAATTTAAACTGTTTGATGAAGGTTTGGTAACTAATCAATGTGTTTGGGTGAAAAAGTTATAAGTTAATAGTTATATGTTAATAGCTGGGTAATCGTAAATATTTTATATGGATAATATTACAAATATTTACCAGGCAATTCAAAACAGGGTTTTGGTCCTTGATGGAGCCATGGGGACAATGATATCCTTTCACTTACACAGCCTGAAATAATCAGGGATATTCACAGACAATTTCTGGAAGCAGGGGCAGACATTATTGAGACCAATACCTTTAATGCAAACCGGATTTCGATGGCCGATTATAAAACGGAAGAACTGGTTTATGAAATAAACCTCACTGCTTCCAGGATTGCCAGGGAAATTGCTTATGAATTTTCAAAAAAAACGCCTCAAAAACCCAGATTTGTTGCCGGGTCGATAGACCCAACCAATAAAACAGTTTCCATTTCACCAGATGTTGATGATCCCGGATTCAGATTGGTCAATTTTGATGACCTGGCTGCTGCCTACCGGGAACAAATTGCAGGCTTAATCGATGGAGGTGTTTACCTATTGCTTGTGGAAACCATTTTCGATACTCTGAATGCAAAAGCAGCTATCTTCGCCATCAAACATTTGCTCAGCGATAAGAAAAAGGAAATTCCCGTCATGGTTTCGGGAACCGTAAACGACTTAAGCGGACGAACACTTTCAGGACAAACTGTTGAAGCCTTTCTTAATTCCCTTTCCCATATGAAATTGTTTAGTATTGGATAAAACTGTTCGTTTGGAGCAAAGGAGCTTCGTCCATTCATCGAGGAGCTTTCTGAAAAAGCCATGACCCGGTTTTTAAATTTCCTTGCTTCCGATCCTGAAATTGCCAGAATTCCTGTTATGATTGATTCATCCAAATGGTCAGTAATTGAAGCCGGTTTGAAGTGTGTTCAGTGAAAATCTGTCGTAAATTCCATTAGTCTGAAAGAAGGTGAAGAAGTTTTTAAAAAGCAAGCCAATCTTATTAAAGAATATGGTGCTGCCACGGTGGTTATGGCCTTTGACGAACAAGGCCAGGCAGTAACATTTGAAAGGAAAACAGAGATTTGCAAACGGGCATACAAAATTCTCACTTCAGCACTCGATTTCCCTGCACATGACATCATTTTTGACCCGAATATCTTAACCATAGCTACCGGTATTGAAGAACACGATAATTTCGCCGTCGATTTTATAAGGGCTACAAAATGGATTAAAGAAAAAATCAGGCAGGCAGGAATTGATTGGGCCATTGAACAATCCAGGGAGCTGGTTTATTTCGCAGTACCGGTGGTTCATTACTATACCATGGGGCGGTCGGATAATATCAGGAAAATTGTTGAAGCGGTTTTTTGATGAAGAAGTGAATAGTGAAAAGTGAATTGTGAATGGTGAGAGGTGTGAAATATTGGAAACCAGCTTGCAGCTTGATGGGATTGGGAATTGAGTGGCAGGATGCAAGGGGTAAGGGACATAGGGCAAAGAGCGGAGGCAGAGCTGGGTGAAGGAAGCAGAAACTGAAAACCGAAAACCGAGAACCGGGAACCTGCAACACGGAACCCGGAACACGATACATAGAAACAAATTCCTAAAGGTCTTCCAGTATTCTGATAGTAGCCTTATACCCTATTTCAAACATTTCCAAAATATCATTGGGTGAATATCCTTCGCCGTAGAACGCTACAACAATTGCCCCGGCGCTAACTCCTGAAATAATTTCGGGTTTCATATTTTTTTCTTCAAGGGCTTTTAAAACGCCTAAATGAGCAAAGGCCCTTGCACCTCCGCCACTTAAGACTAACCCTATTTTGTATTTCTTTAATTGACCGGATAATTTTCCCATATATGTTTAATATATTTGATGATTCTTAATGGGTAGCATAACGCTGAAAATTTTTACCTTAAAATTTGCAATAAAATAAAGATGGTTGCAAGAAAAAAAACAAAAAAAGCCAGGATAAAAGCAATCGACAAGAAAAAACTAGGTGATAAAGTACGGGGAGTATTTACAAACAATCCCGGACTTTCACTTAACTACAAACAACTGGCTAAAAGATTTGAAATTAAGGATACGGCTACCCGACGATTAATCAATGAATTGTTAGTTGAGTTGGGGGAAACCGGATTCCTTACTGAAATTCATACGGGCAAGTATAAATTAAAATCCAAAGGAGGCTTTACCACGGGTGTTGTTGATCTGACTCCAAACGGCTCCGCATATATCCTTTCTAACCAATTCCCCGAAAAGGTTTTTGTTGCCCAGGCAAACTTAAACCATGCATTACAGGGCGATAACGTAAAGGTTTATCTGTATGCGAAACGCAAAGGACGAAGGTTGGAGGGCGAGGTTGTGGAAATCCTTGAAAGAAGCAAAAAAACTTTCGTAGGTATCGTTGAGATTTCAACACATTTTGCATTTCTGATACCCATCAATAAGCAAATGCCATACGATATTTTCATTCCCCTGAATAAACTGAACAATGCCCGGAATAGTCAAAAGGTGATTGCAAAAATAACTGACTGGCCAATAAATGTTAAAAATCCAATTGGTGAAATTATCGAGGTACTTGGGAGTCCGGGAGATAATGAAGTTGAAATGCATGCAATCCTGGCAGAGTTTGAATTACCTTACCGGTTTCCTGAAAAGGTTCTGGAAGCGGCAGACAAAATTGTCGATACCATAACCAAGGCTGATATCGCCGGGAGGAGAGACTTTAGGAAAGTAACAACGTTTACCATCGATCCGGAGGATGCTAAAGACTTCGATGATGCACTCTCTATAAGGAGCCTGAAATCAGGTAACTGGGAAGTGGGAGTTCATATCGCCGATGTAACCTATTATATTCATGAAAATTCACTCCTGGATAAAGAAGCGAGCGAAAGGGCAACTTCTGTATACTTAGTCGACCGTGTGGTGCCGATGCTGCCCGAGGCTCTTTCAAATGATACTTGTTCGTTACGACCTCATGAGGAAAAATTGTGTTATTCAGTTGTATTTGAACTGGATAATCAGGCAAATGTTTTGACTAATTGGTTTGGCCGGACCATAATTTGCTCTGACAAACGGTTTACTTATGAGGAAGCTCAAAACATTATTGAAACAGGCAAGGGTGAGCTTAAGGAGGAATTATTACAACTGAATCAGTTGGCTCAAATACTCAGACAACGAAGATTAAAAAATGGTTCTCTCGATATCGAGAGGATCGAAGTAAAATTCAACATCGACGAAAAAGGAACGCCTTTGGGTGTGTTTTTTGAGGAAAACAAACCATCGAATCAGTTAATTGAAGAATTCATGCTACTGGCAAACCAAAAAGTGGCTGAGTTTATCGGGAAGAAAACCGGGAAAAAACCAAGAACCTTTGTTTACAGGGTCCATGACAAGCCGAACCAGGAAAAATTGCAATCTTTCATTTATATTATCAAAAAATTTGGCCACAGGATTGATATATCCACCCATAAAAAATTATCAGATTCATTAAATAAGCTACTAAAAAATGTTCAGGGTAAGAAGGAACAAAATCTTGTTGAAACACTTGCGCTTCGTTCCATGGCAAAAGCCAAATATTCCATCAATAACATAGGACATTATGGCCTGGCTTTTCCATTCTATACCCATTTTACATCACCAATCCGCCGTTACCCTGATATGATGGTTCACCGGTTGCTTGACGCCTATTTACAAAAAGAACCATCGAAAAGTGAGAAAAGATATTCAACACTTTGCAAGCATTCATCCGAAATGGAGGTCCTCGCAACTGAAGCTGAACGAGCTTCCATTAAATATAAGCAGGTTGAATTCCTTATTGACAAAATAGGCAAACAATTTGATGGTATTATTTCAGGTGTTGTTGAGTGGGGGCTATATGTTGAAATCAGTGAGAACAAATGCGAAGGGCTTGTCCCGATCAGAGATCTGAACGATGACTTTTACGAATTCGACGAAGATAACTTTTGCATTACCGGACGCCATACACATAAAAGGTACCAGTTAGGTGATCCGGTAAAGGTAGAAATTACAAGGGCTAATTTACCTAAAAAGCAACTGGATTTGATGTTGGTTGAATAGTAAATTTGGCAGGTTATGCTTTCTCCTAATATTACTCACCGGGTGACTTCGAGTCACCCGGTGAGTGATTCATATTTCATTCTTTTGTAAGTTCAACAATTAGATCGATGACTTTTTGAATTTCACTATCCGGTATTTTACCGTAGTAAATTGCCCTGCATACTCTGTTTTTGTCTACAATAATCACATTATAGCTGTCTTCCGCAAGGTCCCATTGATTTCGCAATACGGCGTCGTAATCAAACAGGATGGTTGTATCATACTTTTTAGCCTTTTTTCCTGCAATCCAGCGGATCAACCTGTTGGGTTTCCATGTTGAAGCGCAATCGACTATTCCAAATCCTTTGAACAGATCTCTTGGTATAATTTTATCAACATCGACAGCCTTGTCGATGGCATCGTTAAAAGGATCGTTCAGGTCCGACTCGTCGGGATCCACATAATTGATCTGAAGGACTTTCCCTTTCCAGGAATCCATGGTAAAGTCCTTTTTGCTTGCATCAGCAAATTTCCACGTAGAAGCTTTCATTCCGACCTCAAGTTTTCCTTTCTGGGCATAAAGGGCCATACCGGCCATAACAAAAAATAAGACAAGTGCTTTTTTCATGATCAAAGAATTTTTTAATAATTGTTTTTGTTACGATACTATATTGGTTTACGTAAAGATAAACAAATATTAAAAATACCATTACTAATCAGTTCAACTAAAAAGTTGGATATAATGAATTACGGAATAATGGAATATTGGAAAGCGTTTATTTATTGAAAAGTTTTCGTTGAAATACAAGGATAGATATTACTCCTGTGGTAATAGAAGCATCGGCAATGTTAAAAACCGGCCTGAAAAACACAAAACTTTCTGATCCCCAGAAAGGAAACCAATCCGGAAACCTGCTTTTTATAATCGGGAAATAGAACATATCAACCACTTTCCCATGCAGAAAGGATGAATATCCCCCATCCGAAGGGAATAGTGTAGCTGTTTTGAAATAACTTTCATTAAAGATCATTCCATAGAATACACTATCGATAATATTTCCCAGAGCTCCTGCAAATACCAGGGATATACAGATTATAAGACCCGGGTGTGTCTTATTCCTGATCATGTATCTTAAATATAAGCCAATTCCAGTGATTGCTATTATCCTGAATATAGTTAACAAAATCTTGCCGAATTCTCCAGCGATCTCCATACCAAATGCCATACCATTGTTCTCAATAAAATGGATAATAAACCAATCGCCAATAATCCGGTATTCCTGACCCAGAACCATATGAGTCTTCACCCAAATCTTAAGAACCTGGTCAATAACAAGGATAAGGATAATAAAGATTAATGATTTTTTCGCTACAGTCATCCTCAACATATATGCTTTAAAACAAATAATTTTGGTATAGAAACAGGACATAGTTTCACAAATTTAAAAAAAACCTTAATTTTCAGGTTTCATAAA
>CAZEWS010000044.1:0-15994 GCA_964515985.1 uncultured Rikenellaceae bacterium | reverse complement strand
TTTTCTTCTTAAATTTAGTCCTTGCTTTTAAAAATACTTTTTACTTATCCCTTTTTATTCTTCAATGTATTTTGTTCATTCTTCCATTTATTGACTATTTTCTGAGGAAAATTAAAATACATGTTTTAATTTTGCGTTTTATAACGCATTTTTGGGCTATGAATGTAGCCCTGCTTTTTGGTTTTGTTAAATTTATTACAGGAGTTAAAACAAATGTCTGGCAACCTACAAAGAGGCAGCAGGTATAACGATTCTGTAAACACACAGGATAGTTACGTGCTAAATACCATAGAAGAAGCGATTGAGGATATCAGGAAAGGTAAAATCATAATCGTTGTTGATGACGAAGACCGCGAGAACGAGGGTGATTTTATTTTTGCTGCTGAATTGATAACACCTGAGATTGTTAATTTTATGGCTACTCATGGAAGGGGTTTGATATGTGCCTCATTACCTGAAGAAAGATGTGAAGAACTGGAGCTGGATCTTATGGTAGGAAAAAATACTTCATACCATGAAACTCAATTTACTGTGTCGGTTGATCTGATCAGTAAAAAATGTACCACGGGTATTTCTGCACATGACCGGGCTTTAACCATTAAGGCATTAGTGGATCCCTCTACTAAACCTGATGATCTTGGAAGACCAGGACATATCTTCCCTCTGAAAGCCAAATCACGGGGTATAATCCGCAGGGCAGGACATACGGAAGCCGCTGTTGATCTCACACGGTTGGCAGGACTGAAACCCGGTGGCGCTCTGGTGGAAATAATGAATGAAGACGGTTCCATGGCAAGACTGCCCAATCTTATGAAGATTGCTAAAAAGTTTAACCTGAAAATCATTACCATAAAAGACCTGATAGCCTACCGCCTGCAGAAAGAAAGTCTGATCGAACAGGGAGCAAAGGTAAAACTACCTACTAAATACGGAGAATTTTTCTTAATACCTTTCCTTCAAAAATCGAATGGGCTTGAACATATAGCTTTAATAAAAGGTAAATGGCAAAAAGACGAACTTGTGCTGGTTCGGGTACATTCTTCCTGTATTACCGGAGATATTTTTGGTTCACTTCGATGTGATTGCGGACCACAGCTTCACCAGGCAATGCAATTGATAGAAAAAGAAGGAAAAGGAGTGATCGTATACCTGAACCAGGAAGGAAGAGGGATCGGGCTTTTCAATAAAATGAAAGCGTATAAACTCCAGGAACAGGGCAGGGATACGGTACAAGCCAATATTGAACTTGGATTTCCTCCGGATGAAAGGGATTATGGTGTGGGAGCAAATATTTTAAGAGAACTGGGATTAGGAAAGATCCGGTTAATCACCAATAATCCGGTAAAAAGAGCCGGTTTGGAAGGATATGGCCTTGAAATTGTCGGGAATGTTCCGATCGAAATAGAACCCAATAAATACAACGAGTTTTATCTTAAGACCAAAAAAGATAAGTTGGGGCATTTTCTCGAACTGTTCCGCAACGATAAGGATGAACAATAACAGGGAAAACCATGAAAAGAAAGGACCTGAGAATAGTATTTATGGGTACTCCCGAGTTTGCCGTTCCCAGTCTTGAATCATTATTAAGTGAAAATTATAATATTGTTGGTGTTATAACAAGTCCTGATAAACCCGCTGGCAGAGGTCTTGAAATTCAACAGTCACCCGTTAAGCAATTTGCCTTAAAAAATAATATAAAAGTCCTTCAACCCGTAAATTTAAAAGCCCCGGCATTCATTCAGGAACTTAAAGATCTGGCCCCTGACCTTCAGGTTGTGGTGGCTTTCAGGATGTTGCCCGATGATGTCTGGCAAATCCCACGATATGGCACTTTTAATTTGCATGCTTCCCTCCTGCCCGACTATCGCGGGGCAGCACCGATAAACCGGGTTATTATTAATGGTGAAAACAAAACCGGTGTAACCACCTTTTTTATTGAACACGATATCGATACGGGTAAAATAATTTTCCAGGAAGAAGTTGAAATTGATGAAAATGAAAATGCCGGCGAACTCCATGATAAGTTAATGATTGAGGCAGCAAAACTGGTATGCAAAACAGTTGATGGAATAGCAAAAGATTCATACAAACTAATTGATCAATCAGATTTGTTGGTGAAATCAAAGGAATTAAAAAAAGCTCCGAAGATCCATAAGGAAGACTGCAAAATTAACTGGAATAGTGAAACGGAAAAGATCTATAATTTTATCCGCGGACTAAGCCCATTTCCGGGAGCCTGGACTGAAATCATATCCGAAAAAGGAAGGAAAATCATATTAAAAATATATAAGACAGAGTACAAGAAGGAGAATCATAACTTTGTATCCGGACTCCTTCTGACTGACCAAAAAACTTTTCTAAAAGTGACCACCCAAAATGGCTTTATTAAAATTTCAGAACTCCAGCAGGAAGGCAAAAAAAGTTTGAAGATTGAAGAGTTTTTGAGGGGTTTTCAGCAATTAGTAAATTTCAAACTTCAATAAAAGAGGCAGACTGAATCTGTAAACATCGTAAAACCTTTCTTTTATATCCTAAAATAATGACTAACCCCGCCATTTATGGCGGGGATTAAGAGTAATAACTAATATCGGGCTTTAGCCCAGCAATATTATTAGCATCAATCAGTAAGGGACTAAAGTCCCAAATAAAGAGGGCTATTTGGATACACCGCCATAAATGGCGGGATTAGTCAAAATTTATTTGGAAATACGTTTTCACACAGCCTCTTAAGCCGGTGGCAAGAAAGACTAATAAAACAAGCGGCGCAACCGCCATAGCTGCCAGAATGAGCGATGGTGGTTGGACCGGTGTTTTTAACGTTATTACCTTAGGCTACTTTTCCCGCTTAACCATATAGAAATAATAAATTAAAAATCCTAAAGCTACAAAGATAAGATACACACCAAAGGGAAATGGAGTTCCGTAATTGAAAAACCCGGGATTTATTAGGTGCAACACTTCAAACAACACTACTCCTAACCCGGCAAAAAGAGCAACTAAACCCCATTTTAATGCAGGAGAACGGTCGTAATTTTCCCTGGCTAATTCTTTTTGCTCAAGGATCTCTGCTTTTTCAAAATGTCCACTTTTAATGATCTTTCTTTTTAAAAAGTAAGCGAAAATAATCTTAAAAATGTGGTAAAATGCGAAAAAAATAACCGCGACTGTTAATAAGCTATAAAACTGTAACATAATGGTAAATAGTTTTAGTTAAAATAAGTTTTGTTTGCTATATTAGACAATTACAATTTTAAAATGTTGCAATTTTGTTTTGTTATAGTTAATTGAGTGTTATAATTCTTATTTTGTGAAGTATAGTGCTCAAAAACCAAACAATTAAAAACATGAGCCTTTTTTTTGCAACATTTTTGCGCCCGGCTTTGTCTAATATAAAAATATGGACCAGGAGAAGCTCCTAATAAAACAGATATCAGACGGAAATACCCACGCTTTCAGATTGCTGATTAAGCAGTATGAGAAACTGGTGGTTCATATTGCCGGTCGAATGATCCATAATAAAGAGGATTTGGAGGATCTTTGTCAGGACGTGTTTATGAAAGTTTATGAGAAACTGCCTGGGTTCAGGTTTGATTCAAAACTTTCAACCTGGATTGCTGCGATCTCATACCGGACTGCAATTAATCATCTCAGAAAACATAAGAATCAAATGAGTGAGTTGAACGATTCGTCATTATTTACTGACGATGCCTTAATCATACAAGAGAACCCTGAAGACCTGATGAATAAAGAGACCCTTAAGAAATATATTCATAAGATGATCGAAAAATTATCTCCGGCGTACCGGACCGTTCTGACCCTGTATCATCTCGAAGAATTTAATTATAAGGAAATCGGTGAAATAACAGGTCTTCCGGAAGGAACGGTAAAAAATTATCTGTTCCGGGCCCGGAAATTATTAAAGGAGAAACTTGAATTTATACTAAAAGAAAGGGAACTGGCATAATGAACAATACGGATAAACATCATTACATGGAGTTTCAATCTGATGATTTTTCCGGCAAACCGTCCCTGCTGGACGAATTGATTGATGAAACACTGAAAGAAGAACCATCATACAGCTTACCTGACGATTTCGCTGACAAAATAATCCGGAAAGTGGATAAAAAGGTTTTTCTACAAAAAAGGATTTACGAACTTCTTTTTTATGCTGCTTCCATTATTGTTTTACTGGCTATTGCTGGTATCTTAATGTATTTTGTTGACCCGGAATTCCTGAAAAGCATTCTTAATTTTCTGCTTGTTTATAAGTGGTTTGTAATTATCGGATTGATTTCCTTTTCAGGAATACAGACAGCAGATCATTTACTGCTTAAGCCCACTGAGAAGTTAATTTTTTGACTTCCGGAGCCACAATTTTTGTCCTTCCTTTGGTTGGGTTCCGTCTTGCATCAGATTCATTTTGTAAAGTTTTGCCAGTTTTATTCCGTACTGCTGCGAAATATCATAAATGGATTCCCCTTCTTTTACCCAGTGAAACTCATTTCCCAGTTCGGCTTTGTTCCTTTTCGGCTGGAGAAATAAAATTTGTCCTTCCGTCAACGTGGCATCTCTCGGTAATTCATTGTATTTAAATAATTCCCAATACATCATATCAAATTCATCAGCCAGGCTTCCAAACGTATCACCTTTCTTAACAATTACATAATCGATCATATTTATCTGGCTAATCCTTTGCTTGCTTAAACTGACAATAAAATCATTCTCCTCTGCCTCGTACTTTTCGACAGTATCAGTATCAGGAGTAATCTTTTCCTGTACCGTTGCAATTTTTTCTTTACGTACTCTGTTTTTCCCGGGTTTATCATATGTATAAAGTCTGTTATCCTTAATTATTTTGATAAGCATTTTCGCATACTGCCGGTTTGTTGCATAACCAGCCTTTTTAAGACCTTTAGCCCATGCCCTGTAATCGGTCTTTTCTAATTTGAATAAAGAAGCATACCGGCTGCTTCCTGTTAAGAAATCGGAATGATCGCGGTATGAATTTGCTGCAGAGTTATATTTTCTAAAACACTCCTTTCTTTCGTCATCATCATGAAAAAACCGCTTACCCTTCCAGTTACCATGGCATTTTATTCCAAAATGATTGTTTGCGCGTTTTGTCAGTGTACTATTCCCATTGTCGGATTCGAGCAAACCCTGGGCAAGGGTTATGCTTGCGGGTATTCCAGTTCTTTTCATTTCAGATATAGCAAGGTTTTTATATTTTTGGATATATTCCTGCCTCTCATATGAGGTAACCGTACCAGAAGATACCGGTACCCTGGCGGTCTTACATGAGAAAAACAGAACTGGTAGCAGGAATATTAATCTGATATGTTTCATCTGTTTAAAATTTTTATGTTCGTTTCATAGATTCAACTTTTCAGGCAAAAGTAAAAATTTTTGGTTTTATTATTTGAAAAGATGATGACTGAAGTTTAAAAATTCGTTGTAAATTTGAGAAAATCCATTGCATGAAAGAAAAAGAAATTAAAACCGTTTTTTATGAATATAATTCCCTGACCGATTTACCTTCAGAAGAGATCCGTTTAGTCGAAAAAGCCAGGCAGGCTGCCAAAACGGCATATACTCCTTACTCTCATTTCAACGTCGGGGCATCTGTTTTACTGGCGACGGGTGAAATTATTGAAGGCAGTAACCAGGAAAATGCAGCTTATCCTTCAGGGTTATGTGCTGAACGTGTTGCCTTGTTCTATGCCAGCTCGCATTTCCCTGAAATACCTATGAGGACTATTGCTATTACCGCTTATGCCAAAAACGGTTTTCTGAAAGATCCTGTTCCCCCATGTGGCTCTTGCAGGCAGGTTATGATAGAGATTGAAAGCAGGTTTAATTCACCTATCAAAGTTATCCTTAGCGGAAGGAAGAAAATTTGGGTTATAGTAAGTGCCAAACAACTTTTACCGTTGGTATTTGATCAAACGATTTTGTTAAGACGTTAATACATCTTCGAATATCTTCCATAATCTCTCATCCGGGACCGGGGCAATGATATGGAGGGGCTTCTTTTTTACAGGATGGATAAACTGGATTTCCCTTGCATGAAGGCTTATACCTGAATCCGTATTTGATCGTTCGTATCCGTACTTCAAATCCCCTTTTACCGGGCAATTTATTTTCGAGAGCTGGCACCTGATCTGATGATGTCTTCCGGTGTAAAGGTCTATCTCAAGTAAAAAATACCGGTCTGATCTGGCATGTATTTCGTACCTCAATCTTGCTTCTTTCGAATTAGGAACAAGCTTGTCATAAGCGTAAGATTTGTTTTGATCCTGATTCCTGACCAGATAATGGGTTAGCAATCCGCTCCGAGAGGTGGGTTTGTTCTTTACGATTGCCCAATATTTCTTATTTATTTCATTGTTCCTGAATAAATCGTTTAACCGGGTAAGTGCTTTGCCGGTGCGTGCAAACAACAACACACCACTTGCCGGTCTGTCGAGCCGGTGAACCACTCCGAGAAAAACATTTCCCTGTTTATGGTATTTTTTTTTAAAATAGTCTTTTACTTGTATATCCAGGGAAATATCCCCTGTTTTATCTCCCTGGACAAGTTCTGAGACTTTTTTATTTAGTGCAATAATGTGATTGTCTTCGTATAGAATTTCCATTAAAACAATATCCTCCTCTTTCCGATCCTTTTTTGGTTTTTTCGAAATAAATCAATGGGTGAAATCACCGTTCAGGCTTTATTGTTAGTATTGCTCTTTTTCATTGGGGAAATCGGCACTTCTGACATCCTGGATGTAAGTTTTTATGGCTCCTTTAATTTCCTGGTAAAGGTTGTGGTAGCGTCTCAGGAACCTCGGCGAGAATTCCTGTGTAATACCAAGCATATCATGTAGTACAAGAACCTGTCCGTCCACATCTTTCCCGGCACCGATACCGATGACCGGAGTTTTAACTTCCCTCGCCACTTTGGATGCAAGTTTTGCAGGTATCTTTTCCAAAACAATAGCAAAACATCCTACCTCTTCGAGAAGGTGTGCATCTTCGATCAATTTGTCAGCTTCATCTTCATCTGTTGCACGAACAACGTATGTGCCAAATTTATGAATGGATTGAGGTGTTAGTCCCAGATGTCCCATAACCGGAATTCCGGCTGAAAGAATTCTGGCAACGGATTCAATAATTTCCTTACCACCTTCCAATTTTACTCCATGAGCTCCTGTCTCTTTCATAATCCGTATTGCAGATGATAATGCCTTCATCGAATTTCCCTGGTAGGTACCAAAGGGCAGATCGACAATTACTAATGCCCGTTTTACTGCTCTGACAACCGAAGTGGCATGATATATCATTTCATTCAAGGTAATAGGTAATGTACTGCTATGTCCTGCCATGACGTTTGAAGCAGAATCGCCAACCAGTATGATATCAATTTTGGCTTCATCCAGTATCCTTGCCATGGAATAATCATAACCGGTTAGCATTGCAATTTTTTCACCCCTGAGTTTCATTTCATATAATACATGGGTTGTTACCCTTCTTACTGTTTTATGAATTGCCATAATATAAAATTTGGGTTAAGGTGACAAAATTACAAATTTGTTATAAGAAAATAGTATTTTAAGTTGCAAGTTGCATGTTACTATTTATGTCGCTTGTTTCTGTCTTTTTGTCACGTCTGTCTTGTGAAAAAATATTGAATTTTAACGATGTTTGGGTAGGTAAAAATGTAATAAAAGAGTGAAAATTATTGTTTTGTTTCTGTTTATAAACTTAATGATTATCTGTATTTCCCTGTGTTACTGACGTTTGTAGATATGATCAAAATCTTCATATCATTGATTACAAATCACACTACTACTGTTCAGACGACTTAAGAAAATTATTCTGGCACAATCATTGATTAAATTAACCAAATTGAAAAACTGAAAAATAACTTAACAGATATAGAATTATGAGTAAGATTATTGGAATTGATTTAGGAACCACCAATTCTTGTGTGTCTGTCATGGAGGGGAATGAGCCTGTTGTCATCCCCAACAGTGAAGGTAAAAGAACAACACCATCCATGGTGGCTTTTATTAAAAACGGAGAAAGGAAAGTTGGTGATCCGGCAAAACGTCAGGCTATTACCAACCCTACAAAGACTGTTTACTCAATTAAACGATTCATGGGTGAACCTTATTCCTCCTTATCAACTGATATTAACCGTGTTACTTACAATGTGATTAAAGGAGATAATGATACTCCCAGGGTTAAAATTGACAACCGCAAGTTTTCACCGCAGGAAATTTCTGCAATGATACTTCAGAAAATGAAAAAAACGGCTGAAGATTACCTGGGTCAGGAGGTAACTGAGGCTGTTATTACGGTACCTGCCTATTTTAATGATTCTCAGCGGCAAGCAACGAAAGAAGCCGGTGAAATCGCAGGTTTGAAAGTAAAACGGATCATCAATGAGCCAACTGCTGCTTCACTTGCCTATGGATTGGATAAGAAAACCAAAGATTTGAAAATTGCTGTTTTCGACCTGGGTGGTGGAACCTTTGATATATCAATCCTTGAACTTGGTGATGGTGTATTCGAGGTTAAATCGACCAACGGCAATACTCATCTGGGTGGGGATGATTTTGATCAGGCTTTAATTGACTGGTTGGCTGAAGAGTTTAAAAAAGATGAAAACATTGATCTGAGAAAAGATCCAATGGCAATGCAAAGGTTGAGAGAGGCTGCCGAAAAAGCTAAAATTGAATTATCAAGCGCTACGAGTACAGAAATAAACCTGCCTTACATTATGCCGGTTGACGGGATCCCCAAGCACCTTGTAAAAACCTTAACCAGGGCTAATTTCGAGAAACTTATTGATAAATATATTAAGGAAGTTACAGAACCATGTAAAAAAGCGCTTAAAGATGCCGGTTTGGCACCTTCTGATATTGATGAAGTGTTATTGGTAGGAGGTTCTACCCGTATACCGGTCATTCAGCAGATTGTACAAAAGTTTTTTGGGAAATCTCCTTCTAAAGGTGTTAATCCGGACGAAGTGGTAGCTATTGGTGCTGCTATTCAGGGCGGTGTTTTGACCGGGGAGGTAAAGGATGTCCTGTTGCTGGACGTTACTCCTCTTTCCCTTGGAATTGAAACCCTTGGTAGTGTAATGACTAAGCTTATTGAAGCAAACACAACGATCCCTACCAAAAAAACGGAAACATTCACCACTGCTGCTGACAATCAGCCTTCAGTTGAGATCCATGTTTTACAGGGAGAAAGGCCCATGGCTTCCGGTAATAAAACCATCGGGAAATTTCATCTTGATGGAATTCCCCCTTCACCTCGCGGTGTGCCACAGATCGAGGTTGCATTTGATATCGACGCCAACGGTATTTTAAATGTATCGGCCAAAGACAAGGGTACAGGAAAAGAACAGAATATCAGGATAGAAGCTTCTTCCGGATTAACCGATGAAGAAATCAACAGGATGAAAGAAGAAGCAAAAGCAAATGAAGAAGCTGATAAACAAGCCAGGGAAAAGATCGATAAATTGAATGCTGCTGACAGCTTAATTTTCCATACGGAGAAGCAATTAAAAGAATTTGGCGATAAATTGCCTGCTAACAAAAAAGAACCGATTGAAAAGGCGCTGGTTGCGTTAAAGGAAGCACATAAAAACCAGGACATCGATGCAATTGAAAAAGCAACAGCCGAATTAAATACTGTTTGGCAAGCAGCTTCCGAAGAATTATATAAATCAAGTCAGAGCGCTACAGCCGAACCTGAACCATCGAAGGAAACCGGAGAAAAAAACGATTCCAAAAGTGATGAAGAAGTTACTGATGTTGATTTTGAAGAAGTAAAGTAGCTTTTTAAGATAAATTCTAAAACAAGGCTGTTTCCTGAAAGTACATATAAATACTTTCGAACAGCCTTTTTTCGTTCAATAATTAACCCTTCTAACTCAACAACTAACTGATAAGATGATACGAAAAAAACGATTAATGATCGGAGGATTGCTCCTTCTTACCGTTCAAACCTTTGCCCAGGTTCCTTTATCGGATAAAGATACCCTGCTTAACCAGGTGGATAAAAACGGCCTCAAACAGGGATATTGGAAAAAATACTACGATAACGGTAACATCAAATATGAGGGTTATTTTAAAAACGATAAACCCACCGACGAATTGAAACGCTATTTTGAAAATAATGTTATACAATCGATTTTGGTTTTTAACGAAAACGGAAAGATTGCAGAGACAAAGATCTTCTATCAAAACGGGAAATTAGCAGCGGAGGGAACTTATGTTGATAAGATAAAAGATGGTGTATGGAAATATTATTCTTATTATGGTGAATTTCTTTCAATGGAAGAGGTTTATTCCATGGGAGTTAAAAACGGTAAATCAATTAAATTTTACAGTGATGGACAGATCTCTGAATCATTGAAATGGACTAAGGGTAACAAGGACGGGGAATGGATACAGTATTTCACGAACGGTAAACGTAAACTGTACGGGACGTATAAAGACGGTAAACTACATGGGCCATTTGCAATTTATTACGATACAGGTATCCCGAATGTTGCAGGCAACTACTTAGAAGATCTTAGAGACGGGGATTGGATCATCTACGATGAGAAAGGTAAAATAGAACTAAAAATTGAATACCATAAAGGAATTGCAAAAAATCAGGATGAGCTCAACCGGAGAGAAACGGAAAAACTTAATGATCTATTAAAAAATAAGGGTAAATTTGAAGACCCCGGTAAAACCGGTAATATTATCAGATAACGCTTCTATTACCTTTATATCAGTATGCTAAAAAATTTATTCGAACAACGCTTTATTTTTGTTCTTGTTCTTTTCATTCATACTTCTTTGGGGCTATCACAATCAATGTTTGGTAAATACTGGATACAATTTACTGACAAACTAAATTCTCCTTATTCCCTTGAACATCCCGCTGACTATCTATCCGACCGTGCCATTGAGCGAAGATTTAAACAAGGGATACTTATTACAGATAATGATAGACCTGTTAATCCGGAATATGTCGATAGTCTGAGCCGTCTTGGATTAAAAATCCTTAATAAGTCTAAATGGTTTAATGCAGTTACCGTTCAAACAGCCGACACATTGCTGCTGGATACCATCCTGCAATTCGATTTTATCAATGCAATAGAGAAGGTGGCTCCATCAAAGAAAAGGAAATCAGGGTTTCACAAATTTGATGAAGTAAATAACTCTTTTATCCGGTTAGAAAACAACAATATATACGGACCTTCAGCCACTCAAATTACCATGTTAAACGGTCATGTTTTACACGATTTTGGGTTCAGGGGGGAAGGAAAACAAATAGCGGTCATTGATGCAGGATTTAACAATGTTCAAATTTTACCGGCATTTGATAGTTTATGGCAGAATGATCAAATACTTGGAACACGTGATTTTGTTGATGGAGACCAGGAAGTTTTTGATGCTCATTCGCACGGAATGATTGTTTTATCTATTATGGGGGGAAACCTACCGGATCAATTGGTTGGAACGGCGCCAAAAGCAATGTACTGGCTGATACGATCGGAGGATACAGGGTCTGAGTTTCTGATTGAGGAGGATAACTGGGTAGCTGCAGCGGAGTTTGCTGACAGCGCCGGGGTTGATCTTATCAACACGTCACTGGGATACTACCTTTTTGACGACCCTACACAAAATCATAGCTATACTGATATGGATGGCAATAGCACCCGGATTTCAATGGGAGCTGAAATTGCCGCTTCAAAAGGTATTATTGTTGTAGTAAGTGCCGGAAACGAAGGCAATGATCCGTGGCATTACATTATCGCACCAGCCGATGCCGATAGCATATTAGCTGTAGGAGCAGTTGATTCCCTGAGACAATACGCTTTTTTCAGCTCTCAAGGACCCAGCTACGATGGCAGGGTAAAACCAAACGTTTCAGCTATGGGCAGGGGAACTGTTATTCAAAATCTATCCGGCGGGATCAGCTTGTGCAACGGAACATCCTGTTCTGCTCCTATCATTACCGGTTTGGCAGCCTGTCTCTGGCAGGCAAAACCTTCTGCAACCAATATGGAAATAATCCTGGCTATTGAAAAAAGTTCACACCAATACCACTCCCCTGATTCACTTTTAGGGTATGGTATTCCTGATTTTTCACTTGCCATGGCAATCCTGAAAGTTTCTGTCCAGAAAAAAACGGTTGAACTCAAAAAAGTCCATCCAAACCCCTTTTCAGATCAGATCCAGATTCTTTTAAATGTTTATTCACAAGAAGATGTTATCCTTAAATTGACCGATATAACCGGAAAGACCGTGCTTGCCAAAAGATACCAAAACCTGAATCTTGGACCTCAACAAATTACTATCCTGATCAGCAGGACTTTCCCGAAAGGTTTATACATCTTGCGCTTAAGCTCCGGTGATTATGCAGTGCATAAAAAATTAATTAAAATTTGAAACAAAACGGCTGGCATGTTTCTGTCTAATCCTCTTTCATTGATTCTCCATTTCATACCCAAAAACAAAATCATTATCTTTATCCTGAAAGCATCCGGAATTCTACAATGGAAAAGTTCATAACATTATTTGATCTGAATCAAAAAATCGGAGAATCGATAAAATCATCTTTCCCTGTTTCATTTTGGGTTCTGGCAGAGATCAGTGAGTTAAAAATCCATTACAACAGTGGTCATTGTTACCTGGAATTAATTGAAAAAGATCCGGAAGGAGAACAGATAAAGGCGCGGGCCCGGGCAACCATTTGGTCATATACATTAAGGATGCTTAAGCCCTATTTTGAAACCACAACCGGTCGTGAATTAGGTGTTGGATTAAAAATCCTGGTTAAGGCAAATGTCGAATTTCATGAAGTGTATGGCTACAGTCTCAACATTATTGACATTGATCCAAGTTATACCCTTGGTGAACTTGCCCGGAAGCGTCAGGAAATTATTAAACGTCTCGAAACCGAGGGGGTATTTAATATGAATAAAGAAATCCATTTACCTCCGGTACCACAAAAAATAGCAATTATTTCCTCCCAAACGGCTGCCGGTTATAAGGATTTTGTACACCAGATCGAACATAATGCTTATCGCTATAAATTTTATCTGAAATTGTTTCCGGCTTTAATGCAAGGTGCGGAAGCTGAAAAGTCAATTATTGATGCCCTCGAACGAATTTACCTTCATGAAAAAAATTTCGACGCCGTTGCTATTATAAGAGGGGGCGGTTCACAGGCTGATCTCAGTTGCTTTGATAGCTATTGGCTTGCTTATCACATTACTCAATTTCCTCTTCCGGTAGTTACTGGAATTGGACATGAACAGGATGAGACAATTGCTGATCTGGTTGCTCATACAAAACTTAACACACCTACTGCTGTCGCTGAATTTTTTATTTCAGCAATCCTTGGTTTTGAAAACTCTCTCCTGCAACTTCAAAATCAGTTCACTGACCTTGTTGTTTCACAAATAAAAGAGAGAAAATCCGGGATTGAGAATCTTGGTTTGAAATTAACTCCTTTTGTTCAGACCGTTATTTTGAAGTATGTAAAACAGTTGAATACGGTAGAAAAAAAATCAGAATTTTTATTAAGAAGCTTTTTACAAACCAGTGTGACAAGTTTACGGAAATTATACTCTGATTTTGTTCGGGCATCCGAGGGATATCTTCTTCAAAAGCAACATCTCTTTCAGACCAGGATAAGTTCTCTTCCGTTATTTTGCAGCCAGTTGTTAACGAACCAGCATCACAAGCTCGATTTGTTGAATAAATCATCCGTTTATCTTAATCCTGAAAATATACTGAAAAAAGGATATTCGATTACGTATTCAGGTGGAAAAGTGATTAAAGATGTGAGTCAGTTAACCAAAGGAAACTTAATTAATACAAAATTTTACAGGGGCGAAACCGAAAGCGAGATACGAAAAATAACCGGAAGTAAAAAACCAGAATGATCAGGATTGTGTTTAAAAAATTCATATTAATTCTTTTGTTCCTTGGGCAGATTTTTTCTGTTTTTCCTCAAAAGCAGATTATTGACAGCCTTAAGCAACGAATAACGTACGCCACCGAAGAGGAGAAGATTGAAATATACAACCGCCTGGCGACCATGCACTTGGGTAAAGCAATAAAGGTTACAAGGCACTATGCCAACATGGCCTTGACAATCAGCAGAGAACTAAATGACAGAAAGGGAGAAGCAGATGCTTTAAACCGGTTAGGAACCGTTTATTATCTCTTTTCTGATTATAATAAAGCCCTAGAATACTACATACAATCCCTTACCATAAGGGAAGAAATAAATGATCAACCTGGAATTGCCATTTCGTATAATAACATAGCCTTAATATACAATGCATTTAAGGATTATGATAAAGCCCTGGAATACACTTTGAAATCATTTGATGTTAATAAAGCTTTGGGTGATAAAGAAGCGATGGCTGGTAATTTGAACAATCTGGGAGTATTTTATTCTGCAAAGAAAAATAATGCATTAGCTTTCGATTACTTTCAAAAAGCCTTTACCATATATAAAGAAATGAATAATAAGCAGGGTATTGCCAATGCACTAAATAATTTGGGAGACATATACCGGGAGAACCGGCAATATAATGAAGCCCTGTCTTACCTTAAGCAATCGCTCAGGATTAATGAAGAACTAAATGAAATTTATAGCATTGCCCTTTCCAAATTTAATCTTGCTGATATTTATTCCGAAACACAACGGTATGATTTGGCTTATCAAAATCTTTTGGAAGGATTACATTATGCAAAAGAAATCGAATCAAATGATCTTATCCGGGATTTCTATGGTTTGTTTGAATCTTATTATAGAGCAAAGAACAACTATAAGAAAGCACTTGAATATCATCAGCTATATGCTCAACTGAACGATAGCATCTTTAATGAACAAAGCAGTGATAAAATTTCGGATATGCAGGTGCTGTTTGAAGCTGAAAACAAAGACAAAGAAATAAAAATATTGAAACAGAATGAAGAAATAAGAAACCTCCAAATGAAAAGACATAAAAACCAGATTATCTACTTACTTATTTCCTCCATTCTTATCCTGATCCTGGGTATTGCCGGAATTCAAAGTTACAGGATAAAAAAAGATGCCATTGAAATTTTACGAAAAAGAAACATCGAGTATTATTACAGCAATCGTAAATTGACTGAGTCGCAAAACCAACTCCGGGAACTAAATGCAACCAGGGATAAGTTCTTTTCCATCATCAGCCATGATCTTATCAATCCTTTCCAGTCACTTATGAACTTTACGGAAGTATTAAATACTGCCACAGCGGACGGAGATAAGGAGGAAATTCAGGAAATCTGCCAGTTAATTAATCTCGCGGCAAGAAACCATTACAATTTACTTCAAAATCTTTTGCAATGGACGCTTGCCCAGACAGGTAAACTGGCGAATGTGCCAAAAGTTCACGATGCCAAAGAAATGATCAATTCCGTAACCTCAATCTTCAAAATCAATCTTGATGAGAAGGGGATCACCCTGGTATCAGATATTGAGGATAAGTTACTTATTTATGTCGATAAAAATATTTTCGAAACCGTTTTGCGAAACCTTGTAAACAATGCAATAAAATTTACCAGGGAAAACGGTAAAATAGTGATCCGTTCAACAAAACTAAATAATAAAATTGAGTTTGCAGTTATTGATAACGGTATTGGGATATCGGAAAAAAATCGCGAGAAACTTTTTAATCTGGAAAAAAAAATCTCGACAAAAGGAACTTTTAAGGAAGAAGGAACGGGGTTAGGACTCATTCTTTGCAAAGAATTTGTTGAAACCATGGGGGGCTCACTTAAGGTTGTAAGCACACCCGCAAAGGGAAGTGTGTTTTCGTTTACCATACCCGTTTTAACTTAAATTTCAACTTGTATTATATAAACCCTGATAAATAACTACACAAAATTAAAATTTGGCAATTAATTTTCAGGTTGTTACAAGCGATTCTCAATAATTGTGTATATAGACTCTA
>CAZEWS010000043.1:0-16228 GCA_964515985.1 uncultured Rikenellaceae bacterium | reverse complement strand
TTTACAATAACCTGGTAGTTGAAATTGTCTTTTACAATTCCAATCCCGAATTGACACAATCCCTAAAGAAAAAGTACTATTCGCCGGTTTTCGAAAATACGTTCAGCAAAATTTTAAATTACAAATCAGAAAGCACTAAATATGTTTTAAATGAAAAGCCCGTTAAGTATGTTATCCTTTCCGACACCATGTTTAAGTCAGCCTTAAAACCCTTTATTGAATGGAAAACAAAAAAAGGGTTCAATGTTGTTGAAGTTTACAAGGGTGATCCTGGAGTCGGAGACAACCGTGAGGAAATGAAGGCCTATCTTAAAACCCTGTACCTTTCATCCACTCCTGAGGATCCTGCCCCGACCTATTTATTACTTGTAGGAGATGTCGGGCAAATTCCCTCCTCACAATCATCCGGTCAGCTAACTGATCTCTATTATGCTGAATACGATGGGAATGGTGACTACTTCCCTGAGGTTTTTTATGGCAGGTTCTCCGCCAGGGATACAAATGAATTAATTATCCAGATCAACAAGACCCTTGAATACGAGCAATATTTGTTCCCCGATCCTTCTTTTTTAGACACGGCAGTGATGATTGCAGGAGTTGATGATGGCGGTCATTCCGACAAATGGTGTAACGGACAAATTAATTATGGAACCCGGAATTATTTCAATCCTGAACATGGAATAACTTCCTATACCTATCTTTACCCGGAATCCGGGAGCAGCGATGCACAAATTATTCAGGATGTAAGCAACGGTGTTGCGTTTGTCAATTATACCGGTCACGGATTTCCCGACCGCTGGGATGATCCCAGATTTTCTATTACCCATGTACAGGACTTACAAAACACTGGTAAATACCCGCTAATGATAGGAAATGCTTGCTCCACTACACGGTTTGATAATCCGGAATGTTTTGCTGAAGCTTTGGTGCGTGCCAAAAATAAAGGAGCACTCGCATACATTGGTTGTACCAATGATTCATATTGGGATGAAGATTTTTACTGGGCAGTGGGGGTTGGTCCGATATCTGCAAATCCTACCTATGATGAAACCGGATTGGGTGCCTACGACCGCATTTTCCATGATAACGGGGAGCCGATTTCGGAATGGTATATTACACAGGGGCAAATGGTCTATGCCGGTAACCTGGCAGTCACAACAGGGAATATCCAAAAAGCAAAATATTACTGGGAAACATATCAACTAATGGGAGATCCTTCCCTGATGGTGTACCTTTCCGTTCCGGATACACTAAAAGTGTATTATCCCCCCACGATTCCCATTGGTATGAATACCCTGTTTATTCAAACAGAACCGAATGCCTATATCGGTTTCAGTCTTGATGGTCAGCTTCTTGACGCCAAACATGCCGATGAATCCGGTTCGGTTATTCTTTCGTTTCCTGAACTAACCGGTACAGGATATACCGATCTGGTAGTAACGAAGCAAAACAGGGAACCATTCATTAAAACAATCGATATTATTCAGAACAATGAACCTTATGTTATTTATGAGAGTCATTTTCTGAATGATAGTTTGGGAAATTCGGACAACAAGGCAGATTACGGAGAAGTTATTTACATTAACATGACCATTAAGAATCTTGGCAATGTCAATGCGGATTCGGTATCCATAACCATCTCGGTTATGGATTCCCTGGTTACTATAACGGATAGCCTTGAACAATGGGTATTGGTTCCTGCCTTATCCGATTCAACCTTTTTTAATGCTTTTCGAATCGAGATTAGCGACACGATCAATGACCAACATGTTACCACATTCCGGATGGATATATCAGACGAGCAGGGAAACAACTGGTCTTCCTATTTTAAGATTACGCTTTATGCCCCTGTTCTTGAAATCGGCAAAATCACCATAAACGACAACGAAGAAGGAAACGGGAACGGTAGTCCTGACCCGGGCGAACGGATTGAAATTTCGATTGAAACCATAAATGACGGAAACAGCGATGCAACGAACGTTACAGGAGTGCTAACAACTAATAGTGAATTCATAACAATTAAAGATTCACTATACCTGTTCGGAAACCTTGAGGCAGGTGTAAAAGAAAAAGCATTTTTCACCATTACTATAGATTCTTCAGCATCTTATGCAAGCATTGCAAAACTAAATTTTGTACTTATTGCCGATCACTATTTTGCAGCGGACAGTTTCGAACTGCCGGTTGGACTAATATATGAAGATTTTGAAACAGGTGGTTTTAAACAATATCCATGGTCAATCTACACAATCCGTCCCTGGGAAATTTCCCAAACATTTTCCTATGATGGTGATTTTAGCGCAAGATCCGGACAAATAAGTCATAATCAGTTTTCGATGCTTTCCATAACCGTTGATGTTTTTTCAGATGATACCGTTACCTTCCGGAAAAAAGTCTCTTCGGAAAGCGAATGGGATTTCCTCAGGTTCTATATCGATTCCATTGAGACAGATTATTGGTCGGGTGAGAAAGGCTGGACAAAAGAAAGCTACCCGGTTTCGGAAGGCAAACATACACTGAAATGGAAATACACAAAAGATGGTTCGGTAAGTAAAGGGTATGACCGTGCCTGGATCGATTGTATCGTATTCCCGCGTTATTCCTTTTCAAAAATCAATACAGGGATTGTTAGAATTCTTTCTCCTGTCTCAGATTTTAATCTTATCGGTCAAGAAAATGTAAATATTGACATAAAGAATTATGGATTGGATACCATTTACAATGTAAATGTAAGTTACCAGATCAGCGGAAGTGATCCGGTTACTGACATGATCCAGGCTGAAATTCTTCCTGATTCAATCTATAATCACACCTTTTCAATATCTGCCGATCTTTCGGAATTCGGGCAGTATACGCTTACCATATACACATCCCTTGAAAACGACGAATTCAGGGGAAATGATACTTTAACAACTACCATCGAAAACTATCCTACCATTGATGCCGGAATTGTTTCTATTACCTCTCCCGCGAAAGGAACAACATTCACGTCTGATGAAGAAATAACCGTATGGATTAAAAATTTCGGAACGGTTTCCGTTTCTGGCATTACGGTTTTCTATTGGATCAATGATACCGTGCCTGTCGAGGAAATCATGGATACAACATTAAATCCGGAGGATAGTTTGGCCTTTACTTTTAATCAGACAGCTGACCTGTCTGATTATAAAACATATGAAATAATGGTTTATACCTCATTAGGGGGAGATACTATTTTTCAAAACGACACTGTTTACCTGTTCGTTGAACATAAATATACCGGACCCAATATACCGGAATTCAATATCCTGATATATCCAAATCCTTGTAATGAAGAATTCTGTGTAGCCTTTAAGTCCTTACGTGATGAAGAGATAATGATAAAAATACTAAGCCTCTCCGGTAAGACTCTTTTCCTAAAAAAATGCTATATAAGGAAAGGAGATCAACAGATTCACATCAACATGGAAAAATTTAAAACAGGTATCTATTTGTTGAACATCCGTACCTCCAAGGATTCATTTACCGGGAAAATAGTTAAGAATTAATTTAAAGTAAAGGTCTGATTCAGTTTTGGGGTTGTATAAAAAGACTCTTTCAGGTCATTCTGATCCTGAAAGGTCGTTTGTAACTATTTGAATATTAACCTGACAGAGTTCTCCCATAGGAATGCCTATGGCAGAAGAACCTGTCAGAGTTTAAAAATATGATTGTCAGGGTACGACTTCAGTTCGTGCCCAGACTAAAACTGGCAGAATATAGTTGATAGTAAAGCTTTTCTGTTCTGGTCCATGGAACGACATTTCCCTGATAAAGTATGGCAATTAGACCATTATTTATTTACGCATTATCTCATCTACTACAATAATGTGACTCCTCCAGAGTCATTCCTCAACTTTATCCGTCGGACAGACTGAAGCCTCCTGACGGTTCCATACACGGGGCATGATTAACAATTTAGTACCGATTAATTTGTTTTGCCACATTGATTAAAAAATGATACGATATTTATTAATCTGAATAAGAACCTCGGAGAGGTTCCATTATTGTAGTAAACTATACAGTCAGCTAAAAAAGCGCCGAAACTACCATAGCTGATCGGGAATAAATCGCCACATTTGGCGCAATGTTCCAGAAGCTAAATATAAATGACAAAATAGAGATTCACTCCCTGTAGGGGATTTGTTCTCTGTTACGATTTGTTATTTTCTCCTGAAATTCTCCTCCTTTGACAAGGATGAGTACCCGGCCAACGGGATGGGGAGGTGGTTGGATTATTGAAAAAAATTGTAATTTTAGTTTTTTTACAAAACAAAATAATTATGGAAACAAAAGCACCAACCCGGGAGGAAGCCTGGGAACTTTTCAAACAATACAATGAATCGGAAAGTCTGGCCAAACATGCGCTGGCAGTAGAGGGAGTTATGCGGTACATGGCCAGAAAACATGGTGAAGATGAGGAAAAATGGGGCGTAATTGGTTTAATTCACGACTTGGATTATGAAAAATTCCCGGATTTGCATTGCAAAAAAACCAAAGAAATATTACAGGAAAACGACTGGCCGGAAGAATACATCCGCGCAGTATTAAGTCATGGCTGGGGCATTGTTACCGATGTCGAACCTACAAGTTTAATGGAAAAAGTATTATACACTGTTGATGAGCTAACAGGCCTGGTGGTTACTTCAGCCCTGGTTCGTCCGTCAAAAAGTGTACTGGATATGAAAGCTAAATCGGTGAAGAAAAAATGGAAAGATAAACGTTTTGCTGCAGGTGTTAACCGGTCGGTTATTGAAAAAGGAGCTGAAATGCTGGGTGTGGAACTAACGGAACTGATCACCGATACCATTATGGGTATGCGGGAAGTTGCTGAAGAAATCGGATTAAAAGGAAATCCAACACCAGATTAACTTGTGTTACTGTTTGTTGGAAAAGTAGCAATTGCAGCCTGTCCCTGCCCGACTTCGTCATTCAGGCGGGCAGCTACTGACGGATGGCAGTGGCAGGAATAAGTAGGCAGTAGGCAGTACGCAGAAGAGGTGGGGTGACTAGAGCAAGGAGCAAATGAAGGACGATTGACGAAGTGATTGGGTAAAAACCGAGAACTGAGAACCGAAAACCCAGAACCGACAATCAAATCACGCAACCTTTAACCCGTAAACTAAAAAAATCATACCTTATTAATAAAAGCTAAAAATCATCCTGCATGGCGAAAGTCGCCCAGTTTCGGTTTTACGAGGAATTAAACGATTTCCTTCCAAATAAGAAGAAAAAGACCTTGTTTCCCTATCCATTTGAAGGAAATCCGGCAATAAAAGATGCCATTGAAGCAATTGGTGTGCCCCATACCGAAGTTGATTTAATTCTGGTAAATGGAAATTCAGAATCCTTTCATTACCGGCTGAAAAATAATGACCATGTATCAGTTTATCCTGTCTTTGAAAGCTTTGATATTTCTGAGATATCCCGTTTGAGAAATGAGCCTCTAAGGAATCCCAAATTTATACTGGATGTCCATCTTGGGAAATTGGCCAAGTATTTACGCATGGCAGGATTTGATACATTATATGAAAACCACTATTCCGACTCCGAAATTGCAGCAATATCAATAAAGGAAAAAAGGATCATTCTTACCCGTGATGTCGGTATTCTTAAGCTCAGGGAAATTAAACATGGTTACTGGATTCGGTCTCAAAACCCTGTTGAACAATTCGGGGAAGTAGTCCGTCGATTTGATCTGTCGGGTTTTTTCAAGCCTTTTTACAGGTGCATAAATTGCAATGGTCTTATCCGAAAAACGACAAAAAAATCGGTACTGAATGTCCTCCAACCCAAAACCAAAGAATTCTATCATGAATTTTATCAGTGCGAATCCTGCGACAAGGTTTACTGGAAAGGATCTCATTTTGGCAAAATGCAATCATTTCTTGATAAGTTTAAGGTGAACTCGGTATAAACAATGGAAGATTGGAGTATTGGAAGATTGGAATGGTGGAATAGTGGAACCATTCTGTGAGCTTGCCCTGTGAAATGCTGCTTCGCAGCAATGGCTCCGCCACTATTTCACAGGGTGGACGAACAGAATGTCTCACGAGCGGGATTGTGATTGTGGCCATGTGTGAGCGAGTAATGTTGGAAGAATGGAAGATTGGGGACTTTAGGATTTTAGATTGTAGATTATAGATTTTATGAATTATGAATTTGGGGCATGGAGCAAGGTGTATAGAGCAAAGAGCGGAGAACAGAGCGCTGAGAGCGAAGATCCATGTTCAGTGGCAGTGGTAGTGTTAGTTAAAAATCAACAGAAGGCAGTTTTTAGTTGACAAAGAAAATATCGAATATCGAACACCGAATAATGAATGATGAAGTGAAAAAGCAGTGGCAGTAGCAGTAGGCAGGAATAAGTCGCCAGTCCTCAGTCTCCGGTCGCCATAGCAATTACCTCAAAGGGGCAAAACAACAATAGCCCCGGGTAAGCGAACGTTTGGCGGAGCCAAACTTCACGAGCAGGTTTGAGCGAACGATTGGCTCTAACGAAGTAAGAGCCAATCTTCATGAGCTGGTTCCAGTGCCTGGATTGTGGGAGCGAATAACGACAGTGGGAGTGAGTAACTAAGCGCAACCCGGGGAAAAGGGTCGTATAAAGAAAAAGCGCCGGAACTGCCGATTTTGATCAGTGTTACTACCGTTTTATTCGGCGCAAATAGCCAACACTAAATCCAGGGACCGGCAGCAGGACAAGACAAAATGTGGGAATCGATAGCGTGATGTGGTGAATGTGAGATGGGGAGAAGGAGTAAGTAGGACGAAGTTCCGGTTCGTCATTATGTTTAAGCCAGACCATTTGAGAGTATCGATAAAGGATTAATCGATTGATGATTTACGAAACATGGCGCTCAGCACTTGCAAAGCGCAAAATTCCCCTCCTGGCTAGGGTGTCCGCCAGGCGGACGGGGTGGTTGTTTAACTAAGAATCAACCACCTCCCCCTCCCTTCGGTCGGGTACTCCTCCTTTCCAAGGAGGAGAATTTGGTACTAGCAAGTACTCAGAAGCCAGAATCCGTAACTCGTAACCCGCAGCGCGTAACATAGAACAAAGAACCCTGAACCGATGAACAAAACCAGAACGTTTGTAATAGGAGATATACATGGTGCTTATAAGGCACTGATCCAATGTTTTGAACAGGCACAATTTGATTACAACCATGACAGGTTAATTTGCCTTGGTGATGTTTGCGATGGCTGGCCTGAAATAAATAAATCATTCGATGAATTGCTGAAGATCAGTAACCTGATCTATATTATCGGAAATCACGATGCCTGGGCATTGGATTGGGCTGAAACCGGTGAGAAACCGTACATCTGGCTTTCACAGGGAGGACGGGCTACTATTGACTGTTACCCGGAAGGAATGCCGGACAAGCATGTCCAAATACTCAAGAATGCCCTTAACTATTATGTGGAGGATAACATTCTTTTTGTTCATGGGGGTTTTTATACCGATTTGCCTCTTGAAACCCAGGATCAAAACGTTTTTATATGGGACAGAAGTCTTGTCGACCAGGCACTTTATTTTAAATCCCGGGAAATTGAAAGACCGCTGAGTCAGTTTTCAGAAATATTTCTGGGGCATACGCCTACCATCAATTATGATTCGGAAAAACCGATAAAGACATGTGAAGTCTGGATGATGGACACCGGAGCCGGCTGGTACGGTAAATTATCGATGATGAATATCGATACAAAGGAATTATTCCAAAGCGATCCTGTTACTGAACTTTACCCGGATCACTCGGGGCGCTGGTAAAAAGAATGTTATACGTTATACGTTATATGTTAAATGTTATTTGTGATTCGTTATTGGGTCCATGTGTTTAAATACTAACATAAAATTCTCCTCTCCCGAAGGGAACCCTTTGGGGCTTGGAAAGGAGCCTGCCTGCTGCAGGCAGGGACTACCCAGAGTACTCGGGGTGGGGTGGTTGATTTAAGTTTGCACTCACCAAGCTTGATACAATTTGGCTCTATTGAATTGTTTTCTGGTTTACTTATTACAAATCGTAAATCGAGTAATCGTTTATTCGTAAATCTGTTTCCAAACTCTGCCAGGTCTCCCTTCCCTGCAAGCCAACCCGCAGACCCTGGCAGGTTTTCCCGTTTTTAATTTTTGAAAAAAACCGGACAGTAGTGATATCCTAATAATAAATTTAAATACTCGTCAAACCACTGCTACTGCCAAGCGATTAGTTTAAATTTGGAACATTGCAATTATGTTATGGTTTATATAAAAAGTTAATGCATTTTAGTGGTCAGACGAGTATGGAAAATGAAAATATATTAAAAAAAACTTGACAAATACAAAATTATTTATTATATTTGACCGAACTATCGGTCATAATAAAATTGAATCATATGAGTCCTAAGTTAATCGACAAGGAAGTCAAGAAGCAAGAAATATTAATAGCTGCTATGAAAGTCTTTGCCAGAAAAGGTGTTGCCAATACCAAAATGGCAGATGTGGCCGAAGAGGCAGGAATTGGTAAGGGAACCATTTACGAATATTTCAAAAACAAAGACGATATTTTCGCTGAAGCATTCCAGCATTTCATGGAACAAATGGACGCGGTAATTGCCAAACGCTTATTCAAAATCTATGATCCCATAGAAAAAATTGCTGCGCTGATCGCAGGATGGATTGAAGTCATTCAGAATAACTCCACTGATTTTATAGAAATTCTAATAGATTTCTGGGCTGAGGGTGTACGATATAAACATCAAGTCACTGTTTTTGATATGAAGAAATTATACGATGAATACAGAAAAATGGTAGCTGAAATTTTGGAAGAGGGAATAGCAAAAGGGAAAATTCGTCCTGTTAATACCACCCTCACAGCTTCTATTTTAATTGCTGCCCTGGACGGACTGGCACTTCAATGGATCGTAGATCACAATGTGTTTCAATTCAATGAAGCAGCTGACGCATTGACAAAATTTTTTATCGAGGGATTGAAAAAAGATATTTAGTTATAAAGGATTGAATCGACCGAATCACCGGTCAACCAAGCTAAATCCTTAATATAAGTAAAGTACAGTACAATGAAAGCAAATAAATTAGTATTTAGCACCATTGTTAATACAATTATTAATAATTATATGATAAGACATATAGTATCATCACAGTTGGATAAATTTATTTACAACCGAGTTGTAGTTGATAAGGTCAGTGATATACACTTGGCAAATATTAAGATATTTCAGTTTATATCTGCAATACTAAACACTGCAAAAATTAATCTGGATAAAGGCTATGTTTCTCCAAAGGTTTTACATAAGTTAATAAACATGTTAACAGGCGGAGAATTTAAAATCACAAAGGAGCAAAAAATGGATGATTTACAGGTAAAATTTAAGGAAAAATACAAGCAATATCCACCCCTGTTTATTGTATTATCTCCTACTCAGGTTTGTAACCTTAAATGCCAGAATTGTTATTCTTCAAGTGACCGGACAACAAAGCAATCTCTCCCGTATAACATTGTTGATAAGATAATGGATGATGTTTATTATTTATTGGGAAGTAAGTTTATTGTAATTAGCGGTGGTGAACCTTTTATGTACAGGAGTAATGGGAAGACTCTTTTTAATATTTTCGAGAAGTATAATGATGTATTTTTCCTCATATATACAAACGGAACATTAATTACTCCTGATGTAGCTGACAGACTGGCAAAGCTTGGTAATGTAACTCCTGCTGTTTCCGTTGAAGGATTTGAAGAAGATACTGATAACAGGAGAGGAAAAGGTGTTCATAAAAAAATACTTGCCTCATTTGAAAACTTAAGAAAAACTGGTGTTCCTTTCGGTATTTCTGTAACGGCTACCAGTAAAAATGTAAATGTTTTATTGTCGGAAAAGTTTTACGACTATTATTTCGATGAATTAGGCGCTTCTTATATGTGGCAATTCCAGATCATGCCAATAGGACGAATCAAAGAAACATTCGACCGTGTAGTAAACCCAACTGACAGGGTAAAACTTTACAGAATCTGGGAAAAATTATTGTCGGAAAAAAAATATCCGGTTGCTGATTTTTGGAATAGTGGTGTATTATCCGGTGGTTGCATTGCCTATGGAAGATGGAACGGATATTTATATATAGATTGGAACGGCAATATAATGCCATGTGTTTTTGTCCCTTATTATGTTGATAATATTATTGAACTTTATAACAAAGGAAAAACGTTAGGAGATGCAATCCTTTCGGATTTTATAAAGAATGGTCAAAAATGGCAATATGAATATTTTAACTGTCATAAAAATGGACTGATGCCTTGCTCGATAAGAGATCATTATGACAATTTCAGAAAAAATATTTTATCCAAATCAGCTATAGGGGAAAATATTGAAGCAGAAGAAATTCTGCATTCTTCTGAATATTATGAATTCATGAAAAAATATGATAAAGAACTGAAACTGTTGACTGATAAAATCTGGGAAAACGAATATTTAAAAAATGGGGAAAAACCAATCCAATAATTTATTTCCCGGAAGAGTATCTTTTATGTTTAACTATTAAATATTATAATAATGAAAACTTTAATGGTTCCGTTAATAATAGTATTCTTTATTTCCGGCACTCTAATTGGCCAGGAATTGACTGGTGAACAGATCATCAACAAGGTAAACGACCTGATGAATCAAGAAACCATCTATAGTAAAAGCAACATGACTATAGTTACCACCTCGGGAGCAACACGAACTTTTGAGTATGAATCGTGGAGTAAGAATTTTGGAGAAAAGAACCTGATTCGCTACCTGGCTCCCACCCGGGTAAAAGGACAGGCTACCTTGATGCTTAATCATGCTGATGATATCTGGATGTTCTTTCCACGCACCCAACGGGTACGCAAGTTGGCTACTCACGCTAAAAAGCAAAAAATGGAGGGCAGTGATTTCTCCTATGAAGACATGGGGTCAGGCGACGCATTTATCAAAGACTTTACGGCTAAACGTCTGAAAGACGAAAAAATAGATGGTTACGCCTGCTACAAGCTGGAACTGATCAGAAATAAAGACAGCGATTTATCCTACTCACGGTTAATTATATGGGTCATTAAGGAGAATTTTGTCCCAATCGTTATTGACTATTATGATGAGAAAGATCCTAAATTTTTACTCAAACGCCTGATGCAAAGTGATATACAAGTAATCGATGATATTCCAACACCTAAAAAAATGGTAATGTACAACAAGCAGGATAACACCCAGACCAGTATGTCGTTCATCGAAATTCAATACAATATTTCGCTGAAAGATGAGATGTTCACTGAAAGAGGATTAAAAAAATGAGAAAACGGATATTTTATTTTCTACTGCTACTCTTGCTGAGTGTGCCGTTACCTGCGCAAAACAATATCGATTTGTTCGGTTATTTCGAGTCGCAACTGATGGGTGCACAAATTAAAAATTCGTTCATTCACCTCCATTCCAACAAACTGCGCATTGATTTAAAAGGAGATGTATCTGAACATGTGTCTTTTGGCGCTAATTTCGACTTCATCACCTATCACGGTAAGACTAATTGGAATATTCTCGAATATTTGCCTGACCGGGTTACTTCCGTGGTTCCTCCGGAATTGGCGGATTATTATGTCTTTCCTTTCAACGATCGTATATTTCTGGACAATGCCTATATCAAACTAACCTTCAAATATGCGGATGTAATTATGGGTAAGCAGCAGATCTCGCTCGGTACAGGTTATGCCTGGAACCCGACAGATGTGTTCAATACAAAGGATCTGCTTGATCCAACGTATGAACAACCCGGGCATAACGCCATGCGGGTGGATGTACCGTTGGGATCCAGATACAATATCACTGCCCTGTATGCTGTAGGTGATGAGTGGGAAAATTCGGATAAGATGTTGATGTTTAAAGGGCGTATTTCCCATTTCGACTACTCTATCATCGGTGTTGAAAAAATCTGGACGTTTCACGATTACACCCAATTTGACCCGGGCCAGCAATTTTATCTGGCATTGCCCGAAAAACGTCAAATGATCGGAGCCACTGTTGCCGGTGAACTACTGGGATTGGGCGTCTGGGCGGAATATGCTTTTAATAAAATGGACAGCACCAAAAATTTCTACGAACTGGTTGTGGGTGGTGATTACACTTTCGATTTCCAGACATACATCATGTTCGAATATTATCGAAATACATTGGGCAAAACCAATTTCATGCAGTACAACCTGAATGACTGGTTACGCTTGCTGGCTGCCGAACAGAAAGCTATCAGCCGTGACCAGCTTTACTGCTTCATCCAACACCCGGTAACCGACCTGATATACCTGGGTCTTTCCACCATTGTCAGCATTTCAGATAAGAGCCTGGCGTTAGTGCCCATGATGAATTACAGCATTTTTGAAAATGTGGACCTTCTGTTCTATCTCAATTTTTATCTTGGAGAAGAAGGAACCGCTTACGCCAGTAATTTAGGGAACGGAGGATTGATCCGGGCAAGGGTATATTTTTAACTGAAGATTATGCGGAATACTTAAATTAATAAAAATGGCTGTATTCTAAATATTATACGATATAACATGGAATTATGGAATTTTGGATTAATGGAATATTGGGAATTATAACATTCCCCGCTTTCGCCCGCTTCAGGGGTCAGGCAACACTCCAATACTCCATTATTCCTGAGCATTGATAATATAGAAGATGATATAAATACTGGTTTATTCATTTTTTTATTTTATCGAAATTACAAACAGATATTTTGTAGAAAAATCTAAGTCAACTATACTATTATCTAAAAAGAGAGAAAATGAGAGAAAAATTGCTTAAAACATTAGCTCACTGGCATACTTCATATCCATGGAGAATGTTGGTTATTGTAATTATTCTTACCTTAATTTTTGGGGCATTATCCGAGCGATTAACCGTTACCATGCGCTGGTCTGATTTGCTGCCCTCAGGGCATCAAAAAACAGTTCAATTCAATAAAATTATTGAAGAATTTGTATCGGCTACAAGCATCATTGTTGTTGTTCAGGGAGAAGAAGAACGCATTAAACAATTTGCCGATGAGCTGGCACCGCAGTTGTTAGCTGCTGTCGACACTGGTAAAAATGCTTCACTTCAGGCAGACATTGATAAAATCAATATAAAGATAGCTGCATTACAAGCTAAAGAAGGAAAAGTATCTGAAATAGCAAAACTTCAGTCCCAAATAGAATCGCTGCGAGCCGGAATAAACAAAAAATTGATCCGGCGAATTGATTATAAAACCGAAGTCGATTTTCTACAGAACCATGGTTTAATGCTTATTAAAGAAAAAGATTTAAAAAATACAAAGGAAATTTATACTGATCCCAACGTTGCTGGTTTATTATTTAATATTAATAATTCAATGGAAAAAGAATATGTGGGCCAGGAGGAATCTATTTCTACACGGGAAAAAGAGGATCAGGCGGTGATTTTTTTAGATGGCATCCAAAATTTGGCTCAGGTGATGCAAAAGTATGTGCGTGATGAAGAAGTATCTGAAGAAGAAGCTCGCCAGGTAGTTAATAAACTCCTTTTTGGCGAACCCTATTTTCTGTCTTATGATAAAAAAGCACTCGTCATGAATGCCATTCCTAATTTTACAATGTTTGATATAGATCTGCTTGTTGAAGGAACAGATATCGTTCAATCGATAGTAGATGATTTACTGGAAAATTACCCGGATGTAACAGCAGGTCTGACAGGGATGATACCCGTTGGCCGTGATGAAATGGTTTATTCCGAACAAAGTTTGGGATACACCACCCTTATCGCTGTTATTGCTATTTTGATAATGTTAATCATTTCATTCAGAATGTGGGTGTCACCATTTCTCGCTATGTTTAACCTGCTTATTGGTATCTTGTGGGCTATCGGAACAGCTACAATAGTTGTGGGACAATTAAATATCATGACCTCGATGATGGCTGTAATACTCCTGGGGCTTGGAATTGATTTTTCTATCCATCTTATTTCAGGTTTTACAGAATGGCGTGCTGCCGGGCACAGTATAGCTGCAGCCATGGAAAAAACATTTCTAAAAAGCGGGAAAGGAATCTTGACCGGAGCACTGACCACAGCTTGTGCTTTCCTAACCATGACGATTAGTAGTTCGCGCGGCATGAAAGAGATGGGATTGGTTACCGGAACAGGCCTTCTGGCAATTCTTTTAGCCACATTTTTGTTTTTACCGGTTATGCTGGTATTTAGGGAACGTCGCATTGAGAAAAAACGAAAAAAAGGTAAAGGCATAGAAAAGATTGTTCAGCGGGATATTTCGTTTCGTTTCTTGGGTAATGCGGGACAATGGATAAGCAAACATTATGGATTTACAATTTTTTCCTCAATTATTATTACCGCTTTATTAATTTGGTCAGGACTAAACATCACTTTTGATCATAATTATATGAACGTTGAAGCAAAAGGATTAACATCAATTGCACTTCAGGATACCATAAAAGATAAGTTTGATTTAAGTATGGCTTATGCGCTTATATTAACCGATAATGTAAATCAATCACGTGAGTTTGCAAAAAAATATCGTGAGCTGGGTTCTGTGGCTATGACCGAAGATATTTCATTATATTTTCCTTCTTTGGAACAACAACAAAAACGTACTCCCCATATCAATGAAATCCATGAAGCAATCGAGGCAACTACTGTCAGACCTGCTATGCTTCCCGGTGAATTGCCGGCATTAAGTGACGAAATTGAGCGTCTCGAGATGAATGTCATGAAATGCAGGATATGGCATATCTTGGCGGGCAGGATAAAGTGGATAATAAATGTAAACATATCGTGGGAGATCCCGAAAAACCAGATTCCAGAAATATGATTCAGGAATTACAGCAATTAATAGCTGCTGATAATTCATTGGCAATTAAAGGACTATCTAAATTTCAACGTGATTTCGCACAACATTTCAAGAAATCAGTTATTACGATGTGCTCTACAGAGTCCATTCATTTGGAAGAGCTGCCGGTTTCTATCTTAGACCAGTACAGTAATAAAAACCGAACCCAATTTTTGGTTACTGTATTTCCGGCAGGTAATATCTGGCAGGACGCCAGGATACTCTATGGATTTTCGGATGATTTAGATAGAATCAGCGACAGAGCTACGGGCTTTCCACCTGTATTTCGTGCCCTGATCGATATTATCGGTCGCGACGGCCGTAATTCGGCACTGTTAACACTGGTAATTGTTTTTATCCTGTTGTGGGCAGACTTTCGAAGTATACGTTATACACTGATTGCAATGATTCCCCTGGCTATTGGTGTATCATGGATGGTAGGTCTTATGCACCTGACAGGTCAGCAATTAACCGTCGTAAATGTTATGGGGCTACCGATGATTCTTGGTATTGGTATTGACGACGGTGTACATATTGTCCATCGCTGGTTAACAGAAGGCAAAGGAAAAATTAATATAGTTTTTGCCAGTACAGGCAAGGCAATCTTACTTACTTCACTAACTACAATGCTGGCATTTGGTTCATTGATTTTTTCTGTCTATCGCGGTTTTGGCCAGCTTGGAGGAGCACTGTTTGTTGGGGTTGGCGTCTGTTTTTTGACGACGGTGATTATTGTGCCGGGGATTATTGGAATGATTGAGAGAAAATTCAAACCGGAATGAGTATCAAGGTTGCTATTATAGGTTCTGTAGGCATACCGCCCCGGTACGGAGGGTTTGAAACGGTTGCCCAACAATTGGTTAATTGTTTGGAAAATGATTTCAGGATCTATGTTTATTGCAGCCGGAGGTATTACAAAAAATCAGAAAGAGTTAAATTTCATAACAAAACCCGTTTATTTTATCTCCCCTTTAATGCCCTGGGTTTTCAGAGCATATTTTATGATGCCCTCTCCATAAAACACGCGATGTTGTATGCAAAAATTCTGCTTGTTCTTGGAATTTCGGGTGGGATGATCTTTCCTTTCGTCAGATTATTTACAAACCGGAAAATTATCGTAAATGTTGATGGCATTGAATGGAACCGGGAAAAATGGAAAACCTTTTCAAAAAAATTCCTGAAATTCTCCGAGTACTTTGCTGTAAAATTTGCCCACGCAGTTATAACGGATAATCCGGCTATCCATGACTATATCCGTAACCAATATGGTGTAGATGCTCATTTGATAGAATACGGTGCTGATCATATTTCTTCGAGAAGGTTTGAGGATATTAAACAGATACC
>CAZEWS010000042.1:0-16432 GCA_964515985.1 uncultured Rikenellaceae bacterium | reverse complement strand
TATTCCCTGCCTGTCTGGTCAGGCGGGCATTATTCCAACATTCCAACCTTCCAATGTTCCAGGATAACTACGCATTATCCTGAAGATCCTATGAATATGGTGAGTAAATTTATCTATAGTCAATTCGTAAGATAAATTCAAATTGTAAAAAATCGGACATTTATTTAACAATTTAAGGTCAACCCAACTGATAAATTACAATATGATTAAAAGGATTTAGAATAATTGCAGATTATAACCATCCAAATATTTGCAAAATTTACTAAAGAGATCAACCTATATAGATAAAATTTTGCAATAATTAATAATGGATACTTTTTAACTGCAAAAATTGCCAAAAGAGGCTTCTTAATTACAATAAGAACTGCTTTTTTTAGTAATTCCTGCAATTTCTTCAAACTTCTTGCATATTTCCGTTTTGAAATGGTTTAGAACCTTAATAGTTTTGGTATAGAAACATATATCCATGTTTTTTTTATTTATAAAGCTGCATAAGAAGGAGTTAAGGTTAGGATAATTTTAGACTAGTATTATGATTTCAAAATAAAATATGGTTTCAAATGATTTTTCAAAATAGGCTTTCTTATATCTGACTATATCCAAGAGGAACAATTTTGTGAAACACTTTAAATTTTAGCCGTTTTGCCTGCTTTTATTATCAACATCAAGTTTAGTTTAAGGAGAACGTGTATCACAGATGAAAAGTTTCAAAAATAAAACAGTTATCGTGACAGGTTCGAGCAAAGGCATTGGTAAGGCAATTGCATTTGTTTTCCTTAAGCATGGTGCGAATGTCGTCATCAATGCAAGAAATAAGGAACAGCTCAATGCGATAAAGGAAGAGTTCAAGAACAAAGGGTATCATCCATTGGCAATTGTTGGCGATATCACCAAACCCCAAAATTGCAAACGGCTTGTTAATACAACAACAAAACAATTCGGCAGGATTGATTATCTTATCAACAATGCAGGCCTTTCAATGAGAGGACGATTTGAGAACATTAATGCAGAATTTTTCAAGAGTGTTGTCGACGCGAACTTGATGAGTGGGGTCTATTGCACACAAGCAGCACTTCCTGCGATACGAGAGACACAAGGGAGCATCATCTTTATCTCAACCATAGCAAGTATCCACGGCCAACCAAACATGTCTCCTTATTGCGTCGCAAAAATTGGTTTGACTGCTCTTGCACAATCGCTACGTATCGAGCTCGCGAAAAGCAAGGTGCACATCGGTCTTCTTCGTGCAGGTTTTGTCAAGAATTATCCTGATAAAAAAGTCCTTTATCCGGATGGTTCATATGTTAGTATAAAAAGAAAAGGTCATCAAACAGCAGAGGAAGTTGCATGCGCGGTTCTCAAAATGATCAGGAAGAAAAGATTCATGATGACGCTCACACTTCTTGGTAAAACCACGAGTTTCCTGCAGTGCCTTTTTCCCGGTCTTGTCTATCGTGTACTTTGTAAGACCCAACACTCTAAATGGTACGAATAATTAAATTTTTGTAGTATCAATCGCATCTCAACTTCTCAAGAACAAAGGAACTTATGATTTGTTATTAAAACTAATAGCTTCGTTTAAACTCGACAATAAATTATGAAAATGTAATAAGGTCCATGAAGTATTATTACAGAGACTTCGGAAAAACCATTTATTTAAGTGAGAAAAAAAATGAAACTTCTTCTAATTGAGCCTACCAGCCAACTGGTAACTCAAAAGAAAAAATTCCAAATTCTTGAGAACAGTGCTCGTAAAGAATATTTTGATGTTCCACCTTTAGCTCTTGGAGTGCTTGCAGGTTTAACGCCGCCTGATTGGGAGATAAAAATTATACAAGAACCCAGGGATACGGTGAATTTCGATGAAAAGGCAGATCTTGTTGGTATCACTGCAGTTACGCATACTGCAAAAAGAGGGTATGAGATAGCAGATGAATTCAGGAAACGGGGAATAAATGTGATAATGGGAGGAATTCATCCAACGGTAATGTTTAAAGAAGCTCTCTGAATTTATTGCTAAAGTATGAATTGCTTTATAAATAACCTATATCTACGATTATCTGTTTTTCAGTTTTTCAATTTCCTGTTTTAATTCTTCGATCATAGGGAAGACTTTTTGATATTCCCTGACAATAAATATTATTATAAATTCTATTACTAATTCGAGGATATTGTCAGTATCCAGTCTGCGGTCCCATGCCTCGAGACTACCGTACTCGGTAGCCGACCACCACATACCGAAGGTTATAAAATGCTGCCGAAGAAGCCAGTGTAGTTACGGTAGCAGCCTGGCAAGGCCGAAAAACCACTTTCGTTCGTTGCTCCTGTATTTGGACTGGGCCAATGTGTTGTGCCGGTTTCTTTCATTTTTCCACCTTCATTTGTACCACGCCAATCTGTTGCATCGACTTGTGCTTGTGTCATCCCGAGATACATTTCAAGTTCTTTCCACTCATCATCACTGGGCACATGCCAGCTGTCAGGACAAACATTTCGACCGTCTTAGTCTTTAAACGTTGTTGTAAGTGCCTCCAATTCAGAAATTTTATCTAATAGAGCATCAACATAAGTTTTTGTTAGCCATTTGTTTAAAAAGTCTATTGAATAATTATTTTCCGTACTTCCTGCTGCTCATTGGTCCTGATCCTCAAATAGTAAACACCACTGGTCAGATGTGACACATCCAATGATTCATTTAGTCTGTTTACAAATTTATATTCCTTAATATAGACCAACTGGCCTCTTTCATTGATCAATTCAAGAATATAACTCATGGTTTTTAATCCCTTAAATTCTACATATAGAAATTCATTTGCCGGATTCGGAATAATGATTAATTCGCCCTGGATGCCTTTAACACCAGGTATGCTTGCCGGGCTTGTTACATATACTGAATCCAATCCCGTACAACCATTGGTATCCGTTACAACTGCTTTATACCAGCCTATCGCAATAACATTATACGTTTGTGTTCCTTCAGAACCATTCCATTCATAATTTTCATACCCAGCTCCAGCATCCAGTGTATAAGGTAGTGATGATATAATTGTATCATTCACACCTCCGAGATTCACTGATGGATGATTATAATGTGTGATGTTTATATTTAAAGTATCATCGGTAGCGACACCGTCATTTCCATAAACCGTAAATACTTTGACATTGTACACTTTTTGTGTTGAAAAATCGAACAAACCGTCAAACGTATACACAATATACTCGTCCGGTTCAAGACTTTGAGAAATAGTCGTTTGTTCAATAATAGCAGTTCCACCGTCAATCATTACACCAATCTGAGTTTGTTTATTTTCAACCGTTATGCTGCCAAAATTCCGGATATGTGCAATGATTTGCTCCTGATCACTCAAAATACAATTAGAGATAGGATTCAGGATATTACTGATTCCAATATTCGGAAGGAAAAATGTTACCTGAATTGTGTCAGAGCCGAAACATCCATGTTCGTCAGTAACCGTCACCGAATAATTTTGGTTCGCTGTTTGGTTATGATAGTTCACCGTATAATACCTTTCCGTTGAACCATCCTGCCACAAATATGAATCGTAATCAACACCTGTATCCAGTGTATAATTTACTGTATCGCTCACTGCGTCTGATCCCAGCGAAACAGTTGTATCACCATAAACTTCAACGGTTTGATTTATTGTATTATTCGCCGGAATAAGGTCCTTATTGTAATTTGCCTGTACAACAAAACTATAACTTCCGGTTGCATTCATATTTTCCTTATCGGTAAACGCAAACAATACAGAATCCCCGGGCAATACCTGGTTGTCCAAAAACAATGTATCGTAAACTGTTGAACCGCCATTTAACTGGTATATGAATGCAATGGTATCATTTACAAATAGTGTGTCAGAACCAACATTCTTAACATACAGCTCAAGGGACTCCGTAGTGGAAAGTCCGCATGCATTGGTTGGACTATAAAACTTATCAATTTTTATATCCGGGATGATTATTGTTACATGCACTGAATCCGAATTTTCACATTTTGTACCCTGCTTCACCGTTACCGTATACCAACCGGTAGTATCCACCGTAAGAGTTTGATTGGTTGATTCGTCCTGCCATTCATAAGAATCATATCCGGCACCTGCATCAATCGTATAATCAAGAGCTCTGACAACTACATTTGAACCAAGGTCAATGGCTGTATATCCATAAACTTCAACATTGGTTATAGTAGTATCATTATAAGTTGTATCATCATCAGTCAATATGGTGTAGGCTGCAATCGAATACGTTTGAATGTCAGACATGTCAACAGCTGTAAGAAAGGTATAAATCACCGTACTATCCGGATACAACACGTCGTTTAAAGTAAAAATTTCTTCTACTTCCGGATCGCTGTCAACCTTATATCCTACCGTAATTTCATCGTCTGTTTGCAGCGTATCCGTACCAAAATTTTTAATTTTTACCTGGGGTAATACCGAACTGCCAAGTTCACAACCAGAAACCGGATGGATTATTTCCGTTACTCCTGCATCAGCGATAAGAAAATAGATATACGTTGTATCACGGAAATTACAAATTCCATTACTTACCACAACATGATAGATACCATCCGCTTTTTCAGCAACATGAAACACAGAATCAGTGGTAGAAAGATCCTGCCATAAATAGGTATCGGTGGGGATACCTGTATAAGCATTCAGGATAACAGTATCCGGCCGGACAGTATAGATATGTGGAAGTAACGATATAAACGATGTAGTATCCACGTCGAACGTGGTTGATGTTGTATCATTCGTTGTGGTTTCGTTGTAAAAATCAATATCATCAGGCAGTAAAGTAAAGGCTTCTATATTTTTTGTACCAGAAGATGTTACAGTGAAATATTTATTAAATGTATATTGTACCGTTTCATTTCTTATTAAGTGGCTGGTGAGTTCAAATGTGTCAATTACAGTTGGATCCGATTCAAAATCATATCCCACAATGATCGTATCACCCGTCATTAAGGTATCCAACCCAAAGTTTTGAATCGTTATGACAACATGATCTCCTACATCCTGGGCACACGCTGAAACCGGACTATCAATAGAAATAACTCCAACGTCTCTTGGTGCATCGTATATTCTTATGTCATCAATTCCGATTCCTTCAAACGTGTTAGATCCATTACTGGAAAAATGAATCCGGAATTTTAACACCTGGTTGGTTTCTGAAAATCGTTGTATCTAAGAATATTCTTGCCGTTTTCCACCCTGGACCTTCACCTGTCCATCCATGATTTCCGGTTAATGCTGTAATAACATCGGAATTATACCAATTCCAATTGTATGTATCCCCGTTACCTTTATCGCCTAAGCGAACCCAGGTGGTACCGTTATCAAGGGAATATTCCACATTCGCTCCATCTATATCGTTCTCTGTATGCGTAAATATGTTGCATTCAAAAACAGGATAGTCAATACCTGACAGGTCAAAGCAGGGACCCGTTAAATATGAATCTTCATCATTATTATAATTTCCTGTCAGTTTGGTCACCCAGGCCATTGGTTCTGAAGCTGCATCTGTGATTACAGATCCTGAGGGACTTCCGTATCCCCAGGATGCATTTGTTCCGGTTGCTCTCCAGAAATCCTCTCCGTTCTCAAAATCCTGGTAATAAGGTAAAGGATAAGTAGGATCTACGTATAATACTGTATCAAATGTATTATTCGTTATTTCTTCATCCACATCCAATGCGGTTTCAATGATCACATTATAAATTCCCGGATCGGATAAATCGATTTTTGGACTAAAGGTATACGTAATCTCGTTGTCGAAAGGAATAGCTCCGTTAATGGTATCATTTGTATAAGATGAGCCTCCATCGAAAGAATATTTAACAGGAATTTTACCGGGTGTGGAACCCGGCCCGTAATTTTTTACTTTTATGGTAACCGTATCAGCGGATGAGTGCCCGCATCCATCACCCGGAGCAAGCAGGGTAACCGGTCCAACATCATATTCAATATAATTGCCTGTAACAGCAAAATTTTCAATGTTCCACCCGGAAAAGTGATTGTATAAGGTGGTGGGCCCCAGGTTAATTCTAATTTTTGTTTCCGATTTCCTGTGTGCATCCGGAATATTTAAACTAATTTGATTCCATGCATTGTCTGTTATCACATTGTTCGAATTTGACCAGATCTCATCCCATGAGCTGCCATTGTCTGTACTTAATTCAATCGAAGCCGTATCGGAATTCTCAACATTAAGCCATCTCAAAAAACTTAATTTTACATTATTAAAATAAAATAAATCAAACGTTGGTGAAGTTGCCAGATTGTCATACCTGGCTACTTCTGGTTCGTAATCTCCTTCAATTGCACCCAGGCCTGTAAGATCATTCCCGATAATCATGGTATCACCTGCTGCATGTTGAGGGTCAGGATTTCCTATATCTTTTCCACCCAGGCCGAGAGGTCTGCTGCGCTGAAAATCACCGGAAAGTGTCCAGCCCTGATCGATAGTAAAGTCATCGAAAAAAACCGCCTCCCGGATAATTCTTTCTCCGGTGGGAGATCCCTCGGAAGCAGGATAGGTACTCCCGTTTATATCAATGTTATTTGCTTCAATCGCTGCATCGATATAATGACCATGTATTGCATCGGATTTTACATCACAGGTTACCCACAGGTAGGTATATCCTGTAGGTAAAGCCAGGTTTATGTCTTCGAAAGTTCCATACCCGGATGACAAAGAAATCGTATCGCAGGGAACGGATGCATAAAAATTTTTGGAAGAATAATGATAAAATAACTTAACTCCCTCGGCAGGGATATCATTATCCGAGGAGTTCAGGGATTTAACTGTTAGTGAATTTAGGGTTACATCTCCTGTATTACCTAATACCCGAATGGTAATCCGTAATACGGGATTATTTTTCGAACCGGTTGGTACCGGATACGTATTTTCATGAAAGATGCTAACGTTGTCTACATGCCTTTGTAAAACACCTGTTTCAACAACAGTTACATCATCAATGCATACACCCCAGGCGTATTTTGTTGTTGCCTTGAATCCAAAGTAACAGGTAGGACTGAATGCTTCAGATGGAATTAATATGGTTTGTTCTGTCCATTCTTCTACTGCATCGGTATATTCCCCAATTTTTTTTGTTTCAACCCAGGGGCTGTCAATATGGGTCTTGTAGTACACTCTTAATTCATCATTGGCCGTACCGGGACCTAAATCACCTTCATTCTGTGCATGCCGGAATCTTAACTCCGTTTTAACAGCAAATTCCAGATCGATGGGAGGTGTGATCAGATATTCAGATTCACTTCCCAGGCTTTCATAAAAAAACAAAGCATTTACAGCATCACTATATGCGCTGGGAGGTTTTCTGCTACCCGGAATTCCAGGATCCTTTGTGCCTCCTCCATTAACAAAATCCCATTTTGAGGCTGGAGGTCCTTCCAGTTCTGTAGTCCAATCTGGAGGTTTTTCTCCGGGACTTGCATCGAAATTTTCAAAAAAGATGGTATCCTGGGCTTGAATAAACGCTGAATTAAGAAGTATGACCCCTGTTAATACTATGATATTTCTCATAATTCTTGTATACTACCCATATATACGAATATAATTGACCTTGGTTGCATTTCTTCTCTGCACGCACACTATTTATCAGAATTTCTCTGTTTATGATTCTATGGTAAATATAATTTAATTTAACGAATTGAAAATTTCAAACAATTTTCTGACAAATCCGTATAAGATACTGTATTTGAATTTTTTCTAAATGGATATGTCAGGAATAAATAAGGTTTTCTATTCTTTCATTTTCCTTTTATCCTGCGTTACTGGTTTTTCCCAGACTGATGATGAATTCTGGTTTGTAGCTCCTGAAGTAACCATAAGTCACTGCGTAGGTGCTACATGTCCGGGAGGAGAACCTGTTTATTTCCGGGTTTCTGCCTTAGGTCTGCCCAGTACCGTAAGGATTTACCAACCAGCAAGACCTGCCGGTTTCGATACAACCTTTTATGTTCCTGCCAATACTACCGTATCCATCGATGCAACACCATGGATAGGTGATCTGGAAAATTCTCCCGGAGGTATCATCCTGGACAAAGGGATTCATATTACATCCACAAACCTGATTACTGTATATTACGATGAAGACGAATATTACAACAGGGATATATTTGCCTTAAAGGGTAAAAACGCACTTGGTTACGAATTCTATACTCCTTTTAATGACGTCTGGCGGAATGGAAATTATAACCCGGTACAACCCTATTCATCAATTGATGTCGTAGCAACGGAAGACAATACCGTAGTTACCATAACTCCCTCAGCCGATATCGTTGGGGGACATCTGGCAGGAATTCCCTTTAATATAACATTAAACAGGGGAGAAACATACTCCTGTGTGACAACCACCCAATTGGCAGCGGATCATTTAGGCGGCACTCATATAGTGTCAAACAAACCCATAGCCGTTTCTATAAAAGATGACTCAGTATGGGCTGAACCGAAAGGCTGTAGAGACCTGGTCGGTGATCAGACTATTCCAATACGTCGTGCGGATAACCGCAGTATTGTGGGATATGAATACATTGTTATGCGGGGTAAAATTAATCTGACCAATAACCCTCTTAATGACGGTGATCCATCTGGGGAACGGGTGTTTATTATGGCAACGCAACCTAATACCGAGGTTTTTATTGACGGAGCTTCCTATGCCAACCTGGCCAATCCGGGTCAACAGGTAGATTTTGAACTTCTTTATAATTCCACTCATATCGAAGGCGATAAGCCTATTATGGTATTGCATGTATCAGGTTTTGGATGTGAGTTTGGCGGTGCTGTTTTGCCAACTATCGACGGATGCACCGGATCACTGGAAGTAAGCTTTACCCGATCCACAGACGAAAGTTTTTACCTGAATATCATGACAACCGATCCTGCAAAAAATGCATTTACGATGCATTATGAGGATGGAAGTACTTTTGATATCCCCGGAAGCTGGTTTGAACCGGTTGGAGCTACAGGTTTTGTATGTTTGAAAGATGCGAATAAATTATTTGTCAATGCTACCGGGGGGGGGTGTCCCGCAAGATGAGGTAGTTAAAATCACCAATTCAGCCAGTGTCTTTCATCTGGGTTTGATTGAAGGAGGAAGTACAACGGGTTGTAAGTACGGATATTTTTCAGACTATGCAGAATCGAGGGGATCAGTTATTGTTGTCGAGACAGGATCTCAGTCCATTTTCCGTTGTTTTGGAGACACTGCCCAGTTAAGGGCTACAGGTGGGTTAACGTATACCTGGACACCATTCGATTATTTAAGTGATCCCTTTATTGCGGATCCTTTAGTAGCTCCTCCTCCAGGTGTGTACAACTATACCGTAACCCTTACCAGACCATGCTTCCCTGATACATCTTTCACGGTTATTGTTGGAATAGCACCGGAAGTAGAAGCATATTTTGAAATGGATAAATGGTATATCTGTGCTCCGGATACAGTCACGATAGATAACCAGTCTTTTGGTGTTGATATGTCTGATACGCTGAATACACAGTGGGATTTCGACCTTGATGATCCGTTTAACGGTTATGTATATGATACAAATGCAGTCTTTCAGCATGTTTTCACGAATACCACAGATTCAATACAACAAAAGACCATCCAGTTAATAGTATGGAACCAGCAAGGATGTATAGATGAATTTCAGAGGGACATCATGATCAGGCCAGAAATAACCGGAGGTTTTACAACCGATGTGACAGACGGCTGTCACCCGGTAACTGTTAATTTTACTAATACCTCAACCGGAAATACCGACAGGTATAAATGGACATTTGGCGATGGTAATTCCTCAAATGCCGCAAGTCCCGTCCATACCTACTACAATATCGGGATGGCAGACAGTATTTATCATGTCGAGATGGTGGCCATATCACCATTTTACTGTACCGATACCGTCGAGACCGATATATCGGTTTATCCCTATCTTGAAGCGGATTTTGCCATTGATACATTCCAGGGCTGTTCACCATTAATCATTGGTATCGATAATAATTCGGCAGGATATATTGAAGAGTATGAATGGACTTTTGGTGATGGAACATCCTCCGATACTTCGGCATCTTCTTTTACTCACACTTACATAAATACAACGTCCTCTACCATTCAACGAACGATACAATTGGTAGTAAAAAATAATACCCGGGGATGTTCTGACACGATTTCCCGAATCATTTCTGTATTTCCTGAAGTAACAGCAGATTTCACACAAGACACGACAGTAGGTTGCCACGGATTAGAGGTAAATTTTACAAACCAGTCCTCCTCAATAGCAACATTGTTTGACTGGGATTTTGGAGATGGTGGTTCGTCCACTGTCCAGGATCCGTTGCATCTTTTTGAGAATATGACTTTATTAAACGTTGATTATACAGTAAGACTGGTAAGTACTACTCCAAACCTGTGCCGTGATACGTCTTATCAGACGATTCGTATCCATCCCTATATCCTTGCGGATTTTTCTGTAAATGATTTTCAGGGTTGTGCACCATTCGAGATTACACTCGAAAATGCTTCCGAAGGTGCAATATCCCAATATGAATGGGATTGGGGAGATGGCTCTCCTACCTCTTCATCAAGTGGAGCTACCCTTACTCATGTGTATCAGAACAGCGGTTCTGCACCGGTGATCAATCCCTTGCAACTGGTGGTTGAAAATGCAGACGGTTGCTCCGATACGTTAATCAGGGATATCACTGTATTCCCGGTAGTTGTTTCCCAGTTTACCCAGGATATTACAGAAGGATGTAACCCGCTTGATGTACAATTTACAAATCAATCTAACAGTGTTGCCACTTCTTTTATGTGGGAATTTGGCGACGGCGGATCATCCTCTGATGTGAATCCGACACACGAATTTCAGAATTTAGATTCAGTAAATGTAACCTATAATACCCGGCTAATTGCATATTCTGATCAGAATTGTACCGATACATCGGATGTTGATATTGATGTCTACTCATATCTGAAGGCTGATTTCACCATGGATCAGGCATCAAATTGTACTCCTTTTAACACAACCTTTACTAATTCTTCAGTTGGTGGTGTTCGCTACCATTGGGATTTTGGAGACGGGAACGACATAACAGTTTTAAATAAAAATCAAATTGCACACCAGTATAACAACCCCTCACTTGCTACAACTGCAACCTATGAAGTTGTTCTTACAGCCTGGAATGCGGATAGTTGTATGTCGGAGTTAAGAAGAGATGTTATTGTTTATCCAATTGTTAATGCAAATTTTTCAGCAAATGTTACAGATGGTTGTCATCCGCTGACTGTACAATTTACAAATAATTCAACAGGTGCTTCAACATATAACTGGGATTTTGGAAATGGCCAATCCTCGGATGAGGAAAATCCGACCATGATATTCGAAAACTTCAGACTGAATGATACGACATTCAATGTACAACTCGTATCAACCAACAGTCAATCCTGTACAGATACTCTCACGGTCCCGGTACTTGTTCATCCTTTTGTTGATGCTGATTTTACTATTGAATACACGTCCCAATGTACTCCATTTGATGTTACTATTAACAATTCATCCATTAATGGTCAACAATACTCCTGGTCATTTAACGGGACACCTTATACTACCACAAGTACAGATCCAATAACAAGGCAATTCCAAAACAACGATTACACAAATTCAGAAACATTTACGATTGATCTATTGGTTACCAGTCCACAGGGTTGTACTTCAAGCCTGTCGAGAGAGATAAAAGTATTTCATAAAGTAGAAGCTTCATTTACAAGTATTACCGAGGGTTGTCATCCGTTAATTGTGGATTTCACCAATAATTCACAGGGTGGTGATGAATACAATTGGGAATTTGGTGATAACGGGTCATCTATTGTTGAGAGCCCGGTCCATACTTATACGAATTTTGGTGATAACGATTCCGTGTATAATATAAAGTTATTGGTTACTTCAGAGGATCAGTGCCGCGATTCAATTTATGGACAGGTGATTGTTCATGCTAAACCAAAAGCAAGATTTATCGTTGATAATTCAGTGGATTGTCCGCCTTTTGAATTAACCATTCAAAATGTATCAGAAGCAGGGGATACCTATAACTGGAATTTTGGAGATGGATCTGGTCCTGTAACAACTACCAATCTAAACTCTGTTAATCATACATACTCTAACGATACTGATGAAACACAAACATACGCATTACAGCTCGATGTTGAATCAGTTCATGGCTGTACGGATACGATCACCCAGAATATCAATGTTTACCCAAGCATAAGTGTTGATTTTGAAAGGGATTCAGCGGGATGTAGTCCTTATTTATCAGAATTTTCAAATAACTCTGTAAGAGCATTTAATTACGAGTGGGACTTCGGTGATGGTACATCAAGTTCATTAACACACCCTACCCATACCTATTTTAATAACAGTATAAATGATGAGGTGTATGATGTAAAATTAAAAGGTACATCCAAATTCGGATGTATTGATTCAGTTACCAAACAAGTTACTGTATACCCGTCACCAATAGCAGAATTTGATGCTACACCGGTCTATCAATACTTTCCGAATGCTACCGTTTACCTGACAAACGAAACCAATGACGGTTACTGGAACTTTCAGTGGGGTTTCGGAGACGGGCAAACATCAACCCTGGAAGATCCGGGAAGTTACACCTATAGTCAATGGGGAAATTATAATATTTCCTTAAGCGTTTCGAGTGATCATTGTCAGGAGTCGATTTCACACCGGATAAGAATTTTTGCACCCTTACCCATTGCAGGATTCGAACCGGATATTGATTCAGGTTGTGTTCCTCTTACCATTTTTTTTAATAACAATTCACAATACGGGAATGAATATTCCTGGGATTTTGATGAGGGCGGTTCTTCAACAGACTTTGAACCCACACATACCTTTACAGAACCCGGGTTATACCAGGTAAGGTTAATCGTAAAAGGCGAAGGCGGGGATGATATTTATTTTAAAGAAGTGAAAGCATTCAGGAAACCTAACGTTGATTTTAAGGTTGCACCAACTCTGGTAATGTTACCGGATCAACCCATTAAAGTATTCAATTTCTCAGAATACGGAATACGATATCTATGGAATTTTGGGGATGGCAATACATCAACCGAAAAGGATACTACACATCTTTATTCCCAAATAGGAGTTTTTGATATTTCATTAACCGTTTGGACTAATCACGGATGCGTGGATTCTTTAGTTATACCTGAAGCAGTAACGGTAATGGGAAAGGGATCCATCCAATATCCAAATGCCTTTTTCCCTAATCCAAATGGTCCAAATGGCGGATATTATTCTTTAACAGATGTCACTAACGATGTATTCTTTCCTTTCCATGATGGAGTTATTGAATACAGGTTACAGATCTTTAACCGTTGGGGTGAATTTATTTTTGAAAGCAATGACATCAATATTGGGTGGGATGGGTATTATAAAGGCAAGCTCTGTAAACAAGATGTATATGTTTATAAAGCTACCGGCACATTCTCAAACGGGAAAAAATTTATCTTAGCAGGAAATGTAACCTTACTGAGAAAAGACTAATATATTAATGAATTGACTATTTTGTATATCTTCAAATGAAGTGGGACTAAAAATTAAGAGATAATTTTTATTTAATATTAACCCCATTACAAATAAGAAAAAAACCCAAAAAACGTCCCATTTTTTACTGCAAAAATACAGGGAAGGTTTAAGATCAATTTTTAATCCCAGTCTACTATTGAAATTATTTGGGGGAGTATTATTTAAGGGTAATGCTTTTAAATCACTTTTGTCTGTTCTGGGATTACTTCTCGTTTTTTATAATATCTCTCTTTTATAAGCATTTAAAATATATGATTTATCCGTTTACAATCGACTATAAACGTTTAATCACCGACTAATGAATTACAATTGTGTTATTTTGATTTAAAAAAAGGTCATGGAAATTAATGAGGCGATAAAAGCAATGGTAGATCAACTGACAGTAAAGCGGTACAGTGAAAACACAATTTCAACCTATCGGTCTTTGTTTAGGAACTTTTTATTGTATCATCGAGAGAAATCAACTGAGGATATAAGCAGAGAAGATATTATGGACTATCTTCTCCATCTTATTGATAATGGAGCATCAACCTCTCTTCAAAATCAAGCAATCAATGCTATAAAATTCTATTATGAACAAGTATTGCATTACCCAAAGGAATACTATTTTCCGGATTGACCAAAAAAAGAGTACAAACTTCCCACCGTATTATTATTAGAGGAAGTAAAGCTGATATTTCAAAATGTTATGAATTTGAAGCATAAATGTATTTTAATGTTGGTATATTCAGCATGATTACGAATTGGTGAAGCATTAAATCTTCAAATAGAAGATATTGATTCAAAGAGAATGTTAATCCATATCAGATCAGCAAAAGGATAGAATTGTTCCTTTGTCTGAAAAAATCTTTAAATTGCTTAGAATTTACTATAAAGCATATAAACCAAAGAAATTGTTATTTGAGGGTATGGATGGTGGTAAATATTCAAATATAAGTGCCCAAAACATATTAAATAGAGCAGTTAAAAAAACAGGAATAAAGAAAAAAGTTACCCTTCACACATTAAGACATAGTTACGTAACACATTTACTAGAAGCTGGAACTGATTTAAGATATATTCAGGTTTTACTTGGTCATAGAAATTCGAAAACAACGGAAATTTACCCCGTAGGATAAATCAATAAATCCAACGGGGTGAATACTCATGTTAGTCAATCGAGTCTGCAAAACATTAAAAGTCCTTTGGATTTATTATATTGATGATTATATTTATCTATGTAATCAAAGAATTGTTTCCGGTATATTTAAAATAAAGGAAATTCCTTTATACAATCGTTATGCGCAATATAATCTTAAAATACTATGAAACAATTAATTGACTCAGTCGAATCCTCAATCAAGGCAGAAAACTGGTATGCTGCTTTGATACTTACTCTGACTCTTCCTGACATTGCAGGGAAAATAGACAATCCAAACTCGGCTTCAAACAGTAGGTATGCTGCCTGGTTTGATAAATATGTTGGTGAAAAATATAAAGCAAAAATAGGAGCGGACAAGGTTGAACATATTTTTTTATCAGGAAATGATTGCTATGCTCTTAGATGTTCATTCTTACATGAAGGTAAATCAGAAATAGTACATCAACGTGCACGAAATGTTCTGGACGATTTTGAATTCGTTGTTCCTCCTAAAGGTTCAATTAAATCAATCAAACAACAAGTTGCAACTACAAGTTGATATATTCTGTGATGATATATTTAACGGATTAAGGCAATGGCTTGGAGTTATATCGAAAGATTCTGGGAAACAATCAGCCTTAAGTACTTTACTAAGAATTCATCAAATAAAATAACTGCGCATAACGGGCATAGGCAATAGCGGTGGAAAGCGTTACATTAGGAGTTTGCATAAAGCAAAATACATCCCTTACTTTTTGTAATCTTTCATTTTCAATTTCAGCATATTGTAATTCAAGCACTTTATTAATTGGTAATACATAAATTTCCCCTTCCTTACTGATTGTCTTTACATTACTTAACTCCATGTGTTTTATGATACCTTTTTTCATGTAATGGCGCAGGAACGCTTTAATTGCTTTTAGATCTTTTACAATAGTATTGTCGGTTAATTCTTCTACCTGGGTAAGATATTCTCTATAATCCTGAAGGAAATCCTCATTTATCCTTTCAATTTCTAATCTTGTATTATGGTATTTTGTATAGTTTTTCAAATGATTGTATACACCTAAATATTTCTTTTTTGTGCTCTCCCTTAGTGGTTAGTGGATTACCATCGTTTCTTTTATGTTCTTTTAAATACAAAAAGAAAAGCTCCTCAAATGAAAATTTAGATGGTTTATTTAAAATTTTGTTGGCAAGGATCTCCTTTATTTCCTGGGAGGTTGTTACTACTCCGGTTCTCTCATTCTTATCAGCCAGTTCAGTAACCTCAGATTTTAATTCACGTAACCAGGCATTCTTAGCAGCACAGTTGTCTTTATACCTTCTCGGATTGTATTCTTGTTTGAAACTATCCCAATATTTTTGAGGGATTCGTCTTTTTATGTATACTTGTATCCTTCTGCCCCGGGTAGAAAGTTTTAGAAATATCTGTAAAGGGTTAGTTAGTAGTTCATCAAGGATTTCTGTATTGCCAGTTTTCCTGAGCTCTTCAATCCGTTTATCACTAATTGCACCTTTGAGATAGAAATTTACTTAAGCCATCGTAATTTTGCTTAAATTTACTCAAAGATAATAAATATTTGGATACAAATACGGATACAGTTTTGATGTTATCAATACTTTGTTATTCTTTGATATATTATGTTTATAAGTAGATATATAGGCT
>CAZEWS010000041.1:14654-16760 GCA_964515985.1 uncultured Rikenellaceae bacterium | reverse complement strand
AAATATAAATATATTTAGCCATATATGCAACTTTTTAAGTTAGCGCTTATGGGGCGTTGCCCGGGGCTATTGTTGTTCGACCCTTCCAGGGTCGTTATTAAGCTATAAAAGGGAAACCAATATGGTTTAAGTGTCATTTAGTGTGGTTTGTGCTTTGCGGTGCATGGATCTGATTGGGCTTGATTTATCCGTGACACGGGTTTAGAGTTGGTAGTTGCACCGGTTTTCTTGCTGCTGTACATTACCCCAGGTTCTCCCGATTCCCGATAACTATCGGGATTGGGACGGGGCTATTGTTGTTCGACCCTTACAGGGTCATTATTAAGCTATAAAAGGGAAATCCGTCGGACCGACTGAAGCGGTCGGACGGGCAGGCAGGCGAAATTTGCTTCCCCCATCCCCATAGCTATCGAAGTGTCATTTGATTTGGTTTGTGCTTTGCGGTGCATGAATATGATATGCCTTGATTTAGGTTGTTAGTTGCATCGCTTTTCCCGCTGCTGTACCTTACCCCGGGTTGCACCTGGGGCTATTGTTGTTCGACCCTTACAGGGTCGGTTATTAGAAGTAAACTATCCGATTAAAAATCGGATCTACAATAGCATTGAATTTTAATGAGAGTATGTAGCTCCGAAATGTATTCGGAGATTGTGTCTCCACAATCCATTCGCAGTATATTGTCCGATTGGAAATCGGACCTACAAAACTCTTGATTTCATTTGGGAAAAGTGATACAGTGTGGAGCAGTGGTGAAGTGATTATCCGTCGGACCGCCTCAGGCGGGCGGATGGATCAGGTGATTAATGGAGTAAACCCCGGCAGGTTTACTCGCTCTCACTGTCTTTCGCTCAAACCTGCTCATGAGACATTCTGTTCGCTTTGTTCACAGAATGGTTGCTAACCCTGTCGGGGTTTTTTACCACGTAATGTTTCCACCCAGTGCAAAGCCTGAACTCCGGTTCCATCTGCAATCTGATGACGGCAGCTGAAACCGCAGGCTACTATGGCCGTTTCATTCTGCCGGTTGCGAATGGCGGGGAAGAGTTTTTCCTCACCTACTTGCATTGACATTTCGTAATGTTCTTTTTCATAACCGAAGGAGCCTGCCATGCCGCAACATCCGGATTCAATCTCTTCAACGGAAAGGTCCGGTACACGGTCGAAAACTTCCTTCATGGCATTGGTATCAAATAGCGACTTTTGGTGACAATGACCGTGAAGGAGAATCGAATCATAAGGGGAGGTGAATTGGTTGTTGCAATTGCCCTCCCGGATTTCCCGGGTAAGGAATTCATCTATCATCTTTATGTTTTCCTTTATACGGGAACCGAGTTGCTCATCTTCGATTAAGTCGGGTAAGTCATCTATTAAGGCTGAACCGCAGCCAGGCTCACAAACCACGATTTTGAGTCCCTGTTGGATAAATTTATCCAGGTTACGCAGGGTTTTCTCACCTTCTGTTTTAGCCTTCCTTAAGAATCCATGAGAGATCCTTGGTCTCTGGCAGCAACCGGCGTTTGCCAGTATAACCTCGTATTCGCATGATTCCAGTAATTCCACGGCTGAAATACCCACACTGGTTTGATGATAGTTCATGTAGGTGTCGTTAAAAAGTACAACCTTTTTTGAGAATCGTCCGTTTCGTTCAGATCGTTGGATAAACCATTTAGGAAAAGGCAGGACAGCATAAGCCGGAAGTACACGGCGGCTATCAATGCCGGCAATCCATTCAAGTGTTTTACGGAAAAGACGGGTTTTCTGGACCCAGTTTACTACGGGGGCTTTCCATCCTGCTATTTTCCCTCCCATTTCAGTTGAGCTTGCGACGAATCTTTCCCGTAATTTTATCCCGTGAGCATCATGATACTTTTGGAGGAATTCACTCTTTAGTCTTGCCAGATCAACATTACTTGGGCATTCCGATTTACAGCTTTTGCACGATAAACAAAGGTCCATTACTTCATACAGTCGCTTGCTTGTCATTCCGTCCAAACCTAATTGTCCGGTCATAACAAGGCGAAGGGCATTTGCCCGGCCACGTGTTGAATGCTCTTCATCGCGGGTAACCCGGTAACTGGGACACATGGTTCCAACGATCTGAACGAA
>CAZEWS010000041.1:14412-14644 GCA_964515985.1 uncultured Rikenellaceae bacterium | reverse complement strand
GCAGACACCTTGGCCGGTACACATCTCTACCGCCTGGGCGAATGTTCCATCCTCACGATAATGGTATTCAGTATGGACAATGGGTGTTTTATAATCCGTACCGTATCGAAGGTCCTGATCCATGGGATTAGGATCAATGATTACTCCCGGATTCATTAAATTTGCAGGATCAAATAATTTTTTCACCTCTCTCAGAGCGTTGTAAATCTGTGATCCGAAATACCTTTCCAAT
>CAZEWS010000041.1:12680-14402 GCA_964515985.1 uncultured Rikenellaceae bacterium | reverse complement strand
AACATAAACCTTCTGCGGTGGAGATCCTGGCTGCGGATACGACCATCACCATGCTCACCGCTCAGCGAACCACCGTATTTTTTAATCAGCCCGAATGAAAAGTCCGCAATGTCTTTCATAATGTTAATATCATTCGCGTCTTTCAGGTTCAGGACTGGCCGGATATGGATGGTGCCTACACTTGCATGGGCGTACATTGCTACGGGGACATCGCGTTTTTTACAAAATTGTAATATCTGGTCAACATATTGCGGCAGGTCATCAATTGGAACAGTTGAATCTTCGATAAAAGGAATAGGTTTTCTATCTCCTTTGATGCCAAGTATTAGCCCCAAGCCGTTTTTTCTCACTGCCCAAACTTTAGCCTGGTTAACCGGATCGGATATTACCGGCCAGCAGTATCCCGATTTTTGGCTATGCATATCGGAGGCCAGATCTTTGGCTTTACGGGTTGCTTCTTCAATAGTATCCCCGAAAAATTCCACAATCAGAATAGCCTTGGGATTACCTTCAATAAAACCGCATAGCGGAGCAATGCTGAGGTTTTCACGCGCACGGATAATTACATCCGCATCCAGGATCTCCACCGCAGAAGGTTTATGTTTTAATATCGGGGCGACCGTTCGAATTGATTCAACTAAATTATCAAAGTGTACGGTGCACAATATTTTATATTTTGGCAAAGGTTCAAGGTTCAGCTTTGCCTCCAGAACGATACCAAGCGTTCCTTCACTACCAACCATCAGATTTGAAAGATTCCAGTGATCTGTATTGATAAAAGAATCCAGATTGTAACCCTGAACACGACGCATCAATTTGGGATATCTTTTTCCTATCTCATCATGATTATCTTCAACGATTTTTTTTAACCCGCTGATTATTTCTGCCTCACGATTGTTTTTACCGGTGGACAGGACAAATTGATCATACTCCTCAACAGAATGTTCCTTAAAATCATGGACTGTTCCATCCGATAAAAGAGCTTTTGTCTCCAGTACATGATCACGGGTAATGCCATAAATGATACTTTTGGTACCGGAAGAATTATTACCGATCATACCGCCAATAGTTGCCCGGTTACCGGTGGCAGGATCAGGAGCGAAGTGCAGGTTATGTTTTGCCAGAACGACGTTTAATTCATCCAGTACAATTCCGGGTTGAACGCGCACCCAGCGGTCCTTAATATTCACTTCAAGAATTCTGTTCATATACTTTGAAAAGTCAATAATAAGTGACGGCCCGGCAGCCTGGCCTCCCAGGCTTGTGCCGCCGCCCCGGGGAAGAATTGGAACATTGTACTCACAGGCCGTTTGCACAATTGCTTTCACATCGGCTTCATCCCGTGGTACTGCCAGAGCAATGGGTCTGATTTGGTATATACTTGCATCGGTCGCGTATATGCCTAAGGTGACTTCGTCAAATGAAACATCTCCACGGACCCGATTCCGGAGTTCACGCTCGAGTTCTTTTAGCTTCACTTTTTTCATTTTTATTTTATGGTAAATGAATTTGTTATAGTCAATTGATTCCCTGTTATCTTTCAGTCCGCCTAGGCGGACGATTTGTTGTGTTTGTTCATTCTAAACCAGCCAATGAATTGGCTGTCTATTACCATTCGGTCCCTCTGGGACGTTCCAAATTCTCCACAACTCCAAAGGAGTCCCTTGGGAGAGTCATTCGTATATAAGTTAGATTCGTTACCCGCTTAGCGGTTAATGCCGC
>CAZEWS010000041.1:0-12670 GCA_964515985.1 uncultured Rikenellaceae bacterium | reverse complement strand
GCTTAGCGGATTATTAAAGCTTCAATTGCCAGTTGACACGACACTAGCAACTTAAGTTAATAAATGATTTGCTGCAGGGCAGCCAAAAGCATATTGACATGATTTTGATCGCAACTGTGTCCCATAAGCCCTATTCGCCACACTTTTCCGGCAAAAGCTCCCAGTCCGGCTCCGATTTCAATATTGTACTCATCCAGCAGTCTTCTTCGAACAATTATATCATCCACTCCTTCGGGTATTCTCACGGCATTTAGCATTGGCAGCCGGTATTCGGGTGCAACTACAAATTCAAACCCCATTTCTTCCAGACCATCCCTGAGTAATTCATGATTATGACGATGTCGCTTAAAACGTTTTTCCAGCCCTTCCTCAAATATCAGCCTGAGTGCTTCATGCAGGGCATAAACCATGGAAATGGGAGCGGTATGGTGATAGGCTCGTTTAGCTCCGGCCCAGTAATTTTTAACCAAACTTAAATCCAGATACCAGCTTTGAACCTTGTTTTTTCTTTGATCCATGATTTCAATTGCCTTTGGACTAAAAGAGACAGGGGACAAACCCGGTGGAGCACTGATGCATTTCTGGGTACCGCTGTAGATAGCATCAATTTCCCAATCATCAACTCTTACATCAGTTCCAGCCAGAGAAGTTACCGTATCAACAAGAAATAAGGCGCCTGTATCATGAACGATTTTACTTATATCTTTCAAAGGTTGCAACACTCCTGTTGATGTTTCAGCATGAACAATGGCCACCAGTTTGGGACTGCAATTACAAAGAGCCTGTTTTACTTGCTCAGGATCTACAGGACTTCCCCAATCGGCATCAATGCGAATTAGTTTTGCACCACAGCGTTCAACAATATCGCACATACGGTTACCGAATACCCCGTTTACGCAAACCAGCGCTTCATCCCCCGGTTCCAGCAAGTTTACAAAGCAGGTTTCCATCCCGGCGCTTCCTGTTGCAGAGACAGCAAACGTTAGTTGGTTTTCTGTTTGAAACAATTGCCGCAACATTTCCATTACCTGGTCCATAATCTGAATGAACTGAGGATCGAGATGTCCAAGCAATGGAGTTGCCATGGCTTTTAACACCCGCGGATGCACATCGCTAGGACCCGGTCCCATAAGGATCCGGGTTGAAGGATTTAGTTGGTTTGTCATGGTTAAATTATGTTTTTAAGTCTTTTTTTTTCGGTATTGCTGAGTCGATTAGTTGTTAAAGTATTTAACCTGATTAATTACTTACTTGAGATCGCTGCGCTAAGTTCATAAACTTCTAAAATTATGGACTAAAGTCCTGATATATACTGTTTTTGCTTAAGGGGGTGTATCACAACCTTCGAATATATCATTCCTGACTAAGCGAAGCGGAGATCAGGAATCCATAAAACCCTTTCTATTAGTTAAATATGGATTCCTGCTTTCGCAGGAATGATTACCCTAACAGGGTTTTGATACACCCCCTTAGTTAATAAGCAATAAGTTAGGGCTTTAGCCCAAAATTTGAATAATTCAGGTTAAATATGCAAATAAAATTAATATAAGCAAAAATCGCAAGGTAATGTATTTCTTAATTTGGATTTTTCGTTGTAGAAGTTACCTTTATTCTCAACAAAATATTGGAAACTTTGTGAAAAATTAAATAATCATTAATAAAAAACCCTAACCCGAAAAAAACAAAAGAAGTTTTAAAGTAAGGTACAAAGGGTTTATGTCGTGGTATATGCTCTTATGAAAAATGCTTCATCATCAGTAGATGTTATTGCTCAAAGTATGTATAAAACGCTTGCACAAACTTTTCCGGTGGCATGTGCATCTGATGAATTCTATTACTTTCCTCATATTCGGCTTCCGGATCAGAAGTGGAGCATTTGGGATCAATTTTCCAATGAAAGGATCATGGATATAGTAAAATTTCTTTCTTCCTGTGAAAATGAACTTGATGTGATAAGTGCTTCTCAACAGAATCAAGTTACCCGAACCGACCTGGCACTTCTTCAAAAATTTGCATGTACCCTGAGAGAACAATTATCTGAATATCAAATATGGAGAAAGCAACCTACTTTTTACCTGACCCTTGCCAGTATCGGATTGTCGGAAGCTATGGGCTCGAAAGATCCTTCAGCTATACACGAACGAGCTGTTGGCCTTCCCGGTTTTCTTGATCAGGCAGTTAATAACCTAAAGCATGTTCCCTTGTTATTTCGGGATATTGCTTTTGAAATGATTTCAGATACTAAGCAGTATTTTGAATTCGTAAGACGAACAGTTCCGGGAATAAACCTTGGTATACATGCCCTTAACCGGTTTGAAAATGCACTTAAGAAAGTCTCAACAAAAGAGAATTTTCTTCTTTCGCATGATATGTTGGAGCATTTAGTACGTTTTCATATTTCTGCTGAAATGGATACCAATGAGGTGAACCAAAAGCTTGATCGGGAGATTAGTGAAATGAAGCAAATTTTAGAACGAGAGGTGCGAAACTTAAATCCTGACCTGAATTTGTCGCCTGGATCTGAGAAAACCTGGCAGGAAATATATGAAAACCTCCCAATTCCTAATCTGAGAAACAAAGAAATTACCAGTTTGTATAGGAATGAAGTGAACAGACTTAAGGAACACTGCTTAAAGCAGGGATTCGTTTTAACCAACCTGGTTACATCCTGCCCGGTATGTGTGACTTCCATGCCATCCTTTCTATCAGCAATACGGACAGCTTCCAGCTACAGTATATCACCAGATCGTCCTTCTGCCGGTGGAACATTCTATATCTATATGCTGTCAAAAAAAGCACAACAGGAGAATCTTCGTGAGCTAGGAATGCTTTCTGCTCATGAAACATATCCAGGTCACCACTTACTGGATATTTCCCGGTTGAACTTGTTACGATCCTGTCGCACCCCGGTTGAACAGCCCATATTCTATGAAGGCTGGGCGTGTTTTGCAGAAGAACTCATGAGGCTTACAGGATATTTTGAAGAACCCGGCGACCGGCTCATACTGGCCAAGCGCAGGCTCTGGCGTGCATTAAGAGGGAAAGTTGACTTAGGTCTTCAGACAGGTACAATGAATGTTACAACAGCAGCAAAGTACCTGGAAAGCGCAGGTTTCTCCCGTGAAAGGGCCAGATCATCAGCACGTAAATATCCTTTGAATACCGGATACCAGTTGTGTTATACTATTGGTATACGCCGTTTCCTGGATTTGTTTAACAAGTACGGCAGGGAGAATCTTCAACATTTTGTTCAAATGGTATTAAAACAGGGAGAAATCCTTTTTACTGATCTTGAGGATATACGAAGTGAAACACCCGTGAAATAATCCCGTCCGCCAATGATAAAAATGGAAGAAAATAAATTTTAAGGTATAAATTCTATCTTTGTGTACATGTTTCATTTGCAAATAATTAGTGGACTTAAGAAACTGGAGTAATTTTGGATCGGTTTTTAGGATATCATTCTGAGTGGAATCTGGGTAGTCCGGGTGGTTGGGACTATCAACGTATTACTCAGAAGATTGGGAAGGCAGTATGGCGTAAGCTTTTACAGATCCGGCGAATTGACATGGATCTGGATTTTGATCATCCACTGTTGCATCCGGTAAATGGTTTTGTAAGTATGTTGAGGGAAGCTCATCGCAGGAGGGAGGGTTCAAATTCCGGTATGATTGCCGTGGTGGCGGAAGAGGAGACATTAAAAGATGTAGTTGAAAACAGCAATCTTGTGAAACACATAAACAAGGTAAAAGGATTGTCAAGCGCTCTTATGGCACCGCAGGAACTGGAACTGAGAGATGGACGTGTCTGTTTCAAAGGCACGCCTGTATCAATCATTTTTATGGATTTTAATACAAACGTTCTTTTGGAATTACATCGTAAACATAACCTGGACCCCCTTTTAAAAGCCGTCCGGGAAGGAAAGGTAATCAACCCCAGGGGTACCGAACCGATCAATGCCAAAAGCATGTTTGAGGTTCTCACTAGACCTGAAACGAAAAACTTATTTCATAGGGAAACGGTTCGGCGAACCCCGTGGACCAGGCAGTTTTATCCCCGTCGAACACATGGTCCCGGCGGAGAGGATATACCGGACCTTATCGAATGGACCCGGTCTAACTGGGAGAATCTGGTACTCAAGCCCGAACGTGGATATTCAGGAAAAGGTGTGAGTGTTGGTGGAATTAACCTGAATGTGGATGATATCGTATCCCTCGCGCTGAAAGATGGCAATTATATTGTCCAGGAAAAAATTTCTTTGAATTTATGGGCAGAGGAAATGCCGGAACTTGATTTGGAAAAAAAATGTATCAACCTGGCTATTTGCCAAACGGATTTTAGATGTTTGTTCGGCGATAACACCTTATATGGATTTTTAGGAAGATTTGGTGGTGTGCCCACAAATGTTGGCAGCGGGGGAGGAGTTCAGCCACTTGCTGTTATACGTTCGCCCATGAGTATAGCTGAGGCATCAAAACTGATAAATGAGGCTATCCTGAACATGGATTACAGCGAGGTTCTTGATGTGGTTGAACACCAGAAAAAATTGGCGATGGATTATCAGTTTACCTATCTTCTCGGGCCAATTAAAATCGCTCTTCGACCCAGATTGATTACCGGGGATCAGATGAAAGCCCTTACGGGATATTGTGCTGGTATATGGGCCGACTGCCTTACCCTGGAAAAAATGTGGTTATCAGGAGAACTGGAATTAAGATTAAACATGGGACCTGAAGAGCTCCAAATTGTGCAATCACAACCCTGGAAAGGAACACCCGCAATTTTTGCTTCTGACGGACTTTTTAGTTTTGGAGCACATGTAAAATGAATATAAAAGTAGATGATAATTGGTGGAGAGATCTTTTCGATGAGATATATCTTCTTACTGATGCACGGTCGGTTTGTAATGAAAAACTGACCAATCAGGAAGTAAATTTTCTGGAAGATACTCTTGACTTGGATAAATCCTCTTCGATTCTGGATTTGTGTGGAGGACAGGGCAGGCATTCGCTGGAACTTTCCAGACGAGGTTATATGAATGTAACAGAGCTTGATTATTCAAAGTATCTTCTGGCTACAGGTAAAAAAATAGCCAAAAGGGAAAAACTCAATACAATTTTTATTCAGGGCGATGCCAGAAATACAGGCTTACCAGGACAGAGTTACCAGTTCATAATAATTATGGCCAGTTCCTTTGGATATTTCGTAAATGAAGATGAAAATGTTAATATCCTCAGGGAAGCCTATCGCTTGCTCATTCCCCGGGGTCGAATACTTTTGGATCTTCCTGACAGGAATTATGTTATAAACAACTTCAAATCAAATTCTTCTCATAGAATAAACAAAGACATTACTGTCAGACGGGAAAGAGAACTGGGTAATGATATTATTTTTTCCCGGGAAATAGTCATCTCAGAGAAGCAAGGTTGTATAAAAGACAGGACATACTGCACACGTTTATATGCACCTGAAAAGATCTCAGAATTAATGTATCATGTTGGATTTTCCACAATAACCTTCCAAAAAGATTTTATGAACCGGAGGTCAAAGGGAGATTTTGGCTGTATGACGAACCGGATGGTGGTGCTGGGGGAGAAAGCTTAAGAAGTTATTTATTTATACCCTTAATAAAGCCTTCAACACATTTCTTAATATCCTGGTGATACCCACCCTCAAGTACGGAAAATATATTTTTAAATGATTGTCGAAGCCGATAACCGCATTCATAATACGCATTTAAAGAATAATTTAAGTCAAGAAGGTTGTCTTTTTCATATCCGTCAAAACCTGCAGAAACACCAACAACGTCCGGCTGGAACGTTTTTGCTTTTTCAATAGCAATGTCAACAGCAGACAAGAATTCCCTGTCGCCGCTTCCGGCAGGTAAAGGAAAATTCATCGTATAGCCTTTCCCTTCCCCTTCGCCTGTCTCATCAATTTTTCCTGTCCAGGGATAGGCATATTCCTGGTGCATGGAACAATATAATACCTTGTTGCTTTGGTAGAAAATTTTTTGTGTTCCATCGCCATGATGACCGTCAATATCGAGGATAAAAACCTTTTTTCCTTCGTTTACAAGTTTTTGTGTTGCAATGGCGATGTTATTAAAAAGGCAAAACCCGGCTGCGATTTCATGCTTGGCATGATGACCGGGTGGACGAACGATAGCAAAGTCATTATTTTCCGAAGCAAGAATCGTTAAACCCACAGCCAGGCATGCGGCTTCATAACTCTCCGGAGTAACCATGACTTCTGCAAGAATGGTGTTTTGACAGCAAGCCTCTTTAACGTATTGAAGGTATCTTTCGCTGTGAACCAATTGAACGTATTCTTCCCCGTTTCTTGCTGTGTTTTCGAACTGATCGATAAATTCACCGATGCGGTAAGCTCCCTCGGCACTGCTTTCAACGTTATGCTGTAAGAATTTTTTGTTAAAAAGTACTTTCATTTTTAAATTATCATTGGTAAATAACCGGAGTTCGATTTATAATTCATTCATCCTTCCCAATGCATCATGCTCTTTGCTCTTAGTCTGTTTACCGTTTACTGGTCACTGTTTACTTTTTCCAAACTCTGCCAGGTCTCCCTTCCCTGCAAACCTGCCCGCAGACCCTGGCAGGTTTAACCGATTACTGGTCACTGTTTACTTTTTCCAAACTCTGCCCCGCCTTCGTATACTATGTCGGGCAGGCAGGTCTCCCTTCCCTGCAAGCCTGCCCGCAGACCCTGGCAGGTTTTACCGTTTACTGGTCACTGTTTAATGTTCGGATCCCAAAACCCGGGAGCGAACGGGTTGCCGCTCTCATCCGATTAAAAATCGGATATACAAGTAGCTCCGAATTGTGTTCTGTGTAGCCGTGCCACGGTTCAAAACCGTGGCACGGCTATTACATCCAGTCAGGAGGATTTTCAGGTGCCGGTTTTTTGCCATAAATAACATCATCCATTTTAATAGCGAGATTTCGGAAAAGAATCGAGTTGTTCACTCCCCGGCGTACCAGGTTGTGCAAAAGATTTTTTGGATGGGAATAGGGACAAACGGCTATGCATCTTCCACAGTCTGTCCCTGCTTTACACCAGTAAGTGTAGCATGCTTCCGAGTTGATCTGCCAGCGGAACACACCATCAATTTCTTTTCTTTCTTCGAATGGTATGGCCTGACACGGACAAATATCAGAACATTTTTTACATTTTGCGCAAAAGTCAAGAACAGAAGGATCATGTGTAGGGGGATCAATAAAAAGAGGCAAGTCGGTGGTTACTACAGATATTCTAACACGTGGCCCATAACCGTGTGTTATTAAAAGCCCCATTCTTCCAATTTCTCCCAATCCGGCGTCACGGGCTACAAGGGGGCAAATCAGTTCATAATTGGCATCGATGTGTGCCCGGGCTGAATACCCCAGATTGCGGATGAATTGAGCGATCTGAATAGCAATGGATCCTGAATTCTGGTACTGTTGTGCTGATTCCATTACCGTAGGGGCTAACGGACTGGTTGACATCATTGAATAATCCATTTCAACCGTTAAAGCAATGATAAATTTGTGCGAGTTTATTACTTCCATACCATACCGTTCATTCCTGCCACCAACTGAGTATAAATGATATTCCTTTAATTCGGTTATCCCAACATCGAGGATTCCGAGCTTTTTTGCCCATGTTTTTATAAACCTGGTAATCTGATTTTTATTTACAGGTTCTACTTCATTGGTTTTATTTCCCCTTACCAGGGAGTGTAATTGTTCAATGGTAAAAAAGCTTGCATTTGCTGCGGCGAAGGCAAGGCGGTTATAATAGATAGTGCCTGGTTTTAACAATCCCGGAAGTTCACGGAACAAATCATCCTTTGCCTTCTTCTCAGGATTTTTCACATAATATTCCCGGAAATGCTTTGTATCGGGAACCAGATCCTTCCGGGAAAACATTGTATCTCTTTCATCAATTCGGTTAACAGGAATGGACCTGTTTTGAAATTTATTCGTTTTTGAAGGGAAAAGGATTATTATTCCTGTGATAACTGTTGCTGAAATTAGCAATATTCCAATAATTTCCTGGTAAGGAAATCGATACCATCCGGCGAGGAAAAACAGAAGAGGCAAGGGTAAAAATAACAGAAAAAATTTCAGTCCGGCTGAAAATTTATTCTCTATCCAGATCATAATGGAAATAAGCAGAGAAAAAATTAAGAAAAATGTCCCGAATCCTATCAGAAAATAATTCATTAAATCCATATTATTAAATCAAATGATCAAGGTAATAATTTTTTTATTAAGTGACCTTACGGATTTTTCCTAAGAATATTTTTCCTGTTCCGGTCCATGAACTTAACGAAGTGTTCTCACGAACGCAGTGAGTAACTGATTTTTTTTATTAAAAAAATCAACAATTTTTGCAACTTTTAGCGAACTCAATCGTCCTTATAACAAAAACAATTCTTTCATCATAAAAATGTATTATAATGGTTGTTAATCTGAAAGCAAACGAAACGGTGATAAAAGCCGGGGATACAAAATATTACATTGACGAGGATAAAGTTGAAGGCAAACTGATTGTTACCAATCAACGTATTTATTTCAAAACAAGGAATCCTGATGCAGGACGTTTTAATCTGGAAATTTTACCTGAACAAATAAAGGAAGTTATCTTTTATAATACCATGAAGATCTTCCCAAATGGGTTGAATCTGATTACCAAAACCGGAAGACAAATACGATTTGCAGTGAAGAACCGAAATGCAATCGGGCAATTGATCAATACAATGTATTAGACAATTCTTTTCATATATAAATTTCACCACTGGGGTTTAAAAACAGAACCATCTGATGTATTGATTCAGATGGTTCTGTTTGTTTCTGAACCGTACAAAACCCGGATTTTCGAAAATTGGCACTAATACTTGTCGGTTTGTAAATAAAGGTTAATTGAAAGTATATTCTTTGGAAAAATAGTATAGATGGATTATTTTAGCAAAAAATAAAAAAATCATATGACCAGTTTACGTACTATTCAGGAATTTCTTTCAGATAAAGAAATTGCCATAGCCGGGGTATCCAGGAATACCAAAAAGTTTGGACGCGGCGTTTATGATCATCTTATTGAAAGAGGATACAAAATTTATCCGATTAATCCCAATGCCGATACAATTGAAAATGCTGTCTGTTATCCTGATGTTACCTCGCTTCCGGATAAAGCAAAGAAATTATTAATTGTTACAAAAAAGGACCAGACGTTTCCTTTGGTAAACCAGGCTTTGGAGAAAGGAATAAAACAAATCTGGATACAACAAATGTCGGAAACAAAAGAAGCCATTGAACTTTTGCAAGAACATAATATCGATCTGATCACTAAAGAATGTATCCTGATGTTTGCAGAACCTGTGAAGGGGGGGCATAAATTTCACCGGTTTTTCAATAAGTTATTCGGAAGATATCCAAAGTAGAGTGTAACTAATCATCTCCCGGGAAAGGGTTTTTCTGCTACTTTTCAGACAACCCCCAATAATCAAGTTTAAGTATCCTCATAGTTCTTTCAGCTGCATCCTGAAGAAGTTCACCTGCATTAGTGATGGATTCCTGCAGGGACATGGGTTTATCCGTTATGGGAATAATGGACGTAAATCCCAATTCATTGAGGCTTTCCACCCTTGGTCCAAGTGAACCGGCAAATGCCAAAAGGGGTTTGTTAAAGTTTTTCGCAATACCGGCTACACCTGCAGGAGTTTTCCCGAACCGGGTTTGATAATCGATTTTTCCTTCAGCCGTAATCACAAGATCGGCGTTAACTATTTGTTCTGCGAGGTGAACTATTTCACTGATAAGTTCAAATCCCGGTTTTAGTTCGGCGTTCAGAAAAGCCATGAATCCTGCCCCCAATCCGCCTGCTGCGCCTGTGCCGGGAATATTGGCAATAGCAATACCCAGTTGTGTTTCAATAACTTCAGAATAGTGTGCCAGGTTTTGTTCCAGTTTATTAATTATTTCCGGATTTGCACCTTTTTGTGGTCCATAGACTTTGGCTGCACCGTTTTTACCAAGTAGCGGGTTCTTTACATCGCATGCGACCCATATTTTTCCCCCTTTCAATCTTACATCCAGCGTATCTGTATTAATGGTGTTTAATTGGGCAAGTCCTTTACCTCCTTTTGCGATGCTTTTGTTTTGTTTATCAAGTAATTCAACCCCTAATGCCTGAACCATTCCTGCTCCCCCGTCAACTGTTGCGCTACCTCCAATACCAATAAGGATGGTTTGGCAGCCAAAGTCTAAAGCTGCTTTAATCAGTTCGCCGGTTCCAAAGGTAGTGGTAAGCCAGGGATTCCTTTCTTTTTCTGTGAGCAGTTCAATTCCGGATGCAGCGGCCATTTCAATTATGGCTGTTTTACTATTACCCAGGATCCCGAAAAATGAATCGATTTTCCGCATTAAGGGATCATGTACCTGAATATTTATTATTTTTCCACCCGTAGCATTAACAAGTGCCTCAACGGTTCCTTCGCCACCATCAGCTAAAGGGATTTTTATAATCTCTGCATCGGGAAAAACTTTAAGAATTCCAAGTTCAATAGAGAGTGCCACTTCACTTGCCGGTAAACAATCTTTAAATGAATCAGGTGCGATTAAGATTTTCATTATTCCTTAAAACAGTGATTAAAGTTATAAAATTTTGAAAAGCGGGAATGAGATAAAAACCGATAATAGTGTATAACTCACCGGGTGACTTCGAGTCACCCGGTGAGTGAGTTATTTTATCCCTCCAATATTCTAACTAGGTCGGTATTAATATAATACACTTCTTTACCATCCTGTTTTGGAGTGAGTATTCCCAACAGGGTTAAGTCTGACATGTATTTAGTCAGTGTTGTCCTGCTGGTCTTGCCCGAAATATCCCCGATTATTTTGGGCTTAACATATGGTTGAGTAAATAATGCTTCGTTTATTTCTTTATTATACCACCTCAATTCTTCCCTGGCATATTCCAATGTTGCTTTCATCTGGTCAATTATCTCATCTATAATTTGATTGGTGTGTTTTGATGTCTGCTCTACTGCATTTAGCATGTACATAATCCAGTTTTTCCACGACTTCCTTTGTGTTACGGCTCCCAGATTGTAATAATAATCATCTTTATTCTCAATTATATATTTACTTAAGTAAAGGACAGGATGAGATAATAAGTCTTGATTTACCAGGTACAAGAGATTTAATATCCTTCCCGTCCTTCCATTTCCATCTGAAAACGGGTGAATTACTTCGAACTGGTAATGAGCTATTGCCATTTTGAGCAAAGGGTCGGTTGAGTATGTTTCGTGATCGTTCAGGTAGTGGATAAGGTTTTCCATTTTCGACTCGATAACACCTTTTCCTCTTGGAGGGGTAAAGATTACCTCTCCGGCTCTCAATTCACTTTGCCCCCTCTTTATTACAACTTGTGATTGTGGTGCTCTGATACCTTGCCTGGTATCTTTTACCTGTTGATACACCTTTATTATAGAGTCCTGATCCACTTTCCCTTTTTTCTTAATGTCGTAATATCCTGTCCACAAGGCTTCTCTGTATCTCAATACTTCTCTGGTATTGGGACTGGCATCTTCTTCCTTTACAGAATCCGATACAGCTTTGTACAGTTCATCCTCTGTAGTAAATATGTTCTCAATCGCTGAAGAACTTTGTGCTTCCTGGAGTGTGATTGTATTTACAAGCATATTTGGATTAGGGAGTCTCAGAATGTTTCTGTTTAATTGCGCAAGTGCTCTGCTGGCGTATCCCCACCTCAATAAAATTTCATTATCGATAACTTCATCCGGAGGGGGTAATAATGGCAATTGATTATAGGGTTTGTTTCGATCAAATTGGTCCGGGTTGTTCATGTCCATATTTATCTGTTTATTGAACAGATTGCAAATATATGTTCAATTTTTCATATTTCAAACACATTATGTTCATTTCATTGTGTATTTCTGGACGCATAAGCTTACTACTCACCGGGTGACTTCGAGTCACCCGGTGAGTAAACTACAGGTTGCTGATTATCAGCGATAAATATTTAGAATGAATATAAATTACACTTTTGTTGAAAAAAAGTTGAAAAAACAGTATAACCTTTTGCGGTTTTTATCGGTGAGTGGTATCAGTTTAAACCCTTATTAAAACCTTAGAAAAAATAAAATCCATTATATATCAATTAGAGTATAGTGGACTAAACACAATTAATATAATAGGTGGGGATATTACATTATACCCAAACTTAAATGAATTAGTTAATTATTTAAACTGTCAAAAAAAATATTCGAAATATTATTACATTTATATATATAATTTTTTTAGTTTAATAAGATCTTCTGATTTAGTATTTGATGAACATACAACTGTAGTAATTCTTATCAAATCTCCATATGATTTTCAATTAATAAGTAAATGCGTTGAGCAATGTAATAAACTTAATGTTAAGTATAGGTTTGATTTTATTGTTAGTTCAGATAAAGACGTTAGGAATGTTAAAAACAATAAAAATAAATTGCGTTCGCTTGATAATATAATGAGACCTTATTTTAATGGTAGAAATATTGAATTCTTTGAGCAAAATGTATATTTCGGTAAAGATGAAATTATTCAGTTCTAATCGGTAAATACAAATACACACTTTTTCGTAAGTAGGAATACACAGTTTT
>CAZEWS010000040.1:353-16843 GCA_964515985.1 uncultured Rikenellaceae bacterium | reverse complement strand
AGTTTGAAACGGGGCAGTCAAGGGACATGCAGATGGCTGCAAATCATTATCTGACCGGACTGGCTTATGAAGGCTTGGGACAGATTAAAAAAGCCAAGGAGGAGTTTGCTAGTGCACTCAAATTGGATCCCGGCCATATCTGGAGTAAGGTTCACCTAGAATCTCTTTAGATGTGAATACACAAAGATGAAAAAGACTTAGTACATAATTTCATAAATGCGATGATATAAATTTTGGACTATATGAACTTGATAAACATGATGTCTTTTTATCCTGTCTAGCCTGTTATCCTGTAAAATATGATTTAAAATCGATAATGAATCAATACGTCACAGGTTTTATAAAACGAAGCGCTAAGTTTATCGGCTTGCTTTTTTTCTTAATATCTGTTCAAATAAGCATTAGCGCACACGCGATAAAAGTGGAAATCGTTAGTAAGGGAAACGGTTACCAACTCATGCGCGGCGGTGAGCCTTATTTCATTAAGGGAGCTGGGGGAGGTGGTCACCTTGATATTCTTGTGAAGATGGGAGGTAATTCGATTCGTACCTGGTCTTTCTCTAAGGAAAGACTGGACCAGGCTCAGCAGAACTCAATAACAGTCCTGATGGGGCATCGAATGGGCAAACCAAGGCAAGGTTTTGATTACCGCAACGAAAAGTCCGTTGCGGAGATGACAGACCGCATCCTTAAGAACACAATGCTCGGCAAAGACCACCCTGCGCTTTTGATGTGGGCGCTTGGTAATGAAATAGAATTGCTTGCGTCCCCGGAGCAAACAATTCTTGCCTGGAAGACGATGAATAAGCTCGCAAAGATGATCAAGGAAATTGACGGGAACCACCCCGTAATCACGATCCTGAGCGGCGTCGGAGATAGCAGACTAGAAGATATTGAGAAGTATTGTCCTGAACTCGACGCGATTGGCATCAATGGTTATGGAAGTATGCTTCGTCTTAAGCCGCGCATTCTGGAGCAAAAATACCCCAAACCTTATCTTATATGCGAATTTGGGCCCAGAGGGCACTGGTGAATCTCATTCCATCTGACGCTAGTTTATCAATGTTGGGGGTTTCGTAAAATTTACTGCCATAACATCCAAGGTCTGTCCAACCCAAATCATCAACCAGGAGAAAGATGAAATTTGGTTTTTTCCCTTGAATATCTGGATTCTTGCAAGAATTAAACCATGCGACAAATAATAACAAGCTAATAACCAAAACTATACAATGATAAATCTTCTTAAGCTTCATGATCCCTGAATAAATGATTTATTTATGAATATATTCTATGGCGCCAATATCATAACCAGTCCCTGAAGGTATACTTGTTCGGACAATATCTTGTGATCCCGGAGCCAGTTCGAACATTTCTTTCAGGTTCAAGCCTTTTTCAATTAATGGAGAACCCGGTTTCAGCTTGTACCCTGAAAGATTCTCAAGATTGATCATTTCGGGATCTGTTAAATTGAGGGTTCCTGGATTCTGTAATTCAGGATCAATGAATAATCCAATCAAAAGGCCATCAATGATTTCATTACCCGTGGCCTTTGCCCATTCTTCCAGGTTAGAGAATCCCTGAATTTGCGTATTTCCTTTCAGGTTCCAAAAGCAATTCCCCTGAAACAGCTCTGTTTCTATTTTTTGTCCCGGGTATACAAGAGATCCGTCATAAATGAATATATTATTCCTGAAATTAAAGCCGGGCCAGTTGTTGTAAACCCATAATGATGGGCCGTTTGGATTACTGTTGTAGAAGGTATTGTTGTAGATCTCACAGTTTCTCATGGTGCCCCTCGATTCGTGCCGCCAGATCCCAACAGAACCACCGTTGATGATACCATCATCCTGGCTGATATTATACCTGACGATATTATTCTCCCATGGTTTGGCTGCACCAAATTCATACAAACCGAATCCACAGCCTTCATTATGATAGGAAAGGCAATACTGTATAATCGAGTTGGAAACTCCTCCATCAAAATCAAATCCTCCTCCGTCTGCCGCGTCCGGGTGGGTCCTGTTATCGTGGGAAATGCAGAATTGAATAATGAAATCGGTACAATCCCATACCCAGATCCCCACCGGGCCGTTTACGTCCCATGGCATATCCCAGCCATTATTGAAAGCTTCACAGTATTCAATAATTCCTCCTTCAACCGATGAGGCCAGGATTCCGTTACCGCTATGATTATCGGTGATGGTGGGATCCCCTGGATTATTTTCTGCTACACAATAGCCAATATATAGGTTCTGATTGTCATAATTTACCGGATCGTTTATTGTTGTTCCCGTCAAGTGTATTTACCCTGTCAATAGTCCTGAATGGTTGATCCTTGGTTCCAGGGGAATCATCATCTCCCCAGGGCGATACATAGTAAGTTTGCGATTCACTGGCCTGGTTTGAAGTACAACTTCCAGGTATTACCATATAGATCATGAGTGAGGTAAATAAACAGATGCCTTTTACTCTCATAATATTTGTTATTGATCGGTTATTATTCTGACTGAGAGTTTGCCCACACTGTCAAATCCGGTATCCAGTATATATCCCGGTTCACCAATGTGCTGCCAGTATTCTGTTTCCTCTTTCATGGCAGTGAAAAATACCGTATAGGTACCATCGTCTTCCCGAGTGGCCCGTTGTAGCGGGACTTCCCAGGCGTAATCCTGTTTTTTCCAGCATAGGCCAGTATTTCAGGGCTGTTTCAACCGACATTTCTGCCTGTCCGTCCCAATTGGGTTCATTATAACCCAATAGCGCCGGATAATCACTTCCTATCAAAGGCAGGAGGTACTTTTTATAATTTTCATCAAACAGGTACTTTTCGCTCCATATCATGGGGATGAATTCAATATCTGGGTCGGGGGGACAATTCGGTACGGGTGTCCAGTTATAGTACCATGATACATTAAGTTTATCGATATCTGTACACTCCTCTCCCTCACCTTCAAGCTGGCGGTAGGCGATCCCTTTCAGAAGTATTTCCTCCTTCTGCTGGGCCCGTGTATGGCCAGATAGAAGAAGGGAAATAATGATCAGAAAGGAGCTTAATATATTATTCATTATCATTTGGCTTATAAATTACTCTTGACGCATTGTTTAAAGTATCTGGAATGCAAGGATTTCTTTAATCGGGTAACTCCTCAAGCTGGTATTCAAGCACCGTAATTGAAGTCCCTTCCAGGTTAAGTTCTGAAGTATTCCTAAATCCGGTGAATTCCCTCCACACAGGATCGCAATCATCGGGCCCTTCCGCAACAAGTTCCCATGACTGCAGTATTCCGGCACTTTCATAATCTTCAAAATGCAGGCGAACATGCCGGGATTCATCCAGTTTATTAATCAGATAGACAAAAACTTTCCGCTGCTCCGGGTCAAAACTTGCGTAACTTCGGAGATGAAGGATTGAAGTGGTTCTGACCATTTTATCATGCAGGTAGTTACCCCAGATCATCAAACCCATTCCGTTTGCATTGAAGTTACCTTCTTTATCAAGCGCATCATAGGCACTATTCTCTATTGAGTCATTGTTAATCCATCGGGTATTCCAGAAGCAGGAGAAGAGAAGCGACGGTTCTAGCAATTGTTCGCCTGTCATCTCAAAATTTGCCAGGTTCATACCCATGTTATTGATCTTTGGCCAGTAATTGCCCCAGTCAAACGGGCCATATTCGGCATTAATCAATTTCCATTTCTTCTTTTGCTCAGGTGTAGCAAACTTCTCAATGGCAGTCAAAGCACGATTCACAGGATGCATTAAATCCTGTAAGGTATCGCGGTAAGTGGCATATCCGGCTTTATACTCATATACAGGGTAATTGCTGAAACAAAGGTGATCTATATGATCACCGGCAATTTTTATAACCTTTTCCCAGAAATCAATCGAATTTCCATTGGGAATGATATAAATGGACGGATCTACAGCTTTCATCGCTTTTGAGAAGTCAATCACATCGTTTGCATAAATTTCCGGAGTAGAATTTTCATTTTGCCTGTGCCAGCTTTCGTTCCCTATCATCCAGTATTTGATGTTGTACCCCTTTTTGATATTGGCATATCTAACCCACTCTACAGCGTTTTGAATGAGTTCCTCGCGGCTGGCCCATGTGCATCCCCCGGGGTAATCTACAAGGTATTCATCTACAGCAACAGTGATGACAGGTTCTGCTCCAATCTCACTGCACATAGTCATAAACTCATCAAAATCAAGCACATCAACTGCAAACTCTGAATAATCTTTGAGCATCCTGTGCCGACCACCAACGGCTCCTTTTCCGGTCCGCGCAAGCGTGGGAATTGATTCTTCGTAAGGTGGAACAGAGAAAAAATAGAAGTCTGACTTATTCCCGCCAGGATACCTGAGATATTTTACGCCCATGGCTTTCAGGGCATCGGCTGTTCTTCGCGCCGGTTTAAGGTAGTTATCATCATCCGTAAAATAATCCACATTGATCCCTATTGGATGGTGGGAAACATCTGATATAACAGAGTCAGGATAAATGTGGATAACAATACCTTTTTTTGGCTTTTGGCAGCTGGTTGCCATTAGCACAACCACTATTGAAAGCAGGATGAAATGTTTGCCTGTTTTTTTCATATCATTTGCGTTTTTATTTGATAAATCTAAGTTTAATGGCATCTGACACTACGGTTCCTTTTGTTTCATCTGACACTACTGTCACAACTTTCCGGTAACCGGGTTCAAATTCATACCTGCCCAGGATTCCCCGAATTCATGCATACCCTCCCTGCCAGTAACACAAGGGTTTATTATAATAATCAGCCACCTTTTTATAAAATTCCAGGGCCATCCCACCGATCACAGTGTTTAGAATGAGCAGTGAAAAAGGAACCACCCATAAAAGAATTCTTTTCAACCTAATACATTGAATATTCATAATCGCATATCATTATTTCATTTTATTCAGAGCTTTTGCAACCGGCAATATTTTAACCCCGTCCGTTTTTTTTAGTCTATCCAGCAATTCATCAAGAAAAACTGAACTCATTGGTCCCCATCCTTCTTCATCGAGACCGTGGGTATTAAAAATCAACCAGCCGGATGGTCCTTTCAGGAATTCATTAATAGTATTTTCGAGATGGTTGTCAATGTTTTCCGGTCCGTATGAAGCACATGTCAATCTCTTCATTCCTTTAAAAGGTAGTGGATTAACTGCCGCTCCCCCTGTTCTGAAAGCCTTTACCTGTATTGTTAACCATTGTTCAAGTTGTGGAGTAGAGGCATTATATGGGAAATTAAAAATCGATTCTTTTGCATCAAATCCATCCAGTTCTTTGGAAAAAACATCAAGGCATATCAGAATCAATTCCTGAGCTTCATTAAAAGGAATCTGACTTAAGTTCTCATGCTTGTAACCATGGGGCATGATTTCATGTCCCCTGGATTTCAGTTCGTTCCAGAGCTCAAAATCTCCAACAGGCCACTTGTGGTACTCATTGGGGAGTTCAAATTGTTTTTCATGGGCAGAAGCAATCACATTAATTGAAGCTGACAAGCCGTATTTCTCATAGATATCTGCAGTTTTAATGCTTGATCTTTCAAATCCGTCATCGTAACTAAGGGTGATCAGGTGCCTTTTACCAGGGTCATCCGGAATATAAGCCCCGGTCAACAGGAATGCAGATCCTAATCCAATAGTCTTAAGTACATCCCGCCTGGTCATTGGTTTTAAACTCATTGTGTTTTTATTTGTCATAAGATATGCTTTTCCCCGAATTCAACTGTGTCAGTAATGCAGCTGCCCATATATGATTTATGTTGAGTTCCACAGCCTGGGCCAGATCTTTCTTTGCAGATTCAAGATCTCCATTACCAAGGTTACCAAGCCCCATCAGGAAGTATGCATCGGCTTTTTTATCGTCGGGAGTTTGTTTCTCTCCAAACTTTGCAAAGAAATCCTCTTCAGGATGCCCAAGTCTGTTTTCCCCAATACGAATCAAGCCGTTAAATATTCTCTTAGCTTCATCTTTTCTGCTAAGTTTTGCCAGGGATAATGCTTTATAATAATGGATTTCTGATAATTCTTTGTCCTGTTTCTTATTGACGGACTTCTGATAATGTTTATTGGCACTTCCCAGATCTCCCAGCTCTTCATAAGCTGTCCCAATGAAATAATGTACCTGGCTGGAACGACCTCCCCTGTATGGCTCAGCAACCATCATATTATCAGGGTACTCCATCGCTTTAAGATAGTCCTGCAGGGCCTGATCATACTTTCCACTATTTAAATGATCCAAGCCTTTAAACAAATAAGCATCAACATAAGAGGCATATGCCTTACTTACACCTTCCCATTGCCTGAAGTAATTATTCCCTGCTATTTCAAGTGCTTCGTCATATCTCCCCAATTGAACCAGGAGCATTACTTCCCTTGCCAGTGCATCTACAACATAATTATCTGTAATGGCATCATGGTTTTCCTGAAGTAGTTTTAATCGCTTTTCTGGAGAGACCCTGCTGTCAGCATATACCAGGTCCAACTCATACAGGACCCTTTGATCGTCAGGATTAAGTGAGAAAGCTGTTTCATAGCTGCTGATCGCTTTTGAAAAATCGTTTCGAATTTTATAATATCCCCATCCAAGATTCCGGAGCACAGTAGGAAAAGTATCGTCAAGTTCCTTTGATCTTTCCCACCAGGACATTGCTTTCTCAGGTTGTTTCTCAAAAAGGAGATTGCCAAGGTAATAAGCTGCTCTTGCGTCAGAAGGATTGATGGTCATTGCCGTTTTAAGGATCTCTATGGATTCCAGCCTGAATGGGAAACAGTAATCAGGTGGCATTTTCTCAGCCAATTGAAAATGTTCGAGTGCCTTATCTTTATGACCTGTCTGCAGCCAGAAATAACCCAGGTAATAATGTCTCAGGGGATGGTTCAACTGTTCCTGCCCAAGGGATGTTCCAGGTAATGTAAGTACCTCAATAGCACCGTTAAAGAATCCTGCCATGGCATAGTCGAGGGAAAGTTCAAGGTATGTTTGCACATAATTCCTGAATTTCCTATTTAAAGCAGCTTTGGCCTTCTTCATTTCCTGAGATCTCCCCAGGGCATAACTGGACAGGTAAATTTCAAATTCAGACCAGATATCAAGTGGATCTGCATTTTTCGTTTCCATGCTTAAATTAAGGGCTTCCTCCGGTCTTCCCAGTTTTCTCAGAACAGCAGATTGTAGATTACGGGCATTTGTATTTCCCGTATTGGTCGAAATGGAGCGGTCCAGGTGATCCAATGCTTTTTCATAATTTCCATCCCGGCATTCCATCTGGGCAAGTTGAAAGTAAGCAGCAGAATGAAAGGCCTGGCTCCAGGTTGCCTGGTAGAGGTGTTTATAGGCTTCTTTGTATTTCCCCTGGTATTTCTGGCATAAACCCAGATAATAATATGCTTCGCCATCACGTGGCTTGGTATAGTTGTTTGTGATACGGCTGACAGCAATTTTCAGGTGTTGTTCCGCCTTATCGAAAATACCATTTCTCAGGTAAAGCAAGCCGAAAGCTGTATTGGCCCTGTAATTGTCAGGATCCCTGGTGAGTGCCTCGAAGTAATAGGGTTCAGGTTTGAAAGAAGGATTGTAGAATTGTTCAAGACGCAGTCCCGTAAGATACAATTGTTCCACCGTTTCAATTTCTTCAGGTGGTTTAGGGGGAACAGCCACGTCTGGCATGGGGGTTTCTTCCAGTTCCACCGGCTTGTAGCTGATCAACTTTTCCCCTTCTGAAGAATATAGGACTGTTTTCAGGTTTTTGTTCCGGGTAGCTTTCGGAATACGGATCTCCTTAACAAATGGATTACCCGGATCAATATCAGTGATTGTATCGAATAGGATTTCATCTTCCGCCAGCAATAGTATTTTGGCATTTTTCCTTACAGATGTCGTATTGAATCCTATGAATACTTGATTATCAGCAGTCCACTCAAGATTTACTGCGGCATTCAGATTGGCATTTTTGACACTTCCAATTTCACGAATCGGGTAGAAGTACTGTTTCAGGTATTTTGATTCATAAGGCTGTAACCAGCTATAATCCGGCTGGTTATCTGAATATCCCCCGATCATTAGCTCCAGTTCGGGACCGTCGGTTTCGGTCAGTGCAGCATCCCACATTTGACCCCTGGGACCCGTACTCCAGGTCCAGAATTTTTTTCCAGGCGCAATATGATGGTTGGACAGTAACAGGATACCGGCTTCCTTCCCATGATCATATCCGCCCACGAAATCATCTTTATAATTCCAGGCAAAAATACTGGTCCATTCCGGGTGGTTTTTCCACCAGGATATATCCACCTCTTCTGTATAATCAACCCTGTTATACACCTCATGGGATATGGGCCACCGCACAAACTGGTTCTTACCATGATAGGTCCCGAACTGGGTGGAGGGTGGGAATATGACCTGGTAATCCTCATTGGTATGCACTCCCGTATTGGCAAAATAGAGGAAAGAATGTACAAAAGGGGTACGGTTTAGCGGCCGGAAAGTAACTTCAAAATAGGATTTCCCGGGATATACTGTAAGGCCTAACATAAATCTCATCCTGTGGCGGATCTCAAGTTCCCCGATCCATAACGTGGCACTTCCATCAGAATTATTGATCATAACATAGTCCACCGGCATGAAGGCTGTGGCCCTGTGATGGTGTGGAAAATTCCATTCAATTCCCCCTGAGATCCATGCTCCAAGCATACCGATCAGACCAGGTTTAATCACATGCTGGCGATAAATAAAATCATATCCATTGGTTTTATCCAATGCACCAAATAACCTTCCACCAATTTCCGGGAGAATATCTATTTTTATGAATTCATTTTCCAGGTATATCATATCAAACTCCTTCTCTACCCTTGTATCAGACAAACTTTCATAAATGGGGTAGGGATAAATCCTTCCCTGTGCACCCTGGTATGCCCTTCCGTCGTAAAACCTGGGATTCAGATCAGGCTCATCTACAAGATAGGTTGGAATGGAAACGGAATCTTCCCAGATATTAACCAGCGATTCAGCAGGTTCAGGATCCTGGCAGAAACTGCCATTGAGTAAGTAAATCAAATAAAAGACTGTCATTAGTACCTTTTTCATACTTCAAAACGTTAAGGCGTTTTTACCATGATTGACGTGCCAGTTGTTCAGGATCAATCTGATCAGGATCAAATGGTTTTATTCTTATCCGGTACTGGTATTCATCCGGATATGTTCTGTATGCATGCCGCACTGTAATAGGGGTACCTCCCACGCCACTTACCCGGTGATCAATGTTTAGTGTGACCTCGTTTGTCCGTTTCAATTGGAAGGGATACCATGCTGATTCAAGGTTTTCATAAGGGTTTATGCTTACATTCATCATATCCTCGCCGATGAATGCAAGTCCATTCCCGCTTTCATGGGTTACAACAGCCCATCTGACATCTGTGTGATTCCCGAATTCCTGGGGGAGAATATAGGGCATTTCAATTTCCTGAACAGATACCTTATAGATCCCGGTTTTAGCTCCGGTTTTCCGGTCAGGATAAGTTTCGAAAGGACCCCTTCCATACCAGATCAATCCTTCGATACCCTCTGCAAGCTTCATTTGAAGCCCAAGCTTTTGTATCCATTGAATATCTTGACTGGCACGGCGTGCCGGGAATTCCAGGTGACAGATGACATGATGGTCCATGATCAAATCTCCAGATCCCAGGAATGTATATGTAACATTGCTGATAAACTGTAAAGTACGCTCCTTAAATGAAAATGAATGTATTTCTGTATTTATCAAAAATTCGTTGTCTGAGATTTTTTCCATGTAGACAGATTTAACTTCATGTATCAGAGAATCCAATCCCCATTCGTACCAATCCATATATTCTGCTCTAGTCCAGATAGAGATCTCGTTTACGATGGATGGCCTTGATACATTTAACCGGGGACCTGCTGAAAGAAAATCATTCCCGTAATAAGTGATCTGGCTCAAATTGCCATTTTGCTTGTTGAAGGTATATTGAAATCCGTCACCATTGATAATGATGTCGGATTCCTGTTTAATAATATCCAGAATTCCTTCCGGATACAGAGCTGACTTATCTGAAGTATAAGGTAACCGGAATTCCTCAAAGGCTATTTCATATCCCTTTTCTGCCCAAAGCAGATCCTCTTTTGTGCATAATTCAAATCTCAGGTAATATTCGGCTCCCTCTATTAATTCTGGTTTCAGGAAAGGAATGGTAACAAGGTCCGATTTCAGGGGTGGGATGGAAGGATTGATTTCACCGTTCCGGATGATATGGCCGTCTTCGAGGACCTTCCATTTCAGGTTGAATTCATCAAGGTTTGTAAAGTGGTGTCTGTTCTCGATTTTAACCAGGCCTTTATTCAGGTTAATTGAGGTGATTTTAATCGGGGCATGACTTTTCTTTGCCTGCCAGGATTCTGGTTGGTATTCACGACTCGAAAAAATAATGCCATCCATGGTTGCAGATGCCTGGGGTGTTGCTCCGTAACACAGGAACTTCCCATTATTGGCATAATCTTCAAAGGGCAACCATAACAAGATGTTTCTTGTATCAACAGGTTTCTCCAGGTACCACCCAAGGAGTCCGGGATCGAGAGCTTCACTATGGATCATAACCTCGTCAAACACTGCATTTGAAATTGGACCGGGTTGGTTTTCATGGTCACGCTCATGGTTTTTACCAATGGTAACCGGGTAAAATGTTCTTCGGATATTGCCTTTTGCTTCACCCGTGGCAATCTCTTTTCCATCCAGGTAGATCATCATCTTCCTGCCATTATAAACTCCGGCCACATGATGCCAGTTATGGTTCCAGTCCCTTGGCAGGTAAGCGGAAACCTGGTATTTCCGGTCAGTATATAAGGTGAAATGAATGGAATCCTTATGGTTCTGTTCCAGGGCGAAAGCATGATCTCCCTTCGTGATCATGGCATTCGAACCATTAAATCCCCTTGGATATATCCAGGTCTGAAGCGTCAATGCATCTTCTGTAACATTAAGAACCGGATGAGGAGTGATCTCCACGAAATCATCCAGTCCGTTGAACAATATTGCCTTACCCACTTTCCCATCCACATGTTCAGGACGGCCCATCAGTACAACCTGGTGATCATATCCTGATTTATCCGTGCTCGTAAGCAGATCCACGAGAAGTCCCTGGTTTACCCAATCCCATATGTATCCACCCTGCAGGGATGGATACCTGTAAAACCTTTCCCAGTATTCATCAAAATGCCCCATGGAATTGGCTGCAGCATGTGCATATTCGCCAAGAATTACAGGCCGCTGTGTTGTATCACCTATGGCATCAAGCATGGACGGACTGGGATATCTGGTTCCGCAAATATCAGCAAACGGGGCATCTCCATTTGGATAATTTGTTTGATGATAAAGAAATCTTGTCGGATCAGCTTTTCTGACATACCCTGCCATTTTATAATGGACAGGAGCCAGGCCACATTCATTTCCCATGCTCCACATGATCACACAAGGATGGTTCTTGTCTCTTTGTAAATACCTTTCTGTCCTGTCCATGAAAGCCTTTTCCCAGCCCGGTTGCCATGCCAGATAATTTTGGCCGTAATGGCATTCTGCATTGACTTCATTACATATGTAGAATCCCCATTTATCGGCAAGCTCATAGAACAGCGGATCATCGGGGTAATGGCATGTACGGATACTGTTCACATTTAACTCTTTCATTAAACGGAAATCCTTTTCAATCAGCTCTTTGCTCATGGTTCGTCCGTGTATTGGATCATGTTCGTGACGGTTGACACCCTTGATCTTGATTGGCACTCCGTTTACATGTACCTGGGCATTCTTGATTTCAAGTTCACGGAATCCCACCTTTTCTTCGATAGTCTCGAGGACCTCACCCTTTGAATTTTCGAGTGTGAGGATCAGACTATAAAGATTTGGCTTTTCGGCTGACCACTTTAAAGGATTTTTGATCTCCTGTGCCAGGGTGAGCTTTGATTGCATACCTGCCGGCAATGATTTGATATTGGCATTGAATACAGATATTTCCTTATTAGTCTGATCGAATAAGCGGGCAGTTACAGACATTTTACCCTGGGTTATACCGGTTTCATTAATCAGGAAACATTCAACCGTTAAGTCTGCGTCCCTATATGATACATCCAGGTCGGTCGTAACAAAAAAATCCCTTATATGAATGTCGGGTGTGGAAAAAATGTATACCACGCGATAAATACCTGCAAACCTCCACATATCCTGATCTTCAAGGTAACTCCCATCGGACCATCTTACCACTCTGACTGCAATTTTGTTCTTACCCTGTACCAGGTAATCTGAAATATCAAATTCTGCGGGTGTCATACTTCCCTTATCAAATCCTACATATTGACCATTTACCCATACCCAGAACGCTGCTTTTACGCCATCGAAATGCAGGAGCGTTTTTCTGTCACCCCAAGATTCAGGGACTTCAAATTCCCTGATGTAATACCCAGTAGGATTAAAATCAATCGGTACATGCGGGGGATCGTAAGGAGCGAATTCCATGGGCACATTTCGATAAATGTTATATCCGTATCCCTGCATCTGCCAGGTTCCGGGAACCTGAATATCATCCCAATCGCTTGCATCATATTCATTCATTTGGAAGTATCCCGGAGATTCAATCGGGCTTTTAGTCCAGTGAAATTTCCAGGTACCATTCAGGGTAAGAAAGAATGGTGAATCCTCCCAATTTGATGTAAGAGCCTGCTCCAGGTTTTTGAATGGCACCATTGGAACATGGGGGGCTTCCTGGTTTTTTTCCACCATGGAAGGATTCTCAATGTAACACCTTAAATCGCTAACCACAGAATTACACAGGGAACTTTCCGGGTCAGATAATTTATTTGTATGTGAAACAGGATTCTCAGATTGTGCGAATAATCCTGTATTCAATAATAACATTCCGAGAATAAGGACAGTCTGTCTCATGGCTGATGGGTTTGTATGTTATTTGTATGGATATTCAATATTAATTTTTATCAAAAAGTGTACGATCCGCACGCTGGCGCTGAAGCTTTAGCGTAGGCGCCCGTCTTCCATTCGTCCGACCGGTTTTAATTCTTGTATTTTCTGACCCTAATGCCAAATGCATTCCGGGGATTTTTAATAAGTAACTGATCAATTTCATCCTGATTAAATCCTGCTTGTTTTAATGCCGGTATCAGTTCCCTGAATAATTTTCCGAAATCCTTAAATTGACCTCCACCAGGTTCTCCAACATGATACCAGCCTGCATCATGAGAGATCAGCACCTGATGCAGCAGATTCTGTAATTTCATGTTGGATATGAGTTTTACATATTCTTCAGAAGAGCCCCATCCCAGTCCATCAAAACTGATAAATACCCCCAAACGGGCAGCTTTTATGTGGAGATCCAAGCTCTTTTCATTCTGTGCATGGATCCAAATGAAAGCTGAAGGATCCACTCCGGATTCTTTTAAAATTTCTATTTCCTCAAATGCTCCTATGGCAGGACCAGTATGGGCCGCAATGGCTAATCCCGTCTTTAAATGGGTTAATGCAGCAGCCTTAACTATTTTCCTGTGTAACTCTGAAAGGGAACCGGGATCAACTCCAATTTTAATAAATCCAGGTTTGATTTCCGTTCCATCTATACCACTTTTCCATTCTGAAATCCAGCGATCTGCCAGCTGGACAGCTGTTTCTGAAAAAACATGCTTCGGAAGATGTTGATCATTCCGGGCTCCATAATACCCGGTGTTTGTAACAATCTGAAGACCTGATAATTCTGACAGTTTTAATAGCAGTTCCGGATCCCTTCCTAAATAAGCAGGGGTACATTCAAAAAAGGTCTGACATCCCAGTTCTTTTGCTTCCATCAGGAAGGGCAACACCACCTGGATCACCTCCTGAGGATCATACCTGTCGGGAGTTACACTATCGGCCCCGATAAAATCGACCAATACGTGTTCATGAGACAGGCATACACCCAAACTATCGGCATTGATTGCCCCCCTGACAGTCATTACCATCAGATCCCGATCAGGAGAACATGATAAGATAAAGAAGCAAAACAATAAGAGTGGTATCCACTGATATTTTTTCTTTTTCACAGGCATCAGGTATTTTATTTACAATTTATCTTGAAGAAAAAACTCCAATAAATATAAGTTAATTTAAACTATACACTACTTAAAATTCCATAAAAGTTCCATTGTCACACCTCCGGCATGCTCAAGGTTAATATACTCATACCTCCCGGAGCCAGGTTTACCTTCTTCGCCCCATGTACCTCCCATGGAATTAATATAACCTCTTGATGTAAAATCTTTCAGAGCGACATCCATATCCTCCACTGTAAAGGCCAGATGATGGATGCCCTCACCATGTGCTTTAATATGATCTTCGTATACAATCGGAGGTTTGACAGGTATGCACCATTCATAGGCGATACTACCATGCCTTTGCCAACCCTGGATCAGTTCGTGATCAGTCGGTTCACCATAATAATGCATATTACCTAATTCCGGGTAATTGATCTGGAAATCAGGTTGGCCGAGTTTGGCCCAAAACTCTGAAACAGGTTTTTGGTTCCGGATAGCAAAGGCATATTGATTTATCTTCATATTATGCAGGTTCTCTGCTTTGAGATCCTTGAAAAACTGGTCATCAGCTTCCCCATACGTATATCCCAAAATGTATTTACCTTCCTCCCTGGTATCCATCAATACATAAACCAGATCACCCTTACTGGTTGTAATGGATACTTCCTCCAGTACATCAACTCCCAGCTCAGAAAGCCTTGCCAATTCCTGGATTAGAGCATCTTCATTTTGGAGACGATGGACAAGGCTCATTGCACCATCGCCATAATCTGAATGAAACCGGGCAAATACAGATTTTTCTTCCAGTGGCTGTATCCATGTTATGTGTGCACCCCCCCCAGATTTGCTTTGGCCACAAGCAATTCTACTTTGGTACCAGTTTTCGAGAGAATGGCCTGAACAGTATCCAGGTACATCATCTGGTTGAATCCGAGGTTTTCCCAATGGTCCATGACCTTGTCCAGGTCTTCAACGACCCAGATCACCTAGTCAACAATTTTGAAGTGTTCCGGTATTTCAACCGGCTTCTCAGTGCATGATACAAGAACAATACTTAAGATCGCAATCAATAGATTTTTCATGGTCGTTCGGGTAAAATACGTAAACAAAGAGAGGCGCTTGTATGATACGCCTCTCTTCTTCTGCAAATGATATTTATTAATTACAGTTATTCCGTCAGATTCGGGTTGGCCAGCGTTTCACTTGCCGGAAGCGGAAGGAAATACTGTATGGGACCAAGGGGTTGTAAATCATCCGTATCCTTTTTATCTACTACTTCCTCGACCTTCTGTAACCTCACCAGGTCAAACCACCGGCAATATTCTCCAGCAAATTCCCAGGCTTTTTCCTGTACAATCTCATCCTGGGTGGCAGATGTCCAATCCACAGCAGCATCGGGTGTATCAATGGGTAACCCGGCTCCACGACGGACAATCTTATTAACCGCTTCAAGGGCACCTGCATCCGTAGTATTACCAGTTGCCATTACCTGAGCCTCGGCATAGATAAGGTAAACCTCGGCCATTCTTTCCAGCGGAAGTGAAATCGCATTGAGCCAGTCGTTATTTGGTCCCTGCAATTTCTTAAAGTAGGGACGTCCGGTAGAAAAGTTCTGCCATGGCGTTCCATCATCCAGTTCTGTTTGGAAGGTGATTTCTTTCCTGTAACCATCGGGAAATTCATTGAAAAAGGTAAGTTCTGTAAAATAATCATCCCATCCACCTTCATCTGAAGGTCTTGCAGGAGATCCGTATACGGCATTGCCGTTATACCATTGTCCCGCCCAGAAGTTAAGGGCAAATACCTCCTCTTTGTTTCCGTCATTGTTGGTAGTAGCATTTGGCCACAAATCAGCAAAGTCTTCCATCAACCCAAATCCATAAGTGTCTTCATTATCGATTACTTCCTTTGCCTTGCTGGCCGCCATAGCGTATTTGGAATTGTCATTTAAAGGCCATCCGGCCATCTGAAGATATACCTCTGCCATCACCCGTGGCATTTTTATAGTTCGCAATGATGTTGTTACACCCCTGGATCGATTTATATGCACCGCTCCAGACGAAAGGTAATCTTCCGTTTTGCTGTGCAACTTTGAACTGGTCAAATTCCCTGAAGTCAGCTTTATTACTTGCTTTGTGAGTGGTCAGATCATCGCTTCCCATTAAAATGGCCTGCGTTGATGCATTACCAAGCCCCGAACCCCAGGTGGCGGTAAGAGGTTTATAAGCTCCGGCCAGGGCTGCAGTAAGACCGGCCTCGTTGTTTAATGCGCCACTTTCAGATGTAATCAGTGTGGACAGATCCTCCTCCAGAAAATCCGCACATGAAGCAACACATAATCCCAGTACTAATAAAAGTGCTATATTTTTCATGGTTTCTAGATTTATCTA